>CAYQSE010000050.1:0-29503 GCA_964419905.1 uncultured Enterobacteriaceae bacterium
CCGTAGCCCGCGCCTCGCGCCTGGATTGGCCGAACTGGTATGGCCGTCCTAGGGGCTTCCCGCGTAGCGGTTGAACCGCTCGGGGCCGAGAAACCCGATGAGGTGCACGCCGCTCGCGTTCGCGAGATCCACCGCGAGGCTCGTGGCGGCGCCCATCGCGCACACGATCGGCACGCGCGCCACGAGCGCCTTCTGCACGATCTCGAAGCCGGCGCGGCTGCTCACGACGAGGATCCGATCGTCGACCGGCACCCGCCCCTGACGGAGGCGCCATCCGAGCACCTTGTCGACCGCGTTGTGACGCCCGACGTCCTCGCGGGCGACCTCGAGGGCGCCGTCCAGGGTGAACAGCGCGGCGCCATGCAGGCCGCCCGTCGCGGCGAAGCCGGTCTGTGCGTCGGACAGCTTCGCGGCGAGGCCCGCGAGGATCGTCGGATCCGGGAGCGGGATCGGGGTGAGCGGCGGCGCGTGGACGTGGATCCGCGCGATGCTGACCTTGCCGCACAGGCCGCAGGACGAGGTCGCGTACAGGGCACGTCGCGCGCGCTCCAGCGCGTCGCGATGCGCTTCCACACCGCTGGCGAGCCGGCAGTCGACCGTGTTCTCGCTGGGATCGAACGGGTTGATCCGATGCGCGAGCGCCGAGAGGTCGCTGCGCTCCTCGATCACGCCCTCGGTGAACAAGAACCCGGCGACGAGCTCGAGGTCGTGCCCCGGCGTACGCATCGTCACCGCGAGGCTCTCCCCCTCCACCCGGATCTCCAGTGGCTCCTCGACGGCGACCACGTCATGCGTCTCGCCGCTCGGCGGCCATCGCAGCGTGGGGCGCTCGGTGAACGGGCTCAACCTGCGGTCCGAGACGCGACCGCGCGCTTCGGATCGAGGCGCCGTGGTCGTGGGTTCACCGCCATCCGTCGACCTCCGTTCGATCCACGGTATCGCACGGGCGGCGGTCCGCGGATACGGGGGGCCGACCCGAATTGACGGAACCCCAGGAGATGCCCGTGCCCTTCGATCGATGGACCGAGCACATCGTTGCCGCCCAGGACGAGCGGAGTCGCCGCGAGCTCCTCTCCGAGATCGGCCGCTGGCGCGCGTCCCACCTCACCGACATCCCCGCGCTCCGCGAAGCGGCGTTCGCGATGTCGCGCCTGTACGCCCTGCTCGGAGAGAGCGACCCGGCGAACCGCGAGGCGCAGGCGCTCGTCTCGCTGTGCCAGACGCCCCCGATCGCCACGTTCGACGAGCTGGAGGCCACGCGCGCCTACGTCGCGAGCCTGGGCGCCAAGGCGCTGATCCTCGGGCCGGCCGCCCGCAAGGTGGAGCCACAGCGGTCGCGCCCCGAGCGCGGTCCGCGCAACGATCGCCCTCAGCGGCCCGAGCGGCCCGAGCGGCCCGAGCGGCCCGAGCGCCCGGAGCGCCCGGAGCGCCCCGAGCGCAAGCCGCGCGCGACGCCCGAGGGGGTCGACAGCGAGGACGCGGCGGTCGTCCTCGCTGCGGCGGGCCGCTTCGAGCCGGCGCTCGAGTCCCTCCAAGGCGCACGCGGACCCCGCGCGGGGCTGGTGCAGGTGTGGATTCGCCTCGCCCAGGCGCTCACGTTCGACGCGGAGGAGCGCGACGCGTCGCTGCGCGAGCTCGAGCAGGACATGCGTTCGCGGCTGGTCCGACAGCCCAGGAACGAGCGCGCGCCGCGGGCCGAGGGCTCGGCGGGTGACGCGGCGGATCCACTGTCCGCTCTGCTCGGGGCCCCGGTTCCGCAGAAGTGGAAGCCGAGACTCAGGCTGCTCGAGACCTGGCGTGACGCACACCCCGAGCGCATCGACGAGCTAGCGTCCCTGGCGCTCGAGCACCATGTCGCGCACGCGGGGCTGAAGGAGCCGGCGCCGTGGCTGATCAGCCTCGTCGCGCAGGCGCTCGCGCACGCGGACGGCGAGCGCACGCGCGCCGCGGTCGACCGGCTGGGGCAGCAGGGTGCGTACGCGGTCACCGCCTACGCCGAGGCTCCGTTCGGCTGGCTCGTCGAGGTGCTGCGCGCGGGCGATCGCGTGCGGTGGTCCGAGATCAGCCTCCGACGTGGCATCAGCGCGCGCGGCGAGCCACGCGGACGCCGGATCTGGACGCTTCGCTACGTCGAGGACGCAGTGGAGCGGCAGATCGCCGCGGCCGCCTCGCACGACGTCGCCTACGAGCCGGCGGTCGCCGAGTCGCTGGCGGATCGGCTGGTCGCGCTGTGCCCACGCACGGTGCTCGTCGCGCCGGGCGACGCGAACGCCGCGCTGCGCGAGGCGGCCTCCAGCCGCGGCGTGGCCGTGGCAGAGTCCTTCGAGCCGACGGCGCTGCTGGGCGCGGCACGGGATGTGTCGCCTGCCGAGGTCTCCACGCCTGCGACGCCCGTGGCACCCGTGCCCGCTCCGGCGAGAGGTGGGGTCGATCCCCACGTCGGGCTGCGCGAGCTGCTCGTGTCCGACGCACCCCCCGATCACGACGCGCTGTGCGCGGCGCTGGCGGGCCTCCCACGGCTGCACGCGGCGTTCAGCGTGGCCTCCGAGGCGCTCGACCCGCTCCCGATCGAGGTTCGTACGGATCGTACGCTGCGCTTCCTGCGGGCGGCACACGCGACCGCGCCCGATCACGCGCGCCTGCCCGAGGGCATCACGCTGTCCGCGCGGCTGTACGCGGCGGGCGGGGATGATGCGCTCGCGCTGGTCGCCGAGCCGCCGACGGCGACGCGCTTTGGGGGACCGGGCATCGAGATCGTGCTCGAGCTGGCGCGCTCGTTCGCGCGGGACGGGTGGGTCGTCGACCGCATCCTCCGCGGTCCGACGGCGCGCGAGCGGCGGGGGCATCCGGTGCTTCAGGCCTTGGATGACGCCGGCGAGGGAATCTGGCGGATGACGCTCCAGGCAGGCGAGAGTCGCGCCGAGGTGTGGCACCTCTCGGGTCTGACCCCGGAGGGGCGCGCGGCCGTGCCCTTCCTGCTCGACGAGGGGCCCCGCGTGATCGTCCTGGCCGACGACGACGAGCTCGTCGCGTGGTTCGGTACGCTGGGGCTCGAGGCCATCCGGTGGACCGGCTCGGGCGAGATCGCGCGCGCGGCGGTGGGCGCGCCGCTGGACGTCACGGGGTGAACACTTCGCCGGTCGCGATCCGGTAGCCGAGGTAGGCGATGTAGCTCCATGCGAGCACGAAGCCGACCGCGAGCAGGCCGACGAGCCCGAGCGCGAACCCGGTGAACCCGTATTGCATCGCACCCGGCCGTGCTTCGGCCGGGCTCTCGGCGACCACGAGCCGCCGGGCCGCCTCGGCGTCGAGCGGCCCGTTCGCGCCATGGAAGCCGTCCGCGTCGAACGTCAACGCGCTGGAGATCGGCACGGCGTAGGCACGGGTCGGCAGCTCGCGCGCGACCAGCGGCTGCCCGCACGCCTCGCACGCCCCGAACGCCACCTCGCCCCCCCGGAGCGTGGTCAGCGTGCGCCACGCGGCGATCGCGGGGGCCTCGGCAGGGCGCCGATGCCCGCCGGCGGCACGGACGGAGACCCGTCGCGGCGCGGGGACGGACTCCCAGCGCTCGACGCGCTTGCAGCAGGGACAACGAACCTCGATGGACATGGCCACGCCGTATCCCGTCACGGGCTCGGGCGGCCGTCCACCCAACGCTCCACGCTGCGAACCGATCCGTCCTCGTCCCAATAGGTCCACACGCCGTCGCGCGCGCCACGGACGTAGACCCCTTGCGAGGCGGGCTGACCGTTGGCGTGCCAGGTCGTCCACTCGCCGTCGGGGCTCCCCGACGCGAACGCGCCACGCGCCTTCTCCACGCCGTCTTCGTACCAGTGGGTCCACGACCCGGACTCCCGACCGTCGACCAGCAGGCCGTCGAACTTGCGCTTGCCGTTCTCGTACCAGCCCACCCAGCGGCCGGTCTTCGCGCCGGCGCGCCAGTTCTCGAGGCGCTGCCGCACGCCGGACTCGTACCAGTAGACCCACTCGCCGTCGCGCTCGCCGGCGCGGTAGGTCCCCTCCACCTGCTTGCCACCCTGCGGGAAGTAGACGATCTCGAGCCCCTCTGGCTGGTTGGCGACGTAGGTGGTCTGCCGATCGAGCCGCCCATCGGGGAAGTAGTACGACCAGGTGCCGGTCATCCGTCCGCTGCGGTAGGCGCCCTCGCGCTCCTTGGCCCCGCTCGGGTCGAAGTAGGTCCACGTCCCGTCGTGCAGTCCGGTCGTGTAGCGTCCGACCGCGCGCACGGCGCCGCTCGGGTGGTAGTGGGTCCACGGCCCGTACTTCGCTCCGTTGAGGAAGCCGCCTTCGGCGTCCTTCTTTCCTTCCTCGTCGTAGTAGACCCAGGCCCCGTGCGCGCGACCCATGAGGTACTCGCCGACGAACCACGGGTCTCCACCGGGGTGATTCTCGATCCACCGACCGTGCGGCTTGTCGTTGGTGTAGCTGCCCTGGCCCTTGATCGTGCCGTCGGGGTGCCAGGTGGTCCACAGGCCCTGCTTCAGACCGTCCCGGTAGGCGCCCTCGGCCTTCTTCGCGCCGTCGGGGTGCCACTCCGCGGCGGGACCGCTGCGGACGCGCGCGTCACCGACGACGACCTCGCACCACTGCGCGTCGCCGTCGGGCGGGGGAGCGCCGGCGAGCGTGGCGCCCTCGGGACACGCCAGCGCCCAGGCCAACGAGAGCGACGACACCCACCACAGCACGACCAGGCCTCCATGTGTCTCGCTCGGGGAAACCCCGAGGCTCGCTCCGATCCTCCCCCGCGCGGGGGGCGTTCGGCCAGCGCCGTTCGCCGCCTACTCGCACGCTCCCTGGCGGATCCGCGGGGCGTCCGGATCGACGAGCGAGCCCGCAGCACCGATGCACGCGCCCAACGTGGCCGGGTAGTCGAACAGCACCTCGCGCAGCAGCGGACCCTCCTTCACGATCTTCACGCCCTCGAACGCCGGGCCCAGGTGGTCGCCGCCCCCGAGCAGGAAGTCGGTGGTCGCGACCTTGTAGGTGGCCTTCGGGTCGAGCGGCGCCCCGCCCACCTCCACGCTGCACAGGCGGTCGTGCTCCCACTGCGCGACCTCGCCGTCGCCGTCGAGGTCGGTGCCGGTGCTCAGCTGGGGATCGAAGTGATAGCGGGCGCCCGCGACCTGCAGGATGCCGTGCGCACCCGAAGCGCCGAGGCGGAACATCAGGGCCACCTGCTCGCCCGTCATCTCGACCACGTAGAGGCGGTTGTCGAACGGCATCACCTGCTGCAGGTCGCCGCGGCGGAGGGTCCCGCCCGGCAGGTCGGCGCGCAGCCCTCCGGAGTTCTGGATCGCCAGATCGGCCTCGGGCAGCGCCCACGCGATCGCGTCGGCAACCAGCACGCCCACCTCGGACTCCGCGGCCCGGTCGCGTCCGAGCGGCCTCGCCGCGCAGCCGACCTCGGTGCACAGGCTCCCCACCTCCTCCTCGAGCTGCCGGACCAGCGCGAGCGCGTCCGCGCGAGGCGTCACCGTTCGCCCGCCGAGCGCCCGGGGCGAGAGGTCGAACTCCCCCTCGCCGCACCCCGGATCGACCGGTTCGTGCGTCAGCCCCCACGGGGCATGGAGCACGGTGCGGTCGTGCTCGACGCCGTTCGGTCCGACGACCAGATCGATCATCCCGAGCGCGTGCCCGCGCGCCCGGTTCTCGAGCAGGTAGGTGTCACCCACGCGGTGCGCGAGCAGCGTGTGCGCGTGGCCGAGGATCATCACGTCGAACGTGCCGGGCGGCAGCTCGTTGAGCAGTCGCCCGATCTCGCCGTCGGGCGTGCACGGCTCGCCGACCTCCAGGTAGGACGCCGGCGCGCACTTGCCGGTGAGATGTGCCGCCAGCACCATGACGTCGGGCTTGGCGGCCCGGACCTCGGGGAGGATCTCGTCGACCGCGGCCACGACGTCCTGGAACGTCAGGTCGGCGACGTTGACGAGCAGGGTGGTCTGCGGCGTGTCGGTGGTCGTGAGTCCGATCACGGCGATCTTCTTGCCCTTGCGCTCCAGCATCACCCACGGGGTCACGCCCTCGGGCTGCCAGCGCTCGCCCTCTGCGGTGCGGATGTTCGCGGTCAGCCAGGGGAAGTTCGAGGTCTTCGCGCCCGCCTCGAGCGCGCCGCGCAGCGGGTGCCCGCCCTCCACGCCGCCGTAGTCGAACTCGTGGTTGCCGACCGCGGCGGCGTCGACCCCGAGCAGGTTCAGCGACGCCACGCTGCCGCGGCCCTTCGTGGCGTTGACCGGCCACGCGCCCTGGTAGAAGTCACCGCCGTCGATCAGCAGCAGGTGTGGATCCTCCGCCCGCAGCGCGTCGACCGCCCCGGCGAGCCACGGCAGCCCGCCGAGCACCACGTCGGGCACGCCGCTCACGCCCTCCTCGTACAGGCCGCCGTGGTAGTCGTTCATCGCGACGATCCGCAGCGTGACGGCCTCGTCGACCGGCAGCGCCGCGGGGGGGCGACACGCGAGCAGGGTGAGTGAGAGCCAGGCGCCGAGCCGCATCGAGACCTCCGGGGAGCGGGCAGTCTATCCCGGACCGGCGCTCGCGCGGGATCGCTTCTCGGGGTTACGGGGCGGCCCGATGCCGTCCGAGCGACCCTCCTGGCCCCTGCTGCTCCCCCTGGCGCTGTCCGCGGCGGTGGTCACGCGTGTGCTGCTGCTGTGGTCCGCCCGGATCACCCATCCGTTCGATCTGGAGTGGATGGAGGGTGGGATGCTCGCGCACGGGTGGCGGCTCGCGCGTGATCTGCCGCTCTACGGCGAGCCGGGGCGCGAGTTCATCCCCTACATCTACCCGGTGGGGTACTCGGCGATGCTCGCTGCGGCTGGCGCGCTCGCGGGGGGTGTCGACTATCTGCCCGCGCGGATGATCAGCATTCTCGGGGTGCTCGCGGCGAGCGCCGCCGCCGCGTGGATCGTGCGGCGCGATGGCGGTGGCCGGGTGTGGAGCGCGGTCGCGGGCGCCTCGTTTCTCGGCTGCTACGAGTACTCGGGGGCGTTCTACGACATCGCGCGGCCCGACGGCCTCGCGATCGGCTTGCTGGCGTGGGCGATCGCGTGGGGGCTCGACCGCCGGCGCGGCGCGGTGATCGCGGCAGCGCTGCTGCTTGCGGCGGCGTTCGTCGTCAAGCAGCACAGCGCGGTGTTCGGCGTGCCGATCGCGCTGGGGCTGTGGCGTCGTGACGGCTGGCGGCAGGCGGCGCGCTTCGCGGCGTGGTCGGCGCTGCCTGCGCTCGGCGTGACGGCCGTGGTCGAGGCGGGCTCCGGCGGGAACTACCTGACCTACCTGATCAGCGTGCCGGCGAGCCATGGGATGGTCGGCGAGCGGGTCTTCCCTGGCACCGCCCGCGACATCGGCCGCGCGCTCCCGATCGGCGTCCTCGTCGCGTCGATCTTCGCGCTCGTCGCGGTGACGCCGGTGGGGCGCCGTTGGTGGGTGCGTCCCGCCGTGGTCTGCGCCGTGATCGGCGTCGTGGGGCTCGCCACGATGGACCTGCCCTCGCCGGGCACCTACACCACGCTTCAGCGGCGCGCGTTCACGTTCGCCGGCGCGGGCGCCCTCGGGCTCGGGCTCGGCGCGTTCGCCGCGTCGCTGCTCGTGCCCGCGTGGCGGCGCGCGCTGTCGTGGCGGGCGCTGTATGGGCTCGGGGTCGCGTCCGCGGCGGTGGTCATCGTCGCGTCGATGCGCGGGCACGTCGGGGGGTACATCAACGTGGTGATGCCGCTGCACTGGGTGGTCGCGGTCGGCGCGGCGCTCGGACTGTCGCGGTGGGACCGCACGGGGAACCGGCTCGCCGTCACCGTGATCTGCGCGGGGCTCGCAGCTGTCCAGCTCGGCTGGCACGCGACGGATCTGTGGGGGCTTCGCGGCGGCACGCGCGCTCCCGATCCGGCCGCGGAGGGGTGGCGTCGTTGGGTCGCTGCCGATCCGCTCGTGCCGACGGCCGCGGACCGCACGGCGGGCGAGTCGGTGGTGGCGGCGCTGCGTGGGCAGCCGGGCCCCGTGTGGTCGCCGACCGCGCCGTGGATCGCCGTGCAGGCCGGCCACGCGCCCGGCCCGCACCTGATCGCGCTGTGGGACATCGACAAGTCCAGCGGGCCGCTGCTGTCCGGTGCAAAGGACGTCCGCGCCGCGGTGCGCGAGCGGTGGTGGGGCACGATCGTCGACGGCACGCGCCCGCTCAAGTACGGCGTGCCGGACGCCTACCCGCGCAAGACCTCGCTGCCGATCGGGCGCGAGGTGTTCGACCCGAGCACCGGCTACCGCAACCGCCCCCACATCCTGCGGCACCCCGCGGAGCCGCCCCCCTAGCCTCGCGGCGTGTAGCCCTCGAAGCGGCTCGGTCCCCGACGTCCGCGCAGACGCGTGGTCGCGGTCTTGAGCCAGGCGTAGGCGCGGAAGAACGCGCGCAGTCGCGCGAGCTCGATCCAGGTCGGCGCGCGCGGCCCACACACCCACTTGTCGTCGATCCAGCCGCCATCGACGAAGCGGACGACGCCGTGCACCGTCCATGGGGCGCGGTGGCCGCGCGGCAGCCGGGGCCCCAGCACGAGTGCGTCCTGTGGCGCCGCGTCGTCTGCGAGGGTGCCCGGGACCGAGCCGTAGTTGAACGGTGCCGGAATCGGGCTGATGAACGCGACACCGCCGGTGGAGTCCCACTTGACGAGGCTCCCGCGGGGGGTCTCGATCACGACGTCGACGATCTCGGGCAGCGCGGCCATCACCCGCCCTATACTGGCGCACCTCGGAGGTCGCCACGCCCGTTCTCGACCACTACCCGGACGCGTTCCGCGCGCTGCTGCCAGAGCTCGACGCCGCGGACACCGTGGAGCCGCGCGCGGACTGCGCCGCGTGCCCGCTGACGCCGGAGCGCTCGGGAGGGCGCCTCGCGCAGCCGTGGGCGTTTCATCCCGACGCGCGCTGCTGCACCTTCAACCCCCACCTGCCGAACTTCCTCGCGGGTGGCGCGCTGGGGCGCGGCGGGGACGCCGAGCGGGTCGTGCGCACCCGACTCGCGGATCCGATCGGTGTGCACCCGGAGGGCATCTTCGCGCCGCCTTCCTACCGAGAGCGCTACGTGAACGGCGGGCCGATGCTGTTCGGACACGACGTGAGCATGCGGTGTCCCTACTGGGTGGGCGGCGCGTTCGCGTGCGGCGTGTGGCAGGAGCGTCCACACCCGTGCCGCTCCTGGCACTGCCGGCACGAGCACGGCGAGCCGACGCGGCTGTGGTGGCGCGGCATCTCGAAGGCGCTCGCCGCGGTCGAGGACGCGATCTCCCGCTACTGCGTCGCCCAGGCCGAACCGCCGCCGCCTGGCGCACCCGTCGAGGCTTGGGTCCGCTGGTATCTGGACTGCGCCGAGCGGGTCGCTGCGCTGACACCGGAAGCGCTCGACGTGATCCGGGAGGAGAAGGTGCAGCGCGCGCGACAGGCGATCGCCGCCGGGCGTCCCCCGGTGCCCCCGCTGCCCGACCTGGTCGTGGCCTGCCTGCGCGGGATGGAGCGCGACGGCGACGTGGTGTGGATCCTCGGCTATTCGAGCTACGACGTGCTTCGGCTGCCGCCCACCGTGTTCGTCTTCCTGTCGAAGCTCGACGGCCACACGACCTGGCAGGACGCGCTCGCGGCGGCGAACGCCGAGCTCGAGGCGCCGCTGCCGGACGGGATGGTGCGCGACCTGTTCCGCATCGGTGCGATCCGCCATCCCGAGGCGGGCGATGTGCGCGGAGACGACGCGCCCGGCTACGACGCGCTGGGCGATGGGGTGTCGATGCGGCTCGTCACGACCTGACGCGCCGCCGCCGCAGCAGGCCCAAGCCGAACAGCAGCGGCCACGCGCCGACGCCCGGCGCGCTCGTGCAGGCGCATCCGGTGAGCGCCTCGGTGGAGCGCGCGCTCTCCGGGTCGGCGGTGTCCGGGTCGGCGGTGTCCGGGTCGTCGGAGTCGGGCTCTCCGGTGTCCTGGGTGTCGCAGCCCGCCGCGTCGCCGTCGACCTCGCCGTCGCAGTCGTTGTCGAGGCCGTCGCAGATCTCCTCGGCGTCGGGGTTCACGTCGGGGTCGGTGTCGTCGCAGTCTTCGGCGCGCAGCACCCACACGCCGTCCGTCGGCGGGCGGCAGTCGAGGGTCGGGGCGGCGTCGGCGTCGCCGAACCCGTCGCCGTCGGCGTCGGGGAACCACGCGACGTCCTCGTCGAGGTCGGGCGTCTCGGGATCGCAGTCGTTGTCGAGGTCGTCGCACGCCTCGTAGGCGCCCGGGTGCACGTACCGGTTCGTGTCGTCGCAGTCGGTGCCGTCCTCCACCCACCCCGCGTCGGGTGGGCAGCCGAAGGTCGCCGTCTCCGGATCACCGAAGCCGTCCGCGTCCGCGTCCGCGTGCCAGGTCGCCGCGTCCACCGCGCTCGGATCGTCGGTCGCGTCGTCGCAGTCGTTGTCGACGCCGTCGCAGACCTCGTCCGCGTCGGGGTGCACATCGTCGTCGTCGTCGTCGCAGTCTCCGGCGACCGCCGCCGTCCCTGGCGGCTGGGTGCACGCGGCGACCGGCTCCGCGTCGTCGTCCCCGAAGCCGTCCTCGTCGGCGTCGGGCCACCACCAATAGGTCGTGACCAGCGGGTCGCGGTCGTCGCAGTCCCCGTCCGCGGCGGCCAGTCCGTCGCCGTCTGCGTCCGGATCACACACGTCGCCGAGTCCGTCGCGATCGAGGTCGTCCTGATCCGGGTTGGGCTCGCCCGGGCAGTTGTCGTCGCTGTCGCACACGGTGTCGCCATCGCTGTCGTCGGGGTCGTCGAGCGGGCACGCGTCGCAGGCGTCGGGCACACCGTCACCGTCGGTGTCGACGCGGTCGTCGCCGCCCGGACAGACGTCGTCGCTGTCGCACACGGTGTCGCCGTCGCTGTCGTCGAGCGGATCGCGCGGACAGGGATCGCAGGCATCCCCCTTGCCATCGCCGTCGGTGTCCACCTGATCGGCGTTCGCGACGTGGATGCAGGTGTCCACATCGTCGCAGTACCCGTCGCCATCGGTGTCCGCCTCGTTCTTCTGACCGAAGCACGGGTCGCAGACATCACCCACGCCGTCCTGATCGGCGTCGGCCTGATCGGCGTTCGGATCCTCCGGGCAGTTGTCGCACGCATCGCCCCACCCGTCGCCGTCCTTGTCGCGCTGCAGCGCGTTGGCCTGTTGCGGGCAGTTGTCGCACGCGTCGCCGACGTTGTCGCCGTCGGCGTCGGCCTGGTCGGGGTTCGCGACGATGTAGGTGCTGCTCCCGTAGATCAGCGCGGTGCCCTCACCGCAGTTGTCGCACAGGGAGTTCACCCCGTCGCCGTCCCAGTCGGTGCCCAGGCAGGACTGGGCCTGCGCGGGCGTGGAGGGGCCGACGGCGAGGAGGAGGACGGCCAGCAGGCGGGCGGTGGCGTGCATCGAGGCGCTCTCGGGAGGCGGCGCAGTCTAGACCGCCCGGGGCGCCTTGGCGACCTCGGGCTTGCGGAGGGGACCGGCGCGGATGAGGTGGGGGGATGGACACCCCGCCCGCGCCTCCCGAAGCGCAGCCGCCAGCCCCCGTGTCGTTTCGTCGCACGAACGGCGGCCGCGTCGGGGCCGCGCTGGCCGCGCTGACCGTCTTGTTGGTGCTCGGGCTGTGGGGCACCACGGTGGCGGGGCGCTTGCTCCGCGCGCCGCCCGCACTGCTGGCGATAGCCGTCACGCTGCTCCCCTACCTCTACCTTCTCGCGATGGGGTGGGCGTTCGTGCTGTGGAGCGCGCTGCCCGATCGTCGCAGTGTGCCGCTGGTGCTCGGCGCGCTGTTCGTGTCGGGCGGTGCGCTGTGGGCTCCCGGGTGGCCGGCGCGGGTGGAGGTGGCCGCTGGCGAGCCGATCCGGGTGATGACCTGGAATGTTCGCCGCCTGTGGGGGGCGCCCGACGACGGTGGGGATCCGCTCGCCTGCGTCGTCGCGGCGGTGCAGGAGGCCGAGCCCGACCTGCTCGCGCTGCTCGAAGTGTCGGCGGTCGACGTCGACGCGCTCTCGGAGGCGCTGGGCCTCGACTGCGTGCACACCGACTATCGCGGCGTTGGTGTGGAGCGCTTCGGTGGGCTCGCGGCGTGCGCTCGCGGCGGTCGGTGGGCGCTCCACGCGGGTGAGCCGCAGCCCTATCGGGACTCCGAGCAGTGGCGCTACGTGTTCACCGAGATGAACCGAGGGGGACGTGTCGTGAACCTGCTGGCCGTCCACTTGCACGCCTACTACCCGGACCTGTCCCGGTCGAGCGTCCGCTCCGGGGTTCGTGACCTCGCGCACGGGGAGCCGCGGGCGTTGATCGGTGCGGGGCGGATCGGCGAGGAGGTCGTGCGCGCGCAGGGCGCTCAGACCACCGCGTTGCTCGATCGGGTCGCGCGCTTCCGCGATCCGACGCTGGTGGTCGGAGACTTCAACAGCGTGCCCGATGCGGCGCTCCACACGGCGCTGCGGCGCGAGCTGACCGACACCTGGCTGCGTGGCGGGGTCGGATTCGGGGCGACTGCCCACCTGGGGGGGTGGCTTCCGCTCCGCATTGATTACGTTTATGCAACGGACGCGTTCGCGGTTCGCGGGGCGAGGGTCCCCGCCGCCGGTTGCTCCGACCACCGACCGGTGGTCGCAGACCTGGTGCTCCGCGAGGCGCAGTGACCGAGAGGAACTGCCGAACATGCCAGGGCGTCGCGATGATGGGGAAGTCCAGACCAAGCCGCAAGACAAGGTCAAGATCCCCCGAAAGTACAAGGTGCTCATCCACAACGACGACTACACGACGATGGAGTTCGTCGTGTGGGTGCTCCAGAACGTGTTCCACCACACCCCGGCGAGCGCGACGCGCGTGATGCTGCACGTGCACCGCACCGGCGTGGGCGTGGCGGGCATCTACACCCGAGACATCGCCGAGACCCGCATCGAGCAGGTCCTCAAGCTGGCCCGCGAGGCCGGACACCCCCTTCAGTGCACCATGGAGCCCGAGTAGATGCTTTCCGACGAACTGCGCGTCGCCCTCGGCGTCGCCCTGGAGCGCGCCTACCAGCGCCGCCACGAGTTCCTCACCTTGGAGCACCTGCTGCTCGCGCTGCTGCACGAGCCTCGCGCGTCCGAGATCCTCGAGGCGTGCGGCGCCGATCTCGATGAGCTCGAGCGCGAGCTCTCGGAGCTGATCGACGGCTTCGAGCAACTGCCGGGCGAGAAGGAGCATCAGCCCGCGCAGACGCTCGGGTTCCGACGCGTCCTTCAGCGCGCGATGCTGCACACCCAGCACGCGGGCAAGGGCCCGGTCGACGGCGGGCACGTCCTCGTGGCGATGTTCGCCGAGCCCGAGTCGCCAGCGGTGTTCCTGCTCGAGAACCAGGGCGTGACGCGGCTCGATGTCACCTCGTTCATCAGCCACGGCGTGCGCAAGGACGGCAAGCGCGCCCGCAAGGAGCGCGCCGTGCCGCGCGGGTCCGGGCCCGAGGCCGAGGAGACCGTCGCCGACAACGCGCTCGAGGCGTACACGACCGACCTGTACCTTCGCGCGGAGAAGGGACGGATCGATCCGATGATCGGGCGTGGGCCGGAGCTCCAGCGCGCGGTTCACATCCTCGGGCGACGGCGCAAGAACAACCCGCTGTTCGTCGGCGACTCGGGCGTCGGCAAGACGGCGATCGTCGAGGGCCTCGCGAAGGCGATCTTCGAGAAGAACGTCCACGAGAGCCTGTTCGACGTGCACATCTACGCGCTCGACATGGGCGCGCTGCTCGCGGGCACGCGGTTCCGCGGCGACTTCGAGGAGCGACTGAAGGCGGTGGTCGAGGAGCTCGAGGAGAAGGGCGACAAGGCCATCTTGTTCATCGACGAGATCCACACGATCGTCGGCGCAGGCGCCACCACCGGCGGCACGATGGACGCGTCCAACCTGCTCAAGCCAGCGCTCGCGTCGGGCGAGCTGCGCTGCATCGGCTCGACGACGCACGAGGAGTACCGCAAGGCGTTCGGCAAGGACAAGGCGCTCGCGCGCCGCTTCCAGACGATCGACGTCGTGGAGCCGAGCGAGGAGGAGACGGTGCAGATCCTCAAGGGGCTCCAGCCCAAGTACGAGGAGCACCACGGTCGCAAGTACACGAACGCCGCGATCGACGCGACCGCGAAGCTGGCCGCCAAGCACATCACCGGACGACAGCTCCCCGACAAGGCGATCGATCTGCTCGACGAGGTCGGCGCGATGGCGAAGCTCGAGGCGATCGATCCGATCGAGGTGTCGCACGTCGAGATGACGGTCGCGCTGATGGCGCGCATCCCGCCGAAGTCGGTCAGCACCGAGGATCGCGATCGCCTGCGCAACCTCGACGAGGACCTGAGGCGCGTGATCTACGGGCAGGACGACGCGGTGGGGTCGGTCGTCACGGCGATCAAGATGTCGCGCGCAGGCATCGGCAGCCCGAACAAGCCGGTCGGGTCGTTCCTGTTCGCCGGGCCCACCGGCGTCGGCAAGACCGAGCTCGCCAAGCAGCTCGCGTACAGCATGGGCGTCGAGTTCCTGCGCTTCGACATGTCCGAGTACATGGAGAAGCACTCGGTCAGCCGGCTCATCGGCGCGCCGCCCGGCTACGTCGGGTTCGACCAGGGCGGGCTGCTCACCGACGCGGTGCACAAGACCCCGCACTGCGTGATGGTCATGGACGAGATCGAGAAGGCGCACCCCGACGTCTACAACATCCTGCTCCAGGTCATGGACAACGCCTCGCTCACCGACAACAACGGTCGCAAGACGGATTTCCGCAACGTCATCTTGATCCTCACGACCAACGCCGGATCGCGCGAGGCCGCGCGCAAGTCGCTCGGCTTCGTCGAGACGAAGGCGATCGGGCGCGCGGAAGAGGAGCTGAAGCGGCGCTTCCCGCCAGAGTTCCGCAACCGGCTCGACGGGATCGTGTGGTTCAACAGCCTGCCCGAGGCGGTCATCCTCCAGATCGTCGACAAGTTCCTGCTCGAGCTCGAGCAGCAGCTGGTCGAGCGCGAGGTCACGCTGGTCGCGACCGAGGCGGCGCGCCGGTTCTTCGCGAAGGAGGGCTTCTCGGACGAGTACGGCGCGCGCGAGATGGGCCGGGTGATGCAGGATCACGTCAAGCGCCCGCTCGCCGACGAGCTGTTGTTCGGCAAGCTCGAGCACGGCGGTCGGGCCGAGATCGACCTGGTGGACGGCAAGGTGGTGATCCATGCGGTCGCGCGCCCCAAGCCGCGGCAGGACGAGGCGGAGGGCGAGGCTGCGCCGAGCCCCGCCGAGCCGGAGCCCACCGAGTAGATGGCGGACCCGCGCGACGACGACGCGATCACCCAGGCGATGCGCGACGCGCGCGCCCGGGAGGCCGTGCGACGGGAGCGCGCGCTCCAGCCGATCCGCCCGCACCATCACCCGATCGGCGTGGAGAGCGGCGCACCTGCGGGCGCGGAGGGCGACCGTTCGGCCGCGCAGGAACCCATCGATCTCGACGCGATCGACTCGTTCGCCGACCTCGCCGCGGCGCTCGCGCGGACCTCGGGGGCAGGGCGCGTGGTCGGCGAGGCGGCCGACGCGCTGATCGCGATGCTCGACGCGCAGGACGCGCTGGTCGTCGTGGCCTTCGGCGAGGACCTGGTCGCTGCGGGGCACGATCGGCTCGCCGCCACGATGATCGCGGAGGGCTGGGCAGATGTGATCCTGCTGGACCCCTCCAACCTCGCAGCGCTCGAGGACGACGTGGCGGCGGTGGCGTTCGGGTGGCCGGAGGGGCGCGCGCTGTCCAGCCGCGCGCTGTGTGAGGCGCTGGGCGCGCGGCTCGCTGCGCGTGCCCCCGACCACCTGCTCGCGCGCGCACACGCCCGAGCGCTCCCCGTGGTGGTTCCGGGCTTCGCCGAGTGTCCGGCGAGCGCTGCGCTTCGTGAGGCGAATCGGCTGCGGCGCCGCGAAGGGCGCGCGGGCGTGGCGTTCGATCCGTTCGTGGATCACGATCTGCACGCCGAGCGCCTGCACGCGGCACCGGCGGTCGGACTGTTCTCGGTCGGCGGCGGCGTCCCGAGGTCGTTTGCGCTCGCGGGGGCGGTGGTGCCGCACTGGGAGGCGCGGCTCACCGCGACGGAGGCGGCCGTCGGATGGCCGCTCATCGCCTTGGCCGCGCGCGCGAGGCTGCGGCCCGTAGATTGATTCGGGTCAAGGCGGGGTGTGTCGACGGATCGTCCGCGTGCGCGCGCCTGTGGGACACCTGTGGTATCCCTTCAGGGTCGTGATCTCGTGCCGGGGGGTGCGGGCGCGGCGTGGTGGGAGGCTCTCTGCGACGAGCGCTCGTCCTCGCATGGTTCGGGGTCGTCGGATGTGCCGACCCGCCCGCGGCGATGCTGTCCGCGGCTGATCCCGGCCTGGTCTGCGTGGACGACGACCCGGCGCTCCTGGTGGTGGACGGTGCGCACCTCGACTTGGTGCTGGCCGACGCGCTGACTGAGCGACCTTCACTTCAGGCGCCGCGGGTGCGGCTGGTCGCGGCGGGGCCCCTCGTCGAGGGCGGCGTGGCGCCCGAGACCGGGCGATACCCGATCCCCCCACATCGGGTCGCCTGGGTGGACGCCGGGCGACTCGAGGTCGGACTCGACGCTTCGCTCGAGCTGACATCCGGTGCCTACGACCTCGAGGTGCTGCGCGCGGACGGGATCATGGCGACCCTGCCGCGTGGGGTGGCCGTGGCGGGCCCGCCCGTGGTGCTCGGGGTGGAGCCCGAGGGGGTGTGCGTCGACCTGGACGCGGCGCCGCTGCGCTTGACGGGGACGGGCTTCCTCGTGGTGGATGGCGTGTACCCGACGGTGCGTGTGGGGGAGGACGAGATCGTCGCCACCGGCGCGGAGGGCTGCGTCGATCTGCTGCCGCCGGCGCAGGGCGCGCTGTGCGAGGTGCTCGAGGTCCCCATCGATCCGTCACGCCTGGGGCTGGGCGAGCCCGGCGTGCGCGTGACGAACCCGAGCACGGTCGGCTGTACGTCGCGGGAGTCGGCCAACTTCCAGGTATTGACTGCGCCGGAGCTCCTCGGCGTCGCCCCGGAGGCGGTGTGCGCGTCGGGTGACGCGGGGCTGTGGCTGACCGGGCGGAGCTTCGTGAACGGAACCCAGGTGTCGATCGGTGGGGTGCCGGCGGCCGCCGTGCAGGTGATCGACGATCGGACGATGCACGTGCTCCCCGCGCCCACGACACCCGAGGGCGTGCACGATGTGGAGATCTCCCTTCCCTACGGCTGTTCGGCCATGCTCGAGCAGGCGGTACGGGTGGTGAGCCGGCCGGTGATCTTCCACCTCGATCCACCCGCGGTGCTCGCCGGCGTAGCGCTCGACGTCACGCTCTACGTCGCGGACCTCGTCGGCGAGCTGACCGACGTTTGGCTCGAGGATCCGCAGGGAGTCCGCGTCGACGTGGACTGGTGGTGGGACCCTGAGGAGGTGGGCCGGGTCGGCATGGGCGTGCCGCCCGGGCTCGCGGGTGGCGACCACGTGGTGCGGGTGGCGCAGGACGGCGGCTGCGTGACCGATCTGGCCGCCACGCTGTGGGTCGAGGACGCGCCCACCGTCGCCGTCGACCTGGTCGCGCCGCGGCACGCGTGGTCGTACACGATCACTGCGGTCGACGTCCGCGGACTCGAGCTCCCGCAGCCGCCCCTGGTCGGGTTTCAGGCGACACCGCGGGTGTTCCTGGTGGGTCCCGACGGCGCCCCGGCGAGCTACGGTCTCATCGGCGTCGCGTTCAAGGGCGACGCCCTGCTGTCCGGGCTGGTGCCCTACAACCTCCCGAGCGGCGACTACGACGTGCTGGTGATCAACCCCGACCGCACCGTGGGCGTCCTGCCCGCCGGGCTCACGGTGTTGCGAGCCCCCCCGCCGACCATCGAGACGGTCGGTCCGGCCACGGTGCCCAACCAGACGAACCAGACGATCACGGTTCGCGGCCGCGACTTCCGCGATCCGGCGGTGGCGCTCGTGTGTCGCGAGAGCGGCGTGATCACGCGCGTCACGGGGACGGTGAGCGCCGCCAGCTACAGCACGATCACCGTCCAGGTGTCTCCCACGGCGTTCAACCGCGCCGTGTGCGTGGTCGAGGTGGTCAACGCCGATGGCACCGAGGCGGCGTGGAGCGCGCTCTCGGTGACCAACCCAGCGCAGAACCTGTTCCCGTGGCGCGCCGGTACGCAGATGGTCGAGGCGCGGCGGGCGACGGCGGCGGCGGCGGGGCGCACCACATCGGTCGATCGCTTCGTGTACGCCATCGGGGGCGACGCGGGCGCGCGCGCGTCGGCGAAGGACACGGTGGAGGTCGCCCCGGTGGGCGTGTACGGGGACATCGGGGCGTGGCAGGTGCTTCGGGGGCGGCTGCCGTCTCCGCGCACGCACGCGGTCGCGGTGACGATCGATCGCTTCGTCTACCTGTTCGGCGGTCATGACGGCGCGCAGGCCGTGGACAGCGTGCTGCGCGCGCACATCCTCTCCCCTACCCAGGTCCCGCTGTTCGAGGGGCTGTCGATCCGCTCGGGAGAGGGGACGGGGCTCGCGGGGGGCGCGTGGACCTACCGCGTGTCCGCGCTGTTTGGCCCCGGTCACCCGACGAACCCCGAGGGTGAGTCCCTCGCGGGCGCCCCGACCACGGTGTCGCTCCCCGACACGGTGGACGGGCTGCGTCCGGAGCTCCGGTGGATCGGCGTGCCGGGCGCGGTGGGCTACCGCGTCTACCGCACGCCACAGTCCGACCTGCCGACCGGCAGCGAGGAGTGGCTCGCGGACGTCGTGGACCCTTCGTTCCTCGACGTCGGCGACGACACCGTCTCCGGCGTGCACCCTCAGCCGCTGGGCGCATTGGGCACCTGGATCGAGCTGCCTTCGATGATGACGCCGCGTGAGGCGCCCTGCGTGGCCACGGTGCGCGAGCCGTTGCCCGACCGGGAGCGCAGGTACGTCTACGTCGCGGGCGGGCGCAACGCGGCGGGCACCGTGCTGTCGTCGATCGAGATCCTGCCGATCCTGATCGAGACGGCCACCGCACAGCTCCCCGAAGGGTGGACGGCGAGCGCGCGGTCGCTCACCGAGGCCCGTCATCAATGTGGCGGCTACAGCCTCGACGATCGACTGAACAGCGCGATCCCGTCGGGGGACACCTGGCTGTACTTCGCTGGCGGCTTGAAGTCGGACGGCAGCGCGACCGGTGTGATCGACGCGGGGCGGGTGCAGGACCAGGCGGACTTCGAGGCGTGGACCACCATCCGCACCCTCTCGCCGCGGCGGGCGGGCTTCGGGTACGCCGCGGCGAGCAACTTCCTGTACGTGTTCGGTGGCAACGGGGGCAGCCCGTCCAGCGGCGGGGTCTCAGGGCGGCTCGACGTGGTGCCGGACGTGCAGAACTGGAACGGGCTGGGCACCAGCTTGAGCGAGAGCCGCTACCTGCCGGGTGCCGCCCAGGAGTCCGCCGTGATCTTCATCCTGGGGGGGCAGACCGACGCGCTCGACGCCACCCGCACCACCGACTTCACCAACTACTAGAGGGCGCGAGACCGCCTGATGCTCTGTCTTCTCCTGATCACCCAGCTCGCCCTCGCCGGCGAGGTCGCCGTCGAGTCGCCGGGCGACGACGTGCGCGCGGTGGACGACGGAGGCCAGGGGGGCGTGACCGAGCCGGCCGTCGCGCCGGTCGAGATCGACGCGCCGGGTGAGATCGAGGTGCTGATCGAGCTCGTGCAGCCCATGCGCCTCGACGGGCTGTTCGACGACACGGCGGTCGAGGTGCCGGAGGCGCCGGTCGAGGAAGCCGAGGACCTGTCGGAGGAGCCAGAGGTGCCGGTGGAGGTGCTCGAGGCGCCGGTGGAGGCGCTCGAGGCGCCGGTGGAGGAAGTCGAGGCGCCGGTGGAGGCGCCCGAGGCGCCGTTGGAGGAGGCGCTCGACGAGCTCGGCGAAGCAGCGCTCGAGCGGGTCGAGCTCGAGGAGCCTCCGCCGCCACCCGAGCCGGACGATCCGCTTCCACGGGGTGTGCTCGGTGCGTTCGGCGCGATCGGGACCGCCGGTCGGCCGCTCGGGGTCGCGCCGGCGCTGTGGCTCGAGGGCGGGGTGCGCTTGCCGTGGCTGCGCGGTCGCTTCACCCCGTTCGTGCGGCTCGGGGGGGCCTACAGCGCGTACGACGGTATGCTCGACGATCCCGTGTCCTACACCTTCGCCGTTCGCCACCTCACCGCGTGGCTGGCCCCGGGCTTGTCGGTTCGTGTCCTGCCCGCGACCGAGGGAGTCTCGCCGGAGCTCGCGCTGGCGCCTCTGTTTCAGCTGCATGAGACCGCGGTCACTGGCAAGCCGGACGGCGGCGAGGCGCGGATCGACCGGGATGCGGGGGTGCGGGTCGGGTGGGTCGCGAGCGCGGGCGTGAGCGCGCGCGTCGGCCGCGGCAGCCTGATCGTTTGGGCCAACGTGGATCATGTACGTCACACCGCGGCGCTCACCGGAGAGGCCGGCGTCCTCACGGTCGCCGTGGCACTGGGCTTCCGCCAGCCCGTCAAACCGCCCTCGACATCTGCTGAAGGGATGGGAGCCCCATGAGAGCTCGCGCCGTGGTTCTGCCGCTGTTGGGGTTTGCGGTTGCGTGCTCCGAGAACGCGCTGATCGACTGGGAGTCGGAGTGGGAGGGGCCCGCGCCGATCATCGAGGTCACGCCGAACTTCCTGGACTTCTGGACGGCGGGCACCGGCGAGCTCGTGGAGCTGCCGTTCACGATCGGCAACATCGGCGATGGCGTGCTGCGCGTCACCGAGATCGAGGTGGACCCGGACCACTTCGCCGTCGTGCACGAGCCGCTCCCGCTCGATCTGTCCCGTGACGAGACGTACGAGGTCACGGTCCGGTTCAGCCCGACCGCGCCGGGCTCGATCGCGCGCCAGGCGTGGGTGGTGTCGAACGATCCAGAGCGCCCGCGCGTCCCGGTCGACCTGGTCGGCACGGGTGTCGTGCCCTGGCTCGTGATCACGCCCGAGGCGCACGACTTCGGTGACGTGCGCCTGGGCTGCCCCGACGCGGTGGACCTCTCACTGCGCAACGACGGCTCGGAGCTGCTGGTGATCGACGCCGTCACCCACGCGGGCGACAGCCAGTGGACGACCACCCCCGAGCTGTCCCTGCCGTTGTCACTGGTTCCCGGCGCGCGCACGACGCTCACGGTGCAGATCGACCCACAGGTCCTGGGCGCGACCGCCGCGACGCTCACCGTGTCGTCCAACGACCCGCGCGGCGAGCGGACCGCCACCCAGCAGGCCCTGGTCGAGGGGACTCCGCTGCTCGAGGACACGTTCGTCGTGCCTGGCGACCCGGCGGTCGATCTCCTCGTCGCCGTCGATCGCTCGTGCTCGATGGGCGTGCACGCGGATGCACTCGCCCAGAGCTTCGGCACGTTCCTCGACGCGGTCGAGCAGGTGACCCAGGGCTGGCACCTGGGCGTGGTCACGCGTGATGACGCCTGCTTCAACGGCGGCATCCTCGCTGCGTCGACGCCCGATCTGCAGGCTGCCTTCCTGGAGGCGGTCAACACCGGGGACCCCGCCGAGCTCTACGATCACGAGCGCCTGTTGAAGCTCGCGGATCGGGCGCTGGGGCTGGACGCGCCGGGCGAGTGCAACCTCGGCTTCCTTCGGGCGAACGCCGCGCTCCACGTGATCGTCGTGAGCGACGAGCCCGAGCAGTCCGTCGATGAGGCGTCGTGGTGGACGTGGTCGTTCTGGATCGGCGAGTTCCGCCGTCTGCTCGCCTCCCCGTCGCTGCTCACGGTGAGCGGCGTCGTCGACCTCGACGACTGCGCAGGTGGTGCGGAGGGCTACGTCGAGGCGATCGACGAGACGGGGGGCGCGAAGCTGTCGATCTGTTCGGGGGATTGGGCGTCACATGCGCTCGCCCTCGCGCAGGCCTCGCTCACCTCGATCCACCGGTTCCCCCTGTCGCAGCCCGCCGATCCCGGCGGGATCTCGGTGACGCTCGACGGCGAGGTCCAGACCGACTGGCGGTACGACGCGGCGCTCAACGCGGTCGTCTTCGATCGGGCGCTCCCGGAGGGGGCCACGATCACGGTGACCTATTCGGCGGTGGCCTCCTGCCCGTGAGGGGCCGCGCGCTCGCGTAATCGGGTGTCACCTGCGGGGAGCGCCCCGGCCCGTTATTCGAGTTGGCCGCGGCGCGCGTACGCCGCTCCGCGGTCGAATCGAACGCATGGAG
This sequence comes from uncultured Enterobacteriaceae bacterium, assembly GCA_964419905.1. GTDB lineage: Bacteria > Myxococcota_A > UBA796 > UBA796 > JAFDJI01. The sequence continues at coordinate 22,250 of CAYQSE010000050.1, forward strand.
TGCCCCTTGAGCAGCCTCGTCCCCGTCCACGGCGGTCTTTCCGCCCCTGTCGATCGCACCCTCCCGCTCTCCCGCCGCAAGGCGCTCCTGGTCGAGGCCGCAGGGATGCCGAAGATCGCGGTCACCGCCGCAGATCTCTCCACGGTCTACCGCTGGGCAGACGGCACCCTCTCGCCGCTCACCGGGCCGATGACCGAGGCGCAGTTCGAGCTGGCGCTGAGCGAGAAGGTCGTCGTCTCCGAGGGCAAGCGCTACGCGTGGACGATCCCGATGGCGCTGCCGATCACCGATGCCGAGGCGCGCGCGCTGAAGGTCGGCGGCACCGCGGCGCTGGTCGGACCCGACGGCGAGATCGTCGGCGCGCTCGAGGTCCGCTCGATCTTCGCCTGGGACAAGGCGCGCTACATCGAGCGCGTGTACGGCACGTCGCGCACCGATCACCCGGGCGGCGCCATGGTGTTGGACGACGAGCGCACGATGCTCGTCGGCGGCGAGCTCCAGGCGCTGCCGCCGACGCCGCACCCGGCCTATGGCCACCAGGTGCTCAGCCCGCTGCGCACGCGCGCGCTGATCGCGGATCGGAAGTGGGAGCGCGCGCTCGCGTTCCAGACGCGCAACCCGCTGCACCGCGCGCACGAGTACGCGCTCGTGTACGGCCTCGAGAGCCTGACGCGGCAGGGCTACTTCGCGGGCGCGGTGCTCAACCCGCTCGTCGGCGAGCTCAAGGGTGACGATGTGAACGCCGAGACGCGGATGCGCTGCTACAACGCGCTCTACGACCAGGGGCTGCTCGGCCAGGGCGACTCGGACACCGCCCTGTGGGAGCGGGTCGGCTACGCGCTGCACGAGGTGTTCGACCTCGTCGGGCTCGACCTGAAGATGCACTACGGCGGACCGAGCGAGGCGGTGATGCACGGCATCTACCGTCAGAACCACGGGTTCACCGACATCGTGATCGGCCGCAAGCACGCCGACGCGCCGTTCGCGGACGGCACGCCGATCTGGGGCGACTTCGACGCCCAGGAGATCTTCGCGGACCTGCCGGGCGAGCTTCACATCCAGCCGATGAAGGTCGGGTTCGCGGCGTACTACGAGTCGATGGGGCGCGTCGACCTGATGGACGCGCACCCCGACGAGAAGCCGGTGTTCATCAGCGGCTCCAAGGTGCGCGCGCACCTGATCGCCGGTGAACGCCCCGACCCGCGGATCCTGCGACCCGAGATCGCGGACATCCTGATCGCGGCATACCGAGGCGAGTAGGGGGTAGGCCGCGGCGATCTCGCCGTGGCCCCCTTGTGCGAACGGGCCTCCAGGGCGTAGGGTCCGCGGCGAGCGGTGCGGGGTTTCCTCCGCGCCGGGTCCGCTTCTCCCTCGCCCCTCGGAGGCCACCTTGCGTCGGCACCGCCTTCTCCTGCTCCTCGCGCCCGGGTTCGCCTGGTCCAACGTCGCGCTCGCGTTCCAGATCAACGTCGGCGCCGTCACCGAGACGTGCGTGGTCGCGACGCCCGCCAACTGCGACACCCCGTCGCTGGCGACCGCGATCCTCGTCGCGAACACCACGCCGGGCCCGCACACGATCACGATCGACGCGGCCACCTACGCGCCCCTGGCGGACGCCGAGGGGCACCCGGCCGAGTACAACCTCCCCGCGATCGTCCAGGACACGACCATCGAGTCCACCCAGACGGACTTCGAGCAGGTCAAGACGCTGCCGTTCCGCATCCGCGCGCTGCAAGCGGTCGGCGTCACGCTCACGGTGCGCAACCTGCGCGTGAAGTCCGGTGAGACCTTTCATGCGCCAACCGACCTCTACCGTGAGATGTCGGCGATCGACGTGGTCGACGGCGCGCTCGTCGGCGAGAACCTCGTGCTCGAGGACTCGGACTACGGCGGGTTCTACGGCGGGTTCTTCGACGGGCGGCAGGGCCGCAGCGCCGTATTCGCGCGCGAGAGCAGCGTGACGCTCACGAGGTTCGTGGCGTCTGGGTTCTCGGACGGCCCCGCCATCCTCCTCGAGGACATGTACGACGCGGCCGCGCAGTACGCGTCTGTCCTCACCGACGGCGAGCTCCACGACAACTCGGGCACGGGCTACGGCAGCAGCGCCCCCGCGATTCAGGCCCACGCGGTGGCGTCGCTCGAGGTCCGCGGGACGACCTTCGAGAACAACTACAACGAGGGCTATTACGGCGGCGGGCCCGCGGTGCACATCGAAGAGGGTGGCGTCGTCCTGTTCGACAACGCCACGTTCACCAACAACACGGGTGGTATCAGGCACTACGCCTACCTCGGCTACTACGGCGGCGACGCCGGCTCGCTCACGGTCCAGGGCTCGCATTTCCAGGGCAACGAGGGGCCGTCGGTCGACTTCGTCGGGCGCAACGCGCCGGTCACCGTGCGCGACACCACGTTCGTCGAGAACTGGTCTTACGGTGGCGAGGGCGGCTCCGAGGGTGCGGTGTCCATCCGCGGGGTGAACTCCTACTCCTTCTGGCCCTACGACGAGAGCTTCGGCACCGTCGCGACCCTCGAGGACGTCACGTTCACCGACAACTACGGGAGCGGTGACTACTACTGCTCCTGGAACTGCTACATCGATCCGGGCGCTGCGGATCTGTCGTTCAGCGGGGTCGGATCGCTGGTCGCGGATCGCGTCGTGTCCACCGGGAGCTGGGGTTGGAACCCGACCTCGGCGAAGGTGCAGGGGGACGCCACCTTCCGTGATTCGTCATGGAGCGTGGCCTACGGCGGCGAGGGTGAGTCGCCGGGCCGCATGATCCACGCGATGGGCGGCTCCGACCTCACCGTCCTCCGCGGCGCGTTCACCGGCAGCGGCGATGGCGATTGGAACGGCGATGCCGGTCAGGGCGGCGCGATCTACGCGACGGGCGCCGACCTCGACACCACCTACGTCCAGATCCGAGACAGCGCGTTCACCGAGACCAGCGCGCGCAACCGCGGCGGCGCGATCGCGGTCGGGCACGGCGTGATCCTCGACATCGCGGACACTGTGTTCGACAGCACGTATGCCGGAGAGGGTGGAGCCATCTCGCTCGGCGAGGATCCGTGGAACAGCAACTACGGTGAAGACGTCCTGTTCCTCGGCACGCCGACCCAGCTCAACGGCAGTGGGCTGACGTTCACGAACACACTCGCCGGATCCGGCGGCGCGCTGCAGGCGTGGCCGTTCACCTATGCGACGCTTACGGACAGCACGTTCACGGGCACCAAGGCGACGTCTGAGCTCTACAACGAGACGGGGCTCGGGTTCTACGGCGCCGAGGGCTACGGCGGCGCGGTCGCGGTGTTCGGCACCACGCTCGAGCTGCACGACGTCACGATGACCGACGTGCACGCCGGCAAGTGGGGCGGCGCGGTGTTCTCGGGCGACCTGCGGGCTGCCTTTGACCGTGAGTGGTACGGAGGCTACTACGGCGGGATCGGCCCGATGGCGACCGACTGCAGCTATGGCGGCGAGGGTCAGGTCGGCCCCGCCGAGGCGCTGCAGCGCGACACCGTGTCGGACGGCGCGGGCGCCTCGGCGTTGATCGCGGCCACCGTCGTGCTCGACGGGGTGTCGGTGGACACCTCCTACGGCGGTCGCGGTGCGTCCATCGGCTACTTCGGCTTCGGCGACGCGGTCACGATCACCGGCTCGACGTTCACCAGCGCGAGCACCGATCCCACCGAGGCCTTCTCGTTCGAGCCGGTCCAGGCGGGCATCCTCCTCGACAGTGTCGCCTCGTTCCACATGAGCTGCTCGACGATCTGCACGTCGGCGGCCGCGGGCTACGGCGCGGGCGTGTTCTGGTTCGACCAGGGCGGGCTGTATCCGCAATGGATGGGGATCAACCGGAAGGCGTCGCTCGCGGTGGCCGCTCCCTCGGGCGACTTCTACCCGACCAAGGACGTCCGCGGCACGGTGCGGAACAACGTGTTCCAGAACATCGACGACTACGGCGGCGAGGGCGGAGGCAGCGCGGTGGCGCTGCGGTTCTGCGACCTGCAGGAAGAGACCTACGGCGAGCTGTCCACCAACGCGCGCGGCCAGGTCGACCTCGTGAACAACACGTTCGTCGACAACACGGCCACGTACGGCCACATCGCGCTGTGGACCGGCGACGTCCGCGTCGACCTCCGCAACAACGTGATGACCGGCGGCGAGGTGGGCCTCGCCGGGGGCAGCAACTCGCGCTTCCTCACGGGCGGCTTCAACCTCTACGGCGACCTGGTCGACGACGCGGTCGAGCTCGACGACTTCCCCGAGGTCACCGCGACGATCGGGACGCCAGTGTTCCGCGATCACACGCCAGGCACCTGCGGCGGTGAGCTCTACCTCGAGCCCGCCTCGCCGGGCTACGACGCGGGTGATCCCGAGCTGCTCGACTTCGACGGCAGCACCTCGAACGTCGGCGCGTTCGGCGGGCCCGGCGCGTGCATCCCGGATCTGGACGGCGACGGATTCAACGCCATCATCGACTGCGACGAGACGCTCGCGAGCGTCAATCCTGGCGCGAACGAGATCCCGTACGACGGCATCGACCAGGACTGCGACGGCAGCGACTGGTGCGACGTCGATGGCGACGGGTTCATCTCCACCGCGTGCGTGGACGCGAGCGGCAACCCGGGCACCGACTGCAACGACGCGGACGACACGATCTACCCCGGCGCGACGGAGATCCCGAACGATGGGATCGACCAGGACTGCGACGGCTACGACGAGTGCACGCTGGATGCGGACAACGACGGGTACATCTCGATCGACTGCCCCGGCGGCAACGACTGTGACGACTCCGACGCGACCATCTACCCGGGCGCCGACGAGGTCCCGTACGACGACATCGACCAGGACTGCGACGGCGAGGACCTGATCGACGTCGACTGCGACGGGTTCGTGGGTGTCGAGGCAGGCGGCGACGACTGCGACGACAACAACGCCGCGGTCTACCCCGGTGCGCCCGAGAACCCGTTCCTCGACTACGACCAGGACTGCGACGGCGAAGCGCCGTCGGTCTGGGCGCAGGGTGGCTGTGGTTGCGACACCCCGGCGAGCAGCCCGCTCGGCGGTGCGTGGCTCCTGGGCCTGGCGGCCGTGTTCGCGCGGCGCCGTCGCTCCTCGAACGGCGGGGAGTGAGCCATGCGGCCTTCCCTTCTCCTCGGCGCGCTCCTGGCGATCTCGCCAGGCGCCGCGCTCGCCCAGACCTCCTCGCTCAGCGGGGTCGACGCCCACGGCTTCGCCCTCGCTCCGAACGACGGTGATCTGAAGGACTACACCTCGACCTGGCGCGCAGAGGCCTATGAGCCGATGAGCTTCGGCATCGAGGGGCTGTTCGAGTACGCCTACCAGCCGCTCGTGCTCTTCGTGAAGGCGGGTGAGGGCGACGCCGAGAAGGTGCCGCTCGTCGACCACCTGGTCGCGCTGAACATCGGCGGGTTCTTCGCGGTGCACGAGCGCGTCGCGATCGGGCTGTCCGCGCCGGTCTACCTGTTCACGGTGACCGATCAGGCGCGGGGGCCCGCGCTCGGCGACATCCGGCTGACCGTGCCCATCAACCTCGCCAACCTCGGGGACGCGAGCAAGAAGGGTTCGGTCGGGTTCTCTGTCGTGCCGTTCGCGGTGCTCCCGACCGGCGGGCGCACGCTGCTCGCCCAGACCCAGTTCGGCGGCGGCGGACTGCTCGCGGTCAGCTACAACAAGGGCCCGTTCGACCTGAGCGCGAACATCGGCGCCCAGTACCGCAAGCGCATCGACTTCCAGAACCTGACTGGCGGCCCGGACCTGATCACCGCGATCGCGGTCGCCTATGAGCTCAGTGACAGCCTGGCGCTCCGGGGCGAGGTGAACTTCCACCCGAACCTGCTCACGGCCGATGTCGAGACCGAGGGTCTCGGTGACGCCGAGCTCCCGAGCCAGGCGATCGCCTCGGTGCGCGGGCACCTGAGCGATCGCATCGCGCTGACCGCCGGGCTGGGCACCGCGCTGTCGCGTGGCGTCGGGGCCGCGCCGCTGCGCGTGTTCCTCGGCATCAACGGCGTGTTCGGCAAGACGCACACGAAGGATCGCGACGGCGACGGCTTCTCCGACAAGGACGACGCCTGCCCGGACGATCCAGAGACGTTCAACCAGTACAAGGACGACGACGGCTGTCCGGACGCGCTGGCGACGGTGCAGTTCGAGGTGGTCGATCCCAACGGCGACCCGATCCCGGGTGTCGCCGTGCGGATCGGCGACGAGGAGATCGGCACCACGAACAGCCGCGGGCTGGTCGGCGTTTCGGACCTGATGCCGGGCACGTCGGCGGGGTACACGGCCAGGCACCTCAAGGACGGCTTCCAGCCGGCCGAGGGCACCATCGCGCTCGCCGAGGGCGAGCAGACGCAGCGCGTCACGATGGGGTGGCTGCCGCGGCCCGTGCGCGCGGTGGCGGTCGATGCCGACGGGGCGCCCGTGCCTGCCACGGTGAGCTTCTCGAAGGGCCCGGGACAGCAGGGTCCGCTCGCGCTCGGCGACACCGGCGAGGCGGTCGTCGACCTGCTCCCCGGGTCGTGGAGCCTGAAGTTCACCGCGGACGGCTACGATCCGGTCGAGGTGCCGCTCGCGCTCAAGGCCGGCGTCGGCGAGGAGCGCGTCGAGGCCCGCATGAGCCCGTCGCGCGTGGTGGTGACCCGCACCGAGGTCACCATCATCGAGATGATCCAGTTCGACTTCGACAAGGCCACGATCAAGCCGGAGTCGGCGCGCATCCTCGATGACATCGCGAAGGTGCTCGCGGAGAACGCCCAGGTCAAGCGGGTGGGCGTGTACGGCCACACCTCCGACGAGGGTACGGATCGCTACAACCTCGACCTGTCGCAGAAGCGCGTGCAGTCGGTCGTCGACGCGCTCGTCTCGCGCGGCATCGAGCGGTCGCGGCTCGAGCCGAAGGGCTTCGGCAAGGCCGAGCCGCTCGTGCCCAACGACAGCGAGGCGAACCGCGCGAAGAACCGTCGCGTGCAGTTCATGATCCTCGAGCAGGAGTAGGGCGGACGGCCCGCGCCGCGATCGCGCTGCGCGGGCCGTCTGGCTCGGTTATCCGCCTGCACCATGAACCCTCCGTTCGACATCGCCGCCGATCTCGACACCCCGGTGTCGGCCTTTCTGAAGTTGGCGCCGTTCAAGCCCCGCTTCCTCCTCGAGAGCGTCGAGGGCGGCGAGCGCGTGGGTCGCTACTCGTTCATCGGGTTCGGTGACGGGCTCGAGATCCGACTCGACGA
>CAYQSE010000051.1:0-2885 GCA_964419905.1 uncultured Enterobacteriaceae bacterium
GAGGAACGCCGGCGCGATGTTCGTCGCGCCGAGCCCCTCGCCGATCAGCACGTCGCCGTCGGGGGCGACGCCGAGCGCGGTCGCGAGCGCGACGTCGAGCGAGACATCGGCGGCCAGATCCAACGCGCCGCCCCCGACCAGGCAGGACGCGAGCCGGGAAGGCGTGCCGCCGTCGAGGGAGGCCGCGTCGGGGCCCGGCGCGCACGCACCGAGACCGGCGAGCACGACGAGGAGGGGGAATCGACCAGGGTGCAGGTTGGGCATGGGATCTCCGCTGTCGGTACGACGCAACATGCCCGAGGCGATGATAAACAAAAAGCAATCTATTTCTGATGATTCTGTGTCGATCTGATTCACAATCAGGTCGTCCCGCGCGGGCTCGCCGCGACACCGCCGCGTCGTGTACGCTTCGGGTCCCGCTCGAACAGGTACCGCATGCAGGCGCTCCCCTCCCGACTCGACCCCCGGTCCGAGACGTTCCGCGAGAACCGCGAGAAGAACCTCGCCGCGCTGGCGAAGCTGCACGAGCACCTCGCGCGCGCGCGCGCGGGCGGCGGCGACAAGTACGTCCAGCGGCACGTCGCGCGGGGCAAGCTGCTCCCGCGCCAGCGGATCGACCTGCTGCTCGACCGCGACAGCCCCTTCCTCGAGCTGATGCCGCTCGCAGGGATGCACGAGGGCGGGCAGGTGCCGGGTGCTGGCGCTATCGCGGGGATCGGTTGGGTGAGCGGCACCGAGTGCCTGGTGTCCGCGTCCGAGAGCACGGTGCAGGGCGGCGCGATCGGCCCGTGGGGCGTGAAGAAGGCCGCGCGGCTCGCCGAGGTCGCCGACGACAACCGGCTGCCGGCGATCCATCTCATCGAGTCGGCGGGCGCCGATCTCCCCAACCAGGCCGAGATCTTCGTGCCCGGCGGCGCCGGGTTCCGCGACATCACCCGCCGCAGCCGCGACGGGCTGCCGACGATCAGCCTGGTGTTCGGCTCGTGCACCGCCGGCGGCGCGTACATCCCCGGCATGTCCGACTACACGGTGATGGTGCGCGACGCGGCGTACATGTACCTGGCGGGGCCGCCGCTGGTGAAGATGGCGACCGGCGAGGTGGTCGACGACGAGGCGCTCGGCGGCGCGGCGATGCACAGCCGCCTCTCGGGCGTGTCGGACTACCTCGCCGACGACGAGCGGGACTGCCTGCGCATCGGCCGCGAGATCGTCGGGCGGCTGGGGTGGCGCAAGCTCGGCCCCGGTCCCACCGGGCCCGGCGACGCCCCGCTGCACGACCCCGAAGAGCTGCTGGGCGTCGCGTCGCACGACGTGAAGGTGCCGTTCGAGGCCCGCGAGGTGATCGCGCGCCTCGTCGACGGCAGTCGGTTCCATGAGTTCAAGCCGCTGTACGGCCCCACCCTGGTCACCGGCTTCGCCGAGCTGGGCGGCTACCGGATCGGCGTGCTCGCGAACAACGGCGTGCTGTTCTCGGAGTCCGCCGAGAAGGGCGCGCAGTTCATCCAGCTGTGCAACCAGTCCGACACCCCGCTGCTCTTCCTGCACAACACGACCGGGTTCATGGTCGGGCGCGCGGTCGAGGAGGGCGGGATCATCAAGGCGGGCGCGAAGCTGATCAACGCGGTCAGCAACAGCACGGTGCCCGCGATCACGATCATGACCGGCGGCAGCTACGGCGCGGGCAACTACGCGATGAACGGCCGCGCCTACAAGCCGCGGTTCCTGTTCTCGTGGCCGAACCACCGCATCGCGGTGATGGGCCCCGAACAGCTCGCCGGCGTGCTCGATCTGGTGAAGCGGCAGTCGGCCGCGCAGAAGGGCCAGGCGGTCAACGAGGCCGAGCTCACGATGCTCAAGCAGATGCTCGCGGGCAAGGTCGAGCACGAGTCGAGCCCGTGGTCGGCCACCGGCCGGCTGTTCGACGACGGGGTGATCGACCCGCGCGACACCCGCGCGGTGGTCACCCTCGCGCTCTCCGCGATCCATACGGCCCCGGTGCGCGGCACCGCGGCCTGGGGGACGTTCCGACATTGATCGACACGCTGCTCATCGCCAACCGCGGCGAGATCGCCCGCCGCATCGCCGCCACCTGCCGCGCGCTCGGGGTGCGCTCGGTCGCGGTGTTCTCGGACGCCGACGCCGACCTGCCCTTCGTGCGCGAGGCCGACGTCGCGGTGCGGATCGGCCCCGCGCCCGTGTCCGAGTCCTACCTCGACCCGGCGCGCATCCTCGAGGCGGCCCGCAGGGCGGGCGCCGACGCGATCCACCCCGGCTACGGCTTCCTCTCCGAGCGCGCCGCGTTCGCCGAGGCGGTGATCGCGGCGGGTCTGACCTGGATCGGCCCGTCGCCCGGAGCGATCGCGGCGATGGGCGACAAGGCCGCCGCGCGCCGCGTGGTGGCCGAGCGCGGCGTGCCGACGGTGCCCGGCTACGACGGCCCCGACCAGTCCGACGCGACGTTTCGCGCCGAGGCCGCGCGGATCGGCACGCCGCTGCTGGTGAAGGCGTCGGCCGGCGGCGGCGGGCGGGGGATGCGCCGCGTGGATGACCTCGCGGAGCTCGACGAGGCGCTCGCGTCCGCGCGGCGCGAGGCGAAGAGCGCGTTCGGCGACGGGACGCTGCTGCTCGAGCGCTACGTCACGCGCCCGCGCCACGTCGAGGTGCAGGTGCTCGCCGACGCGCACGGGCACACGGTCCACCTGTTCGAGCGCGAGTGCAGCGTGCAGCGACGGCACCAGAAGGTGCTGGAAGAGGCGCCGTCGCCCGGCGTGGACGCCGATCTGCGCGAGCGGCTCGGGCTGGCGGCGATCCGGGCCGCCGAGGCGGTCGGCTACGTCGGCGCCGGCACCGTCGAGTTCCTGCTGGACGCGACCGGCGCGTTCTAC
>CAYQSE010000051.1:2895-24134 GCA_964419905.1 uncultured Enterobacteriaceae bacterium
TTCCTCGAGATGAACACGCGCCTGCAGGTCGAGCACCCGGTCACCGAGCTCGTCACCGGGCTCGACCTCGTCGCGCTGCAGATCGCGGTGGCCGAGGGGCGCCCGCTGCCGTTCACGCAAGAGGCGCTGCGGCTCAACGGCCACGCGATCGAGGCGCGGCTGTACGCCGAGGACGCGAACCGCGACTACCTGCCCTCGTCGGGCACGCTGCTGCGGCTGCACCTGCCGTCCGGCGAGGGGCTGCGGGTCGACAGCGGCTACGAGACGGGCAGCGAGGTCGGGGTCCACTACGATCCGATGCTCGCGAAGCTGATCGCGTGGGGGCCCGATCGCGCCGTCGCGACGCGGCGGCTGCGCCGGCTGGTCGAGTCGACGTGGGCGCCGGGCGTGGTCACGAACCTGCCGCTGCTGCGCCAGGTGCTCGCGCACCCGGCGTGGGTCGACGCCGACCTGCACACCGGCTTCCTGCCCGAGCACGGCCTTCCGACGCCGCCGCCACTGAACCTCGCGCGCGGCGCGCTCGCGGCGTCGGCGCTCGCGTGGAGCGCGCGTCGTGACGGCGCCCCGTGGCCCACCGCCGCGCGCGCGGCGGTCCGCGTCGAGGGCGGGGCGACCGGCGAGGACGTGTGGGCGTGCGGCCCCGAGGAGGTGCGCACCGCATGGCGCGAGGCGAACGGCGGGCTCACGGTGACGGTGACGATCGGCGAGGCGACGAGCACCCACGCGCTGCGCGGGATCGCGCGAGACGGCGACGCGCTGACGCTCGAGGTCGACGGCGTGCGCGCGACGTGGCGCGTCGCCGTCCGCAAGGCCCACCAAGGCGACGCGCACCGCGTCGAGGACGACGACGTGGTCTATGTGCACCTCGGCGACGGCGAGGCGATGCTGCGGCTCCTCCCACGGTTCCCGCCCCCCCAAGGCGCCGATCTCCCCGCCGGGAGCTGCGTCGCACCCACGCCGGGCACCGTCACCGCGATCCACGTCGCGCTGGGCGATGCGGTCGCCGCCGGCGCGCGCCTCGCCACCCTCGAGGCGATGAAGATGGAGCACGTGCTCACCGCGCCAGAGGCCGGCACGGTCGCCGCGATCCATGTCGAGGTCGGCGCCGCCGTCGATCAGGGCGCGCTGATCCTCCGCGTCGACGCCGAAGAGGCCTGATCCAGGGTCAGAACAGCGCCAGGGCCCACGTCGCGCCGCCCCGTAGCGCGTTCATGAACCGACTCCCGAGCTGATCGGCAAGATCAAGCACCCGGCCACCGTAGTCGACCACCAGATCGATCACCCAGTCGCCGTACTCGCGGATCAACGAAACGATCCGACCGCCGTGCGACGCGAGGAGGTTCACGAGGCGCGACCCGTAGGTGACGATCTTGGCGGCGAGCCAATCCCCATGCTCCGTCACCAGATCGAACACCTGGCTGGGCGCGTTCCGGAGCGCCGCCACGAATGCGGTGCCGTGGCGATGCGCGAGGCGCCCGAACGCGATGCCGCGATCCTGGACCATTCGGACCAGCTCGGGCGTGCGCTGGATCGCGTCGACGAAAGCGACCCCCACCTCACCGATCAGCTCGAGCAGGACGGCACCGCCCTCGAGAACGAGCGCGAGCGCCGCCGCGCCACGGTCTGCGATCCCCTGGATGATCGTCTCGGTCGAGGTGCGGACGAAGTTGAGCAGGCGCGGTCCGTACTCGCGGATCAGGTCGAGCCCAGCGCGGCCCATCCGAGCGCACAGACCCCACAGGGCAGCCCCCCCCTCCTTGAGCAACCGCCATTGCGCCGCCACGGAGTCGCGAATCCAGCCCCAGATCGCCGTGCCGACGCGAGACGCGATGTCCCAGATCTCCGAGCCGATCACGACCACGGCCTCCCACACCGCATGGCCCGCGCTCGCGATCACGTCCATGCACCGCTGCACGATCGGCGCGCCGTGGGTCCGATAGACCTGGAGCACCCACTGACCAGCAGCGACGAGCTGATCGACGATTGGCTGCCCGTAGCGGGTGTAGAGGTCCCGGAACCCCTGCCCGAGCGCGAGCGCCACGTCCCAGACCGCCTGGCCGACCGTCTGAAGCGCGGACAGGGCCGCCGCACCGGTGAGGCGGAGGAACTCGAGGTGTGCGCGCCCGACGGTCACGGCCTGCCGCCACAGCCACCCGCCGATCTCGATCGCCTTCTCGCCGAGCCACTGCAGCACCGGCGCCCCGTAGGCGACATACACGTCGTAAATAGCGCGCGCGTCCGCCTGGATCTGTCGCCAGAACGCGGCGCCGACCACCGCGACGATCTCGCCGATGCCCTGCCCGACCCGAATGCAGAAGTCGACCACCGGACGACCGAATCGCTGCCAATGGTCGACCAGATCGGCCCACACCGCCGCGGCGACCGCCCCGAGGAACGCGAAGACCGGACGACCAATCGCGATCGCGAGGTCGAACAGCCACTGTCCCGCCGCGACCAGCGCGTCGATCGTCTTCGTGACCACCGTGATCGCGACGTCGTACCACCAGTCGGCCGCCGCGATGATGACCCGGTACAGCGCGACGCCCGCGCGGATGTGCCAGTCGATCGCCGCCTGTCCGAACTCGATGAAGAACCGAACGATCGGGCGACCGACGCTCTCCCACGCAGCGACGGCGGCTTCGCCGATCGCGGTGGCCACCCGGCTTGCGAGGTCGATGAACGCCTGGCCGAACTCGACGACGTGCCCCCAAACCCACTGGCCGAACCGGCCGACCAGCCGCAGCGCCGGCACGAGGTAGGCCTCGGCGAGCTGGTAGATCTGCTCACCTAGCCGAACGATTGCCTGGACGATCGCTTCGCCGAACGCGTCGACCAGCTCGGCAGCCGCAGCGCCGACCCGGTGGAAGAAGCGCACGATCGGCTCGCCGTATCGCTCGAAGATCTGGCGATAGCGCGGCCCGTACCGGTCGAACACCTCGGCGTAGGGCTGCGCTGCGTTCTCGCCGACCTGGACGACCCAGTCCCCGAACTCGATGAAGTGGAACAGGACCTGCTCGCCCGCCTCGCGGATGCGGTTGACGATGACGAGCGCCTCGCGGCCGAGCCGCTGCGCGAGCGCGACGCCGTCCTCCATCGCGTAGTTGTAGAGGCGCGTCAGTCCCTCGGCCGACAGCTCGTAGAGCACCTGCATCGCGTCGATCTGGTTGCGGATGACCTCGAACAGGAAATCCTCGGCCGCCTGAGCGCCCGCGCGCACGAAGCGATCGATGATCGGCATCGCACGGGAGAGCTCGGCCCCAAGGGCCTCCCAAAGCTGCCCGCCGACCCGAAGCATGAACGAGAAGACCGGCGCGCCGTAGTCGCGCCACGCCGCGAGCAGATCGTCCTTCACGTTCGCGCCGAGCGACGCGAGCCGCTCGCCCCACGCGGTGAGCACCGGGATCAGCGGGGCACCGATGGCCGTGAGCAGCTCGACCGTCCAGTTGCCCGCCGCGATCAGGTGTCCGAGCGCCTCGGTGGTCGCGGCGGAGAAGTGCTGGAGCGCGGTCGCGCCCGCCTCGGCCAGCCAGTCCAGCGCGCCCGGCCCGTACTCGCCGAGGAAGTCCGCGAACCACTCGAGCCCCTCCTGCATCAGCCCGAGGACCTGCACCAGATAGGGCTCGCCCCACTCGTAGACGCGCGTGACCAGCTCTCCGAGTCGCCGCAGGCGCGCGAACAGCTCTGCACCGAGCGCCTCGAGCTGGGTGAACAGCCACCCGGCCGCGCGACCGAGCCACGCCCGCACCGGAGCGCTGGCCTCGACCGCCCACTGCCAGAATGCGAGCGCATGCGCGCCCAGCCGCTGCAGGTGCGGAAGAATGGCGGCCCACACCTCGCCGCACGCGGTGACGAACTGCTGGAAGTTGTCGCTGACCCACTGCGCGAAGGGCGGTCCGTGCTCGGCGATCCACGCCACGACCTGCTGCACGACCGCGCCGCCCTCGGTATCGAGCATCCGCAGGAGCGGCTGGATCTGGTCGCGAGCCACGGCGGCGAGCCACTCGAGCGCCGCGGCGGTGCCGCTCTGCAGCGCGGCCCACACGCGCTCGGCGTATGGACCGACCAACTGCAGCGCGTTCTCGCCCACCTGCACCACGAACTCGAAGAAGGAGGTGCCGTACTCCAGGATGCGCGCGAGGAGGTCCTCACTCATCCGTCGGAAGATCGCGACGACGCCAGGCGCCCACTGCTCGATGTAGGTGAGGATGCCCTCCCCGAGTCGCTCCACGACGGTGATCAGGTGCGCCCCGCCCTGATAGAGCGCGTCGATCACCGCGGGTGCCGCCCCCTCGAACCACGCCTGGACCCGCTCGGGGAGGCCCTGGAGCCACTCGACGATCGGGGGACCGTGCTCGTCGAGCAGCGCGGTGACCCAGGTCCACCCGCGCCCCACAGCCCCGATCACCCAGTCGAGCGCCGGCTCGCCAAATCGCTCGTACAGCGTTCCCAGCACGCCGCCGACCGCCTCGAGCACGGGCCCGAAGCGCTCGCCGAGCACCTCGCCCCAGCGGGTGAGCACGCCGAACGCGTTCTGGACGAGGTTCACGATCCATGGGCCCGCGTTCATGATCACGGTGAGCACGGCGCGCGACGCCGTGCGCATCAACGGGAGCAGCGAGAGCGCCACGTCGCGCCCGATCCGCTCGACCCACTGCAAGAACTCCCGCCCGAAGGACAGCAGGTACCACAGGGTGTGGCTCTCGAACGCGTGACCGCAGATCGTTCCGCTCGGCGGTGTGTCGTCGAGTTGGACGTAGTTCTCGGTCAGCCACTCGATGATGCGGATCGACTCGATGCCCTGCTCGACGAGACGGTCGAACAGCGCCCAGAACTCCTCGCTGGTCAGCAGATCGGCCAGCATCTGCAGCGGCTGCATCTCCTGCAGCCAGTTCCAAGCGTCCAGGATGCCCGAGAGCAGGTTCGGGTTGTCGATGAAGAACTGGTAGACGGTGTCGAGCGGTGAAGGGAGGTTCTCGCGGGTGACCCCGAGGTAGGCCGCGATGAGCTCGAGCGACGGCAGGATGGCCACACGCAGGCGCCCGCGCACCGAGCCGCCGAGACCCCAGGTGAGGCTAGCGCCACCCGCGATCTCGATCACCGTGGGACCGACCGTCAGCGTCGCGTACGCCGCCGCCGCCGCCCCCGCCGAACCCGCCGCCGTCAGCCCGACCTCGGCCAGGCTGCCGTAGGAGTCACCCATCCAGTCGAGCGAGGTGATCATCGATGCGCTGGCCTCGGCAAGCGCTGCCGCGCCCACGCGACCGACCATCGACAGCGAGAGGTTGCCGAGGTCCGGGTTGACCTCGCCGGTCGCGTAGATCTCGGCGTAGGCCCGTGCGGACAGCACGACCGTCCAGTCCGCGAGCATCGACTGCCCACCGAGGTCGAACGGCCACGGCGCGCCCTCGACCGTCAGGTTCGCTCGGATCAGATCGAGCGCGGCCCGGATCTCTCCGGTCATTTGGAAGTCGCCGTCGAACTGCGAGATCACTCGCACGACATCGGCGATGCCGGTCGCCTGCCGAAGTTCCTGGGCCAGCTCGGGCAGCGTGGCGGCCTGACCGAGGTTGCCCTCCAGGTTCGTGTCGAAGTCGAGGTAGGCCACATCGAGTACGACGTCGGCGTAGGCGCCCTCGTGCAACACATAGCGGACGGGCTCGCCGTCGGGCGTCAGGTTGGCGTCGGGGACGCCGCCGTCGGTCGGATGAAGGCTGCGACTGCTGCTGCCGCCGTCCTCGGAGCTGCCGCTGACATCATCGCCATCGACGTGCGCGCCGGGATCGCCCGTTGGAGCCGGCGCGGGATCGCCGGTGTCGAGCGGTCCGCTCTCGAGGTCGACGGTGACGTTCCCGCCCTCGGAGCCCGAGCCCCCGCCGCCCTCACCGCTCCCGGTCTCCGACGCCGTCCCGGTGTCCACCTCGGGACTCGCGCCCTCGCCCGTCGCGGCGCCCTCCTCCTCCGACGCCTCCCCCTCCTCCGACGTCTCCTCGGGCTCCGGTGCATCCGTGGTGCGACCGCCACCCCGGCTGCCCTCGGCTAGCGTCGTGGTGCGCTCGAGCGTCCACGGGCCGGTCTCCTGCTCGCCCGCGTAGCGCTCGACGATCGCGTTCGCGTAGGCGGGCCCCTTGAGCTGGCGGATCCGACCGAGCACCGCGGCCAGGCCCTCGCGATCGCGCGCCAGATCCCCGCGCAAGTTCGCCAGGTTGGGCGCCTCCTCCCGCTGGTTCTCGTCGTCGGCGACGCTCTGGAACTCGGTGAGGGTGCGCTGCTGGGTCTCGATGCGCCGGTGAAGGCGCCGGTAGCGATGCACCAACTGCGCCAGCTCGGACGCGCTCACATCGTTGCCGTCCCGCGCCACCAGCGCGTCGGACGACACGCTCGGCCCCTCCGCGCGCTCGGCGGAGGGGCCGATGCCCACACCGGGCATGCCGACATCAGGCCCCTCGCGCTCGCCCGACGCGTCGAACGCGGGTGTCTCCTCTCCCGTGCCGAAGTCCGAGCCGAGCTGACCGAGAAGGGAAACCGCGCGCGCACCTCCGCGATCGGCCTCGTCCTCTGCCGCCTTGACCCGCACGGGATCGGCGGACCGGGTGTTCGGATCGCTGCGCCGGTACTGCAGGACGTGGGTGAGCTCATGCCCGAGCAGCTCGTCGCCGTGGGGTGTGCCCGGCGCGAACTCGCCTGTGCCGAACACGATGTGCTCCCCGAACGTGAACGCGTGCGCGTCGACCTCCTGCGCGAGCCCCGCGGCCGTCCCGTCCACATGCACGCGCACCGAGCCGAGGTCGGCGCCCAACACCGCCTCCATGCGCGCGCGCACATCCTCGCGGAGCGCCTCGCCCGGCCCCGCGCGCCCGATCATCGACGCACCGTCGCGCGCCGCCTCGGGGAGCTGGTAGCGGGGGTCGTTTGGCCCGCCGGACTGGCCCCGCCGTGCCATCACTGGGCTGCTGACCAGCGCAGAGAGGTCGGCCGCGAGCGATTGGTTGCTCACCTCCCACGGCGCGTACACGATCCCGCCCGCGGCCTCGACGGCGTGACCAGCGGCCGCGAGCACGCTCAGCGGATCCGGCGCCCCGGTCAGCGCGTCACGTAGCCAGAGCGCCCCGAGACCGCCGCCCATGCCCGGCGCGACGGCAGCCGGGGTGGCGGACGGGGTCGGCGTCATACCGCTGCCGAGGCCGGGGGAATCGTGTCGACGAGGAGGCATCGGGCATCCGTTGGGAGGCGCCCGCCGAATCTAGCAGACCGGAGGAGAGCCTGCTGCAAAAGCCAGCTACGAGATCGCCGACCCGCGGTTGGGAAGGTCGGGGATCCGCTCCAGCGTGCGCTTCAGACCCGATCGCCCCCCCTTGTACTCGATGGTCGCGAGCTTCTGATAATCGAGTCCGGTGGCTGCGGATGCCTTCGCGCTGGCGGGGTAGGCGCCGTCGGGAAAGCCGTTGCTCGGCATCGAAGCGGTCCGGAGCGACCACGACGCCACGAACGCGTCGAGGTAGCGCTCGCGCTGAGCCGTCTCGGAGAGTGAATCGTCGGCGAGGGTGCGCAGGTAGGCCGCCGCCTCTGCCTCGTGGAGGCCGCTGGCGAGCCGATGCACAGCCTGGATCCGCTCCGCCTCGGCCCTTCGCTCCGGCGCGAGACCAGCGAGGATCTTCGACACCCCGTAGTTGCCGGTCTGGAGTTCGACCATCGCGAGCTGTACGAAGTCGAGGCCGGTGGCGTCCGCGATCGCTGCCACATACGTGAAGTGCTCGCGATTCCACGCGTCGTCGACCACCGGGCCCCTCGCGTGGGTGACAGGCGGGCCGTGTCGCGCGACGAGGTCGTCGAAGGTGGCCTGAAGCATCTCGGCGGCGCTCAAAGACATCCTCTCCTCCAGTAAGCTAGCTCCAATGCCGGGAGCATGATGTCATATCGCCTAACCGATCTGCCCGCCGGGTTGCTCGAGGAGCCCCACGTACTAGCCGTGCTCGAGGCCGCGGCCGCCTATGCGGGCGAGCCACCGGAGGATGCGCTGACGCACGCGGTGTTCAACCAGACCGCGCAGGGTCGCGCCGCCGTGAGGCGTCTGCGCGACGCCGGGGTTCTCGACGATCAGGCCGGAGTCGGTCCTTGGTACCCAGCCGCCGAATCGCTGCTTGGCTCCGATCCAGAGCGCACCGCGCTCCTGGGCCGTCTCTGCCGCTACGAGGCCGCGCTGCTCCAGGCGCTGACCCTCGCGTCGCGCGACACGCTACGCGCCGAGCTCGTCGCGCGCGTGCCGTTCTCCGATCGCCTGGCCCGACGCGCCGTTCTCGCCGGGACGGGGCTGCCCGCGGCGGACCTCGCGGCCGCGGTGGCCGGCGCGCTGTGCCTCGTGCCCGAGGGGGCGCCCGAGCGGATCGTCGAGATGACCGCGCTCGAAGTGCAGGCGGCGGGCGATGGACCCGACCCGAGGCGGCTCGATCAGGCCCAACGCAACCACGGCCTCGCGCTGGACTGGGCCGGCCGACCCAGCGAAGCGCTCCGGGTGTTGCGGCAGCGGTTGCTCGGCGCCGCAACCACCGGCGACGCGATCCGCACCGCGATCGTGGCCCTGCACGCCGGAAAGCCGATCGTAGCCCGGGAGGCGCTCCTCTCGGGGCTCGCCCTGGCCGGCGAGGATCCGCGGCAGCGGCTGCACGTCTACCTCGCGCTCGCCCAGCTCTCGCTGACCGAGGACGGCGATCTGGCGGCTGGCCGCACCTACGTGGACCACGCGCGCGCACTGCGCGATGCCGCCCCGGAGCTGGCGCCCGACTGGGCGCTGCTCGACGCGCTCGTCGCGCCCGCCGCAACCACCGGCAGCCGCGCCGAGCGTGTCCATGCCGCGATCACCGAGGCCCTCGAAGCCGGCCCCCCACACCAGGGGCGAGTCTGCGATCGGTGGGTGCGCTTGGCCGAGGCGCGTCGGATCCCGCCCGAGCTTCATGCGGCGGTACTCGACGCGGCCACCCGGAGCCAGTCGCGCGGGCCGCAGTTCGCGTCGTGGGTGGTGGTGCAGGCGTTCCTCACGCTCCGCGCTGTCGCCCCCCGCAGCCCGAGGCGCTCGGGGATGGCCGCGTCGGCCGACCAGGTCACCGCAGGGCGGTGGCAGTTCGCGTCCTGGTAGCCAGAGACCACGGCGCCGCGCACGAGTCGCCTACCAACCGGCGGGCAGATTGGAGGCGCGGTGCGCGGCGGGCGCGCGCTTCGGATCGACGAACCGCCCGTCCCCGAGGTCGCGGTAGCCAAGCGCCGTGAGCAGCGCCGGGAGCTCCGCGTGGGTGCAGCCGAGCTGGGCGCGCACCGCGTTCGGCGGGCGGAACGGGCCCTCGCGCGCGAGTCGGGCCAGCGTCCCTCCGACCGCCTCGAGCACATCGGTGCGCACCACCCGCGGCCCCAGGCGGCGGTAGCCGATCGCCGCGTAGAACGCGCGGGACGCGCCGCGCACCGGCGCCACGGACACCGCGCCCTCGGGCAGGGCCGGGACCGGCGCCACGCCATGCCACAGGCTCCACAGCGTCGCGCGCCAGCGCGTGGCTTCGACGCGGCGCAGCGAGGTGACCGCCACCACCTCGTCGCCGAGATACACGCCGCGCGCGGTGAGCACCTCCCGCTCGGAACGGGTCAGCGCCGCGACCTCGCGCGCGACCTCGCGGCGTGGGGCCTCCCCGAGTCCTCGCCCGAGCGCGTGCACCAGCGCACGCCCCGCCCGCTCGAGCCCCTCGTCGCGCAGCGGCGACGACAGCTCGGCCAGCGCGTCGCGGAGCCAGGCGTCCAGGCGCTGCCGGACGCGCTCCCGCTCGTCCGGCGCGAGCAGATCGAGGCGAGGCGGCCGGATCCGTGGCGACCACAGCGCGTCCCCGCGCTCGAGGCTCGCGACCGACTGCCCGCGCCACAGCACCTGCGCCTGCGCGCCCAGCGTCAGCGCACCGTCCAGCGTCGCGACCCGCGCGCGGATCACGTCGGCGGCGACCAGACGGACCCGCTTGTGCAGGTCCTTGTCGTAGGAGACCGCCGGATCGACGTGGAAGGTGAACCCGTCGACCCGACCGACCCGCTCGCCGCCGACGCGCACGACGCCCGCCTCATCCAGCTCGGCCCCACCCCGCCCTGCGCCCGCGCGCGGCCCGAACAGGCGGTGCCGGCGGCTGACGAAGCGCCGCAGCAACGCCTGGTGCAGCGCGTCGCTGACCCGCTCCTCGATCGCGGCGACCCGCGCCTGCCACGCCGGCGCGTCCGCGATCCACCCGCGTCGGTGCGTGAGGTAAGACCAGGTACGCAGGTAGGCGAGCCGCGTGGTCAGCGCGTCGATGTCGGCGTCCACCGCGTCCAGCCGCGCGATCCGCCCGGCGACCCACCGCTCGGGCAGCACCCCGTCGTCGACGAGGAAGGTGAACACGCGCTCGAGCAGGTCGTGGTGACTGTCGGTCAGCGTCTTGCGGAAGTCTGGGACCTGACAGACCTCCCACAGCAGCCCGACCGCGCGCTCGCCCCGGGCGCGCGTGACGACGCCGTCCCGCGCGGCGAGGTGCGCGAGCGCGACCTGATCGTCGGCGTCCTTCATCTTGAGCAGGCGCGCGTGCGGCGGCGGGGCGGCGAGGCTGTCGAGCAGCGCCCCAGGCGACGCGAGATCGAGCGCTGCGTTGCGGTACCAGGCGCGCTGCACCGGCGGGAAGTCGTGCGCCTCGATCGCGTCGACCAGTCGGCTGTCGAGCGGGCCCAGCTCGGTCGTGCTGCCGAACGTGCCGTCCTTGCGCCACCGCCCCGCCCGGCCCGCGATCTGCCCCAGCTCGGCGGCCGTCAGCGCGCGGCGACCGCGCCCGTCGAACTTCTCGATCGCGGTGAACGCGACGTGATCGAGATCGAGGTTCAGCCCCATCCCGATCGCGTCGGTGGCGACCAGGTAGGGCACCTCGCCGCTCTGGAACATCGCGACCTGCGCGTTGCGGGTCTTCGGCGACAGCGCGCCGAGCACGACCGCCACCCCACCCGCGCGCGACTGCAGCCGCTCGGCGAGCGTATAGACCTGCTCGACCGAAAACGCGACCGCGGCGCTGCGCTTCGGCAGCGAAGCGAGCTTGCGCGGGCCAGCGTACGTCAGCGTGGACAGCCGCGGCGAGCCGTCCACCGTCACGCTCGGCACCAGCGCCTCGAGCAGCGGGCGCACCGCGTCCGAGCCGAGGAACCACGTCTCGCGCAGACCCCGCGCGCGCAGGAGCCGATCGGTGAACACGTGGCCGCGCGTCGCGTGCGCGCAGAGCTGCACCTCGTCGACGCACAGGAAGTCCACCGGCACGTCCAGCGGCATCGCCTCGACGGTGCACACGAAGTACCGCGCGCCGGGCGGCACCCGCTTCTCCTCGCCGGTGATCAGCGCGACCTGCTCGCCCCGCTCGGCCCGAAGCCGGTCGTAGACCTCGCGCGCGAGTAGCCGCAGCGGCAGCCCGATCATCCCGCTCCGGTGCTCGAGCATCCGCTGCAACGCGCGGTGCGTCTTGCCCGTGTTCGTCGGGCCGAGCAGCGCGCGGACCGCGGTGCCGTCGAGATCGAGGAAGCGTGACGCGCGAGGGCTCACGGCAGGCGCCCGGTGCGAGGAGGGGATGCCCCAACATAGCGCATCGCCGGGATCAGCCCTCCAGGAACGCGCGGGTCACGACGACCGGCTCGTCGACGACCTCGGCCGCGTCGACGTAGCGGATCACGAAGTCGACGTCCGTGCCCTCGGGGCCGGTCATCCGACTGACGAACTCGGCGTCCGACATCGAGGTCGTCGGCACCCCGTCGACCTCGACGATCAGATCACCCGCCTCGAGCCCCGCGGCGGCCGCCGGCGAGCCGGGCAGCACGCGCACGACGACGATCCCCTCGTCGTGCTCACGGATCTGCACCCCGAGCCCGCCGGTGCGCGCGCTCGGGAGCACGAGGCGGACGCTCGAAGGTGCGCCCTCGGCGAGCACGACGTCGACCACCGGCGAGCGGGCCGCCAGCGCGCCATCCGCGCGCCACGCCTGGAAGCTGCACGCGCCCGGGCTCAGATCGAGGTCGCCCTCGCCCTCGGTCACGGTGCGCCGCCCGCGCCCGCAGTCGCCGGAGAACGACAGCTCGGCGAGCGGAACGCGGGCGCCGCGCGCGTCGACGATCTCCAGCACGACCCGCGCGAGGCCCGGCGGGATCGCCTCCTCCGGCCCCGGCGGTGGGGTCGCGGGCACGCTCGGGCGCTCGGCGGGTCGCGCGGCGGGGACGGGCGGCGGCGCCTCGACCCGGCTCGGACGCCACACCGCGACCTCCGGGACGGTCGGAGGCGCAGCGCTCGGCCTGTCGACGGGGCCCGCCGTGTCCACCCGCAGCGCCTGCACCGCGAGCAGCCCCATCAGCAGCGCGAGCGCGACGAGGACTCCGATCTGGCGTGCGCGTTGGGCGAACACGGCGCCTCCGAGCGATCACGTTGGCCCGGCGGGGCCCGCTCGGCAAGCACTGACCCGTCACGATGCGTCGGGTTCCGCCCGACGGCCGAGATCAGCGCCAGCGCGGGACGCGGCCGACGAGGCGCTGCAGCCCGGCGCGCGCCGCCCACGCCTCGAACGCGTCGCGCGGCGCGCCACCCCACGCGAGGTCGTCGAGCGACTCGGGCAGCGGCACGTCGGTGATCAGCGTGGCGAGCGTCCGATACAACATCGCGTCGTCGCGGCGGGACGCCAGCGTGCTCGCCAGCTTCTCGGCGCCGCGGACCGCCACGTCCCAGGACGTCGGCGCGTCCGGGATCGCCTCGAGGTGGTGGTAGCGGTCGAGCAGGGTCGCCGCGCTCTTCGCGCCCCAGCCCGGCAGCCCCGGGATGCCGTCGGCGGTGTCGCCGACCAGCGCGAGCCAGTCGGGGATGCTCGCGGGCGCGATGCCCTTGCCCTCGCGGATCGTCGCCTCGTCGATCTCGCGATTGCGGATGCGATCGACCTGAACGATCCGCCGCCCGCGCACGACCTGGCCCAGATCCTTGTCGGGCGTCAGGATCCGCACCTGGTCGACCGCCTCGCCCCAACGCACCGCGGCGGTCGCGAGCGCGTCGTCGGCCTCCCAGCGGTCCATCGACCACACCGTGACCCCGAGCGCGCGCGCCGCCTCCTCGGCCGGATCGAACTGCGCGCGCAGGTGCGGCGGCACGCCCGCGTCGCTCTTGTAGCCGCCGAACAGGTCGTTGCGGAACGAGCGGATCGGGTTGTCGAACGCGATCGCTGCGTGGGTGACCGCCTCGGCGGGATCGGACAGCAGCGTGATCAGCGACGAGACGAGGCCGGCGACCGCCTTGAACGGCTGGCCGTCCGGCGTGACGTGATCCGGG
Source organism: uncultured Enterobacteriaceae bacterium (assembly GCA_964419905.1). Taxonomy (GTDB): domain Bacteria; phylum Myxococcota_A; class UBA796; order UBA796; genus JAFDJI01. The sequence continues at coordinate 16,232 of CAYQSE010000051.1, forward strand.
CGCTTGCTGAACTCGGCCCGGTAGAGCTCGAAGGTGCCGTCGATGAGGTGCAGGCGCATCGGCCCTCCGCCCCGAGCATACGGGCTGGGCTCGGCGACGTCGAACGGCGGAATCCAAAAAAAACGCCCCCAGGCCGTGAGGCCTGAGGGCGAGTTGGCGACGAGAAAGCCCGAGGAACGTCCTCTTCAGAGGATTGCGCGTCCGTGCGGTTCCGAATCGACCGAGGCCGATCCGGGCAGCATCCATGGAGTTCGCTGATCTACGGGGTCGGGAGCAAGTCGCGCTCAAATGAACACGATCTGGGATCTCACGACACCTTCCGGTGCAGGTCGTTGGCCTTCCCTGCGCCCTCCTCGGCCTTCGGTCGTCACCGACCGGGACCCTCGAGGACTTCCCGGGTGCATCGTCGGCGAGGCGGTAAACCACCTGACCATCGACCCCCGTGACCTTCGCGTCTCCTTCGAAGCGCCCGCAACTGGAGCGGAGACCCCTCGCGAATCCGCCGCGGCTTGCGCCGTGACGAAGACCTGGGCCCCTGCCTCTCTTGAGGTTCGTCTCTTCACGCCCCTCCACCGACATGTCTCCGCGCGTCCACTCCCGCGTGCCGAAGCACGCTTCGGGTCGACAGCACCACCTGTTTCGACTCCCGTTCCGCCCGCGTGGTTTCGCACCACCTCGACGGTTTCCTCCGCGCGACGATCGTGGGCTTGTTGCATCCCACTGCCAGTCCTGGGGTTCGTCCCGTTGCACCGTGCCACCGCTCCACATGCTCCGAGGAGCACGGGGACCAACGACAGGGATTCCCGCGACGCGGGCTCACACCCTTCAAAGACTTCCCCTCGCCGACAGCCGTACCGCGTCACCCCGATCACTCGAGTACACCGCTGGCCGTTGCCCTCTTGTCGTTACCGCGCACCCGGCGTTGGGCACCTCACGAAGAGACCGTTGCCAGTCTCGACGTTCAGCGTCCGATCCGGATGAGCAGCCGGCTTCAGGGCCTTGCTCCGTCGACGAATCCGTTGCGTCGCAGACCGTTGCCAGCCTGCGTGCGCTCGTTCCTTCCATGGGCTTTGTTCCCCTTCAAGGCTCAGCACCTCCGCTCCGCACCGATCGCTTCGGCGCACCCGGCCTCCGAGGAGGCTTCGTGCGGGCCTTCACCCAGTCGGCGAATCGTCTGGGTTGAGCCGCGACATCCCTTCTTCGGTTCGCTGGCCTCGCCGCGTCCTCACCCGCCGAAGCCGGTGTGGAAGCGAAGGGGCAGCGTCCGCGGAAGTCTGTCCGGGGGTGGCTGTTGATGGCAGCCCGTTGCGGGGCTCCACCGACCTTCATGGGGTTCTCGACGTCAAAGAACGGTTCCGAGGAACCGTGCCTCGGTCGGCCTCGGAATCTCTCCCGCCGCCGATTGTTCTATATGCATGCAGCGTGCCAACTCCTCTCAACGATGAAACGCCGATTATTCATGGCTTCGAGTGGCAAGCTACTGCCTGTTCATTCGCGCCAGCCCTGCCGGGCCAGTGCACTCCGGCGACCCGCGCAGTCGCGTATCCATGCTTTCCTCCTAGTGTTTATCGCATCGGATCCCCGGATCCGATGCGAGCAATCTATTTCCCATCGTGTCGCGGCGCGAGAAGCGAACGGCAACGCGATCGCGGCGCGCGCGGCAACGGAGCCGCCAACGGCTCGATGACGGGCGGACGGGCGCGCGTGGAAGGGATAGCCACACCGGCCCATGGCAAGCTCCCTCCGCATCCTCCCGCTCCCCGCGATCGCGCTGATCCTCAACACGCTGTTCGCGTGCCAGGTGCCGTTCGGCACCGATCGGCACGATCTGGTCGGTGATCGGATCGTCGCGGTCGTGGTCACGCCCGAGGACGACGCGCTGCGCGGCGGCGTCGCCCTCCTCGTCGATGGGCGACCGTGGCAGGACGAGGCGGTCCACCTCGCGTGGCACTGGCTGGACGGCACCGACCCGCGCGAGCTTGGCGCGATCCTGCCCGACGATCCGTCGGACGCGGACGGTCCCGCGCCGACCTTGACCCTGCCAGACGACGGGCCGTCGCGGTTGGGGCTCGTCGCGACCTTCCCGTCTGGCGCGGTGCGGCGCGCGTTCCTCGCGCTCGACGGCGCGCCCCGCCCGCCCTCCCGACCTGCCCCACACTTCGATCCGCCCGGACCGTGGGCGCCCGATGCGACGGTGACGCTGTCCGCCGCGGTCGACGACCCGGACCAGCCGCCGCGGGTGCGGTGGATGACCGTGGGCGGGCGCGGCACGTTCCTCGAGCAATCCCGCGCCGTCACCCGGTGGGACGCGGCGATCGTCACGCGGGAGGACGGCGAGGAGGTGGCGCGCGCGCCGATCTCGGAGGGTCCGGTGACCTTCGTGACCCTCGCGGTCGACGAGCGGGGCGGCAACGCGGTGCACGCCGAGGACGCGTTCGTCGGCGCGGTCCCGAGCGGGCTGTGGACGCCCGGTGGGCGCTTCCTCCCGTCCGCAGAGCCCCCGGAGGGCACCGGTCCGTGGCTGGCCACCCTCGTCGCGGACGACGCCTCGCCGACCGGGCTCGCGGTGACCGACCTCGTCGCGGTGCCCGCGCTCACGCCCGCGCCCCCACTGGACTGCACCGTCCCGGTCTCGGGCCCGTTCGACCCGAGCTGGCTGTTCGACGGACGGTGCCTGCGCGCCGAGGTGGACGGCACCACCGTGCTCGTGGAGGGCCGATGAACCTCGCGCTGCTCGGCGCGCTCGCGTGGGCCGCACCGATCGAGGGTCGTGTGGCCGAGCTGGGCACGGGCGTCCCGCTCGAGGGGGCTCGGGTGCACTTCGAGCGCGCCGACGACCCGACGCAGCACGTCGCGCTCACGGACGCCGCCGGTCGGTTCGCGCTCGACCTGCCCGACGGAACCTGGCGCGCGACCGCGACTGCTGCCGAGTACCAGCCGTCCACCGTCGAGGTGACCCCACCGCTGGACCGTCCGCTCAACCTGTTCCTCTCCCCCGAGGTGCCCTTCATCGTCGTGGTCGAGGCGTTCGATCCGTCGCCGAGCATCACGCGGCACCGGGTCGACGCCGAGATGGCGATGGAGACGCCGGGCACCTACGAGGACGCGGTGCGGCTGGTGCAGTCGCTGCCCGGCGTCGCCGTCCAGCGCGAGTACTCGCCTACGGCGGGCGACCTCAACATCCGGGGCGCAGGCAACGGCGACAACCGCTACTACCTCGACGGCATCGAGCTCCCCTACCTCTACCACTACAACCAGTACGCGAGCGTGTTCCCGACCTCGCAGATCGACACGCTCGACCTGTACTCGTCGACGTTCGGCGCCGCGTTCGGCGACGCGGTCGGCGCGGTGATCGACGTCACCTCGAAGCAGCTCGCGCCGAAGAAGGTGACCGGCGGCGCGAGCCTGAACTTCGTGATGGGCGGCGCGGACCTGACGGTGCCGCTGGGGAAGCGTGGCTGGTGGGCGTCCGCGGCGGGTCGCCGCAGCTTCCTCGATTTTGCGAGCGAGGAGGGGGGCCAGTACACGCTGTGGCCGAGGTTCCACGACTTCGCGCTGCGCGTCGGGCGCCAGCAGGGGCAGTCCGACTTCCAGGCGTTCGTATGGGGCGCAGGAGACGCGTACGACCGCGCCGCCGGCGAGCTCGACGTGCTCGATCCGGTCGAGGCACAGGAGACCGCGCGCTTCGCCTACCGGCGCGGGTTCCAGGTGGCCGGCGCCGCGCACCGGTGGAAGGATCAGCGCGCTCGATTGGTGGCCGCGATCGTGCACGACCGCCTGCGCGGCACGATGAGCACCGGGGGCGGCCAGGATCTGCGCACCATCTACCTGACGTCTCGCTACGACGACACGTTCTGGCTCGCCACCGATCTCGACCTGATGGCGGGCGTCGAGGTGCGCGCCGAGCGGACGTGGATGGAGGTCGCGGACGCGGGCCGCGAGGCGATCCTCGTCGCGCAGGAGGCGCCCGCGCTCGCCCGCGGCACGCCCATCGACGACGCGATGCTGCGCGCGCGCACCGGCGTGTATGCGCAGCTCCGCTGGGGGCCCGGTCCGCTGTCGATCATGCCGGGCGTCCGGCTCCAGAGCGACACCGCCGGCGCGCTGATCCGCGGCGAGCCGCGCCTCGCCGTGCGGTGGCGCGTCGCGTCCGAGACGGCGCTGAAGGTCGCCGGCGGGCTCTACCACCAGGCGGCCGAGACCGAGCACCTGTTCACCGAGACGGGGCGGCGCACGCTGCCGACCACGCGCGCGTGGCAGATCGCGGGCGGCTGGGAGCAGACGTTCGCGGAGCGCCTCGAGCTCAACGTCGAGGCGTATGGCAAGTGGCTCGACGACGCGCTGTTCTACCCGGTCGACGCGCCCGCCGAGGTGGCCGGCGCCGGCCGGGCGTGGGGCGTCGAGCTGACCACGCGCTACCGCCTGCTCGAGGTGTTCTTCCTGCGCGGCTGGGTGGGCGTCGGGCGCAGCGTCGTGCACCGCCCCGGGATCGGGTGGACGCCCGCCGCGGGCGATCAACCGGTCGTCGGCGGCGCGGTCGCGTCGTGGGACATCGTGCCGCCGCTGAACGTCGCGGTGCGTTACCGCCTCGGCTCGGGCCTGCCGCTCACCCCGATCGTCGAGGGGCTCTACGACGCGACGACCGACTCCTGGCAGCCGGTGACCGGCGACGAGAACAGCGCGCGATACCCGTTCTACCAACGATTCGACGTGCACGTCGCCTACAAGATCCGGTTCAACCGGTGGACGCTGACGCTGTCGGGTGACCTGTGGATCGTGCCGAAGTCCTCCGCCCAGCTCTACCCGACGTGGAACTATGACTACACCGAGACCGGCTGGGTCACGGGGCCGACGCTGTTCCCAGTGCTCGGGGCGCACGCCCGGTTCTAGCGGCTACACTGATGCCTCTCGAGGGGGCGACCATGCGTGGCAGGGACCTGTTGGTGATCACCGCGCTGCTGGGGGCGATCACCCTCGGCTGTCGCCCCCACGCGCCTGACGACTCGGACACCGACGCGCCCGACACCGCGGACACCGCGGACACCTCCGACACCCGCGACACCGCGGACACGGGCGACACCGCGGACACGGGCGACACCGCGGACTGGGCGTGGCCGTGGCCCGCCGAAGCGGTGACGCTGCCCGCCCACGTGTCTTGGAAGGCGCGGATCGCCTACCCCGACGACTCGTTCCTCGCCGATCCGCACAGCGACCCGCCCCTCCCGCGCTGGGTGAAGTTTCAGGTGTTCACCGGAGATCCCAGCAGGGTGGTGTTCCAGGACTCGGTGACCTACCCGTTCCACCACGGGTTCGCGACCGAGCGCGTTCCGATGTTCTCCGGGCTCACGCCCGCCCAGTTCGACGAGCTGACGCTGTACGACGCCGGCAAGAAGGCGATCCTCGGCGCGTTGCTCCTTCCGCCGGTTGGCGGCCCGCGCGAGGCGGCGATCCAGCTGGTCGGGCGCGACGCCTACGACCCGCGCGTGGTCGACGTCGTGCACGGGTTGGTCCGCGACGCGCTCGACTTCGACGGACCCGCGCCCGCGCTGTTCTACTTCCCGACCTACGAGCAGGCGCCGTCCGTCGCCGCCGAGATCACCACCTACCAAGCCCTGGGGATCCCGATCTCGGGGCCAGAGCGCTGGCTGGGGCGCGACGTGTGCCTGACGCGCGGGTGGGCCGTAGGTCGCCTCGTCGCGGTCGACGCCGCGGACATCCCCGCCGCGTATGCCTCGGGCGCGCTCGGGCCCGACGACATCGCGCTCGTCGACGGCGTGCCCGCCGAGATGCCGTTCGTCTCCGGCATCGTCTCGCTCGCGCCCGCGACCCCGAACAGCCACGTCGCGATCCTCGCCGCGAGCTACGACGTGCCGTTCGTCTACCTCGCGACCGAGGCGAGCGCGGATCGCGCCCGCGCGCTGGCAGGCCGGGTCGTCGCGCTGCGCGCCACCGCGCCCGGCACCTCGCCCACCGAGGCGTGCGAGGTCGCCCTGTTCGACGTCGATGGGCTGCTCGACCCCGACGACGCGGCCGCGCTCGCCAAGCTGAAGGATCCCCCGCCGATCGCGTTGACGCCGAAGGGGACCTACGGCGCGCTCGTCGCGCCCGCCGCCGACCTGACGCCCGACGACATCCCGCTGTTCGGCGGCAAGGCGGCGCACTTCGGCCGCCTGCGCCGCACGCTCCCCGACAACTCCCCCGATCCGGCGCTCGCGATCGCGTTCGACCTTTGGGACGAGGTGATGGCGCAGCCGTTCGACGGCGGCACCGAGCCGCTCGGGGCGTGGATCGAGGCGAAGCTGGGCGCGTACACCTGGCCGCCGCCGTTCGCCGCGCTGCAGGCGGATCTCGCTGAGGTCCGCGACACGATCCGCGCGCACGCGGTGATCCCCGCCGCGTCGCAGGAGGCGCTGCTCGACGCGCTCGACGTGTTCGACGCCGACCGCAAGATCCGCTTCCGCAGCTCCACCAACGTCGAGGACACCGACCACTTCGTCGGGGCGGGGCTCTACGACAGCTACAGCGGTTGCCTCGCCGACGACCTCGACCCGGATCCGACCGGACCGAGCCACTGCGATCCGGAGTGGACGAGCAAGCGCGGCGTCTTCCGCGCCATCCGCCGCGTCTATGCCAGCTTCTACAACGACAACGCGTTCATGGAGCGGCTCCGGCACGGCGTCGACGAGCGCGACGTCGGCATGGCGATCCTCGTGCACCACTCGTTCCCCGACGCGATCGAGCTGGCGAACGGGGTCGCGCTGTACGAGGAGAAGGGGTTCGTGGAGGAGGTCACGCTCGTCAGCCAGGCGGGCGCGGTCAGCGTGACGAACCCGGACGGCACGGCGACGCCCGAGGTGGTGGTCGGGCAGACCTACAGCTTCGGGACGTTCTGGTGGCTACAGCAGCCCTCCAACCTCGTGCTGCTCGGCGACACGGTGCTGACGTGGGATTCCGAGTACCAGGCGCTCGCCGACCTGCTGCAGCTCGCGGCCCACGACTACGCCGACGACCTGCCGGCCGGCGCACGCTACCGCCTGGACTTCGAGTACAAGAAGATCGTGCCGGGCACGCTCAGCGTCGACCAGATGCGCCCGCTCCCCCTGCCGGACGCGACCGCGCGCGTGCCGACCTATCTGCTGCCGTCGGCCGCACCGCGCGTGTTGTGCACCTACCAGGGGGAGTACGGCGACGTGATGGCGAACCATCGCGGCAAGCTGCGCCTCGCGCTCGACACCCCCGGAAGCTGGCTCGACGACGCCTCGCTCGCCGAGCCGCCGTTCCACGACGCGCACGTCGAGCTGATCGACGGCGCCGGCACCGTCACGCTGGACGGCGACCCGACCGCCTGGCCCGGGTGGGCCTACAAGGTCGACGCCGGCGCGCTGACCGGCGGCTGGACGCTCGGCGCCGACGAGACGGAGCGACGCTTCGCGCTGGTCACCACGGTCGAGTCCGAGGTGGATCCGCTGCGCGGGCCGCTGTTCTCGCTCGACGACCTGTCGTTCGACGTCGAGATCGACTACGCCGCGGCGCAGCTCCAGATCATCCCGTGGAGCGGCACCGGCACGACGCGCACCGATCACGTGCGGCTCGACGCGTGTCCGCCGATGCTCCCGGCCGCCGACGCGATCCCCATCTCCCGCCACGCCGAGGGGCCAGACGGCGTCGCGATCGACGTGTCGTTCTATTGGCCGGCGGAGCCCGCGGGCATCGTCGCGGGCTACACCGCGCCGCTGCACCGCTGGGACGAGACGACGATCACCGGGCTGACGAGCGCGCCGATCACGCTGCGCGGTGATTGGTCGCAGACCTATCGGCCCGGGCACCACAACTTCACCGAGGAGTTCGTGTTCGAGCCGCGACGCGAGCCCGGACTCGCGCCCGCGCTGCTCGCCGAGCTCGC
>CAYQSE010000051.1:24234-29247 GCA_964419905.1 uncultured Enterobacteriaceae bacterium
TGTTCGAGCCGCGACGCGAGCCCGGACTCGCGCCCGCGCTGCTCGCCGAGCTCGCTGAGCTCGACGTGGTGTTGATCTACGTGAGCCTGGACTGGGACGACGAGGTCGTGCAAGTCGTCGGCGCCGACGGGACGCTGCGCGACCTCGGCAGCGCGCCGCTGTAGGCCGGTCGGGACGCCCGGCCTGCAGCGGCATGCCCATATGACGTGGGCCGGCCGTCCCGGCCGGCATCCAGTGCCCGCTGCCGGGCAGGACGCCCGGCCCACGGAGGCATGCCCATGTGACGTGGGCCGGCCGTCCCGGCCGGCATCCAAAGCCCATAAACAAGACGTGGGCCGGCCGTCCCGGCCGGCATCCAGAGGCCACGGCCGGGCGGGACGCCCGGCCCACGGAGGCCTTGCCTCAAGGGGCACCTGGCCGGGCGGGACGCCCGGCCCACGGAGGCCTTGCCTCAAGAGGCACCTGGCCGGGCGGGACGCCCGGCGCATGCAGGCCTCGCCCCGGCCGGCATCCACGCATCTCCGCCCGTCAGCGGGTGATCGGGCCCTTCGCCGCGGCCATCTCGAGCACGCGCTCGAAGTGCGCGGCATCGACGGGCTGCACGCTGAGGCGCTGCCCGCGCTGCACGACGAGCATCTCGGCCAGATCCGGCTCGGCCTTGAGCTCGGCCAACGACACGACGTCGGCGAACCGTGACGCGAACGCGAGATCGACCATCACCCAGCGCGGGTCCTCAGGCGTGGCCTTCGGATCGAAGTACTTGTGGTCCGGGGTCTGCGCGAACAGGTCCGGATACGCCTCGCGGCAGATCGTGGCTGTGCCGACCACGCCCGGCGGCGTGCTGTTCGAGTGGTAGAACAGCACGCGATCCCCACGCTTCATGTCGTCGCGCATGAAGTTCCGCGCCTGGTAGTTGCGCACGCCCTCCCACGAGGTCGTGCCGTCGCGCTGTAGATCATCGATCCCGAACACGTCGGGCTCGGACTTCACGAGCCAGTACCGCATGTCGCTCCCCCGGGCAGGGGAGCGGCCTATCCGCCCGCGCCGCGAAGGAAAAGGGGTACGACGACCCGCCGGAGCGCACCGTCGACCGCGGGCGTGTCCATCAGACCACCGAACACGGGCTCGGCGAGCGCCATGCTCACGAGCAGCGCGGACAGCACCATCAGGGATGCGTAGAACACGTTCTGAGACAGCGGCTTGAGCAGCATGATGGCCTCCAGGTCCTTCGCATCGGTATACGGAGAGCCTGGACATCTATTTCACGACGCGTCACGACCATGCGCACAGCGGAGCGGGACATGGAAGGCAACCTGATGCAGCGCCTGCTCGGCGGCGAGGGCGGCTGGCGCGGGACCGGGCGAACGCCTGCGGGTCAGGCGTTCGCCGCCACGCTGAGCGTCGCGCGCGTCGCGGGCGGGCGTGGGATCACGCTGCGCTACGACGCGACGAGCCCGGAAGGTGTCACGCTGCACGAGGAGCTCTTGTTGCTCGGCCCCCACCCGATGGGTCGCCTCGCGCTGTGGGGTCTCGGCAGCGCGGTCGACGCGGTGATGGAGCACCGGCTGCGGCGCACCGACGCGTCGACCACCTGGGTGTTCGGCTTCGGCGTGCGCGACGATCTCGAGGGGTTCCGTCAGGAGATCACGATCGCGTTCCAGCAGGACGGCAGTCTCGCGCTGCATCACGGCTGGGGGCTGCCCGGCCAGCCGATGACACCGGGGCCCACCGCTTCGTTTCGACACGCCTGATCGAGCACGCCGCGACAGGTTACGCGTGGAGTCGCCACAGCGGAGGAACGACATGCGCTACCGGGTCACCCTCATCGAGGGCGACGGGATCGGACCCGAGGTCACGGGCGCGACCGCCCGTGTGCTCGAGGCCGCAGGGGCTCCCATCGAGTGGGAGCGGGTGCTCGCGGGGATGGCCGCGTTCGAGGCGGTCGGCGATCCGCTGCCGCAGGGCGTGATCGACAGCATCCGTCGCAACCGCGTCGGGCTGAAGGGCCCGCTGATGACGCCGAAGGGCGGAGGCTACCGCAGCGCGAACGTCACGCTGCGCCAAGAGCTCCAGCTCTACACGGGCTGGCGTCCGGTCCAGAGCCTGCCCGGCGTCACGAGCCGCTACGACAACGTCGACCTGGTGGTGCTCCGCGAGAACACGCAGGGCCTGTACGCGGGCATCGAGCACGAGGTCACCCCAGGCACGATCGTCAGCCTGAAGGTGTCGAGCGCCGAGGCTGGCGAGCGCATCGCCCGCTGGGCGTTCGAGCACGCGTGCAACGCGGGTCGCCGCAAGATCACGGTCTGCCACAAGAAGAGCGTGCTGCCCAAGGCCGACGGCGCGTTCGTCGAGGCGTTCTTCCGCGTCGGCCAGGCCTATCCGTTCATCGAGCAGGAAGAGGCCGCGCTCGACCAGGTCAGCATGGGACTCGCCGAAGATCCGTCGGCGTTCGACATCGTGCTGCTCCAGAACCTGTACGGCGACATCCTGAGCGACCTCTGCGCCGGGCTCGTCGGCGGACTCGGGGTCGTCCCCGGCGCGAACGTCGGCGAGCGCATCGCCGTGTTCGAGGCGGTCCACGGCACCGCGCCCGACATCGCGGGCCAGGGCATCGCGAACCCGCTCGCGGTGCTGCTCTCGGCGCTGCTGATGCTCGACTACATGGGCGAGCGGCGCGTGGCCGACCGCATCCGGCGCGCGGTGTGGGACGTGCTCGCGAAGGGCCACGTCCGCACCGGCGACCTCGGCGGAAAGGCGACCACCCACGAGTTCACCGAAGCCCTCATCGACGCCCTCTGAGCGAAGGATCTCCCGTGACCCATCCGATTACGCTGATCCCTGGCGACCACACCGGCCCCGCGAGCGCCCGCGCCGTCCGCACCGTGCTCGACGCCACCGGCGTCGCGTTCACCTGGGACATCCAGGACGCGATCGGCGCGCAGTGCTCGCCCGAGCTGCTCGCGTCGTGCCGCAGCACCAAGACGGTGCTGATGGGCTTCCAGCGCGGCGAGCGCGCCGCGGGCAAGCCCGCGCCGATCGTCAGCCTGCGGCGCGCGCTCGGCACGTATGCCGCGCTCCGCCCGGTCAAGACGATCCGCGCCATCACGAACCGCCACCCGAACATCGATCTCGTCGTGGTCCGCGAGACCACCGAGGACATCTACGCGAGCCTCGAGCACGAGAGCATCCCGGGCGTGTTCGAGTCGCTGAAGGTGACCACGCGGAGCGCGTGCGAGCACATCGCCCGCGTCGCCTACGACTACGCGCGCAGCACGGGCCGCAAGAAGGTCACGATCGTGCACAAGGCGAACATCCTGAAGAAGGCCGACGGGCTGTTCCTCGCGACGTGCCGTGAGGTCGCGAAGGGCTACCCCGACATCGAGACCGAGGACGTGATCGTCGACGCGCTGTGCATGAAGTTGGTGCTCAACCCCGAGCGCTTCGACGTGCTGTTGTGCGGCAACCTGTTCGGCGACATCGTCGGCGACCTCGCCAGCGGGCTCGTCGGCGGCGTCGCGAACGCCCCCGCCATGAACATCGGACCCGACGGGCTCGCCGTGTTCACGACCGGCCACGGGGATCCCCGCGGGCTCGACACGCCCGGCGGCGGCAACCCGATCAGCTTGATGTTCTCGGGGATCCTCCTGCTGCGGCACCTCGGCGAGCAGGACGCCGCCGACCGGCTGTGGCGCGCGATCCTCGCGACGCTGGACGCGGGCGACCGCCCGATGGCGCTCGGCGGCGCGCTGACGTGTGACGCGTTCGCCGAGACGGTCGCCGCCCGGCTGTGAGCGAAGCGCCCGGCAGCGCCGGCGCGCCTGAGCCGCCGAGCCGAGTCCCCGAGGTGCTTCGCCCGGCGGTGGCGCGAGGCCGCGCGTTCTTCCGCCGCACCGAGGCCGCCCACGGCCCGGTCATGCTGCTCGCGGGCGCGACGTGGGACTGGTTGACGCTCACCCGCATCGATCGGCTCGCCGACAACCTGTTCCTGCTCGCCTACCTGCTGATCCTCGCGATGCTGCTGATCGTCGAGCGCCGCATCGCGCACGGCGCCTGGGCGCCCGCGTTCGCGCGGCGACACCCGGCGTGGGTCTACTACGCGAACCAGTTCTTCTTCGGCGGGTTGTACAGCGCGTACGTCATCTACTACGCGAAGAGCGCGCCGTTCGGCCGCGCCGCGCTCTACATCGGGATGCTCGTGGCCCTGCTCGTCGTCAACGAGCTCGCCGACCGCTGGCTGCGCCGCGACGTGTTCCGGTTCGGGCTTTTCTTCTTCTGCGTGTTCTCGTTCCTGCTGTTCTTCGTCCCGGTCACCACGGGCGTGCTGATCGGGTTCCTCCCGGCAGGGCTCGGGGCGATCGCTGCGACCGCGCTGATCGTGGCCGCCGTCCACCTCGCGCCGGTCGATCCCGACGCACCGCCGCCCGAGGGCGCGCTCCCGCCGAGCGCGCGGATGCGAACCCGCCACGCGGTCGCGTTCCACGGCGGGCTCCAGCTCGTCGCGCTGTTCGGGCTGACGCTGCTCGGGCGCGCGGGCGTCGTGCCGCCCGTCCCGCTCGCGCTCCAACAAGGCGGCATCTTCCACGAGGTCCAGTACACCCCCGACGGCTACGTGCTGCGCTGGGAGCAGCAAGGGCTCCGCACCTACGACCGCGTGTTCCGCCACGAGGCGGGGCAGGCGGCCTGGTGCTACACCGCGATCTTCGCGCCGAGCGGGCTCGAGGTCGAGATCGTGCACCTGTGGGAACGCTGGGACGCCGACGCCGGGTGGGTGACGACCGATCGGCTGGGTTGGCAGCTCCGCGGGGGTCGCGACCGCGGGTTCCGCGGCTTCACCCGCAAGCGCAACCTGACGCCCGGTCCATGGCGCGTGCGCGTGCAGACCGCTTCCGGACGCCAGGTGAGCACGATGCGGTTCGACGTGCGCGCCGAGCCGCTGAAAAAGCCGCTCCGCGAGCGGATCGACTAGCATCGGCGGCCGGGCGGGGCGGCCGGGCGGGACGCCCGGCCCAC
>CAYQSE010000052.1:0-28976 GCA_964419905.1 uncultured Enterobacteriaceae bacterium
GAGGAAGGCTCGAGCAGCATCACGGCGTCGTAATGTTCACGCCCCTCCCGCTCGCCGAGCTGCTGGCTTCGGTGGCGGGCGTGCGCGACGATCCGGGCTTGGTCCTGGACCCCGCGTGTGGCGACGGCAGCCTGCTCCTCGCCGCGGCGCGTGCCCGGCGCGCCGCGGGGCAGGGCGTCGCCGCGGTCCTCGCGCATCTGGAGGGCTGGGATCGCGATCCGCACGCGGCGTGGAGCGCGCGCGCAGCGCTGGTGTCGTGGGCGCTGGCGGAGGCGGTGCCAGGCGAGCAGCTTCCCGCGCTCGCGATACACGGCGGCGTGGACGCGCTCGCGACGGACGGGAGGCCCGCCGAGGTCCGCGGCACGGTCGCGCACGTCCTCTCCAACCCGCCCTACCTCGAGGCGAAGCGCATGGGCCGCGCCGCGCCGGGGCTACGCGAGCAACTTCGTGCTTCCTTTCCGCAGCTTCGCGGCGCGTTCGACCTGTACCTGGCGTTCTGCTGGCGCGCGCTGGACTGGCTCGCGCCGGGCGGCGGCGCGGCGCTGCTGCTCCCGAACAAGGTGCTGCAGGGCCGCTATGCGGCGGGCTTCCGCGAGGCCGTGCTCGGGGACGGCCCGTTCGCGATCGAGGCGCTCGTCGATCTCGCGCGGCTCACGCCGCGTCCGTTCCCTGGAACGAGCGTGTACCCAGCGGTGCTGCACGTCGTGCGACGCCCCGTCACGCACCTGCGCGCGCACCGGGTGACACGGGCCGCCGAGCTCGACGTGCCCGAGCGGGCATGGTCGCGGGTCGCGCTCGCGGATCTGCGGCGGGTCGGGGGCGAGGAGCCGATCTTCGTGCCGTTCCCCACGTGGCCGGCGCTGGCCCCGCTGTTCGGGCTTCAGCGGCTCGGAGCGGTGGCGCAGGCGGTGAGCGCGTGCTCGTTCCACCACAAGGGGCTGCGCGAGCGCTTCGTCACCGCGGCGCGCGGCGCGGAGCCGGCGCATCCCTACCTGGGCGGCCCTTCCCGCGCGCGGCGCACCGAGATCGCGCCGTTCCGAACGCGCTGGGAAGGGTGGTGGATCCACTACGACGCCGAGGCGCTGCGCACGACCTGGGACAACCCGCTGCCCGATCTGGCGCGGACGTTCCTTCGACCCAAGGCGATCTTCTGCCAGCACGCGACCCGGATGCAGGTCTACGCCGACTTCGAAGGGCGGTTCGTGACCAAGGACACCTACCCGGTGGCCTGGCCCACCGACCCGACCTACACGCTCGGTCGCCTGGTCGCGGTGCTGCAGAGCACCGTGTTCACCGCGCTGTACAACACGATCTACCAGGGCATCGTGGTCGGCGGCGAGACGTATCACTACCTCCCGGCACACCTGCGCTGGGTGCCCGTACCAGACGGCGATCACCCCGCGCTGGCGGATGCGGACGCGGCCGTCGCTGCGCTGCAAGCCCAGGAGACGCCCGATCCGGGGGGGTGGGACGCGCTCGATCGCGCCGTCGCGTGCGCCTACGGCGTCTCGGAGGCGGATCGCCAGGCGATGATCGCGGTGCACCTCGCGCGGGTGGGGGCCGAGCGGCCCGGGTGATCCATCCGGCCGATGTCCCGCAGGACGCGGGGTGCTATCGGTGATCCAGGGAGGCGCGCATGATCGAAGAAGAGGGCAGCGCGGATCCCGACATCGTGAAGCTCCTCGGTGTGGGACGGCGGCGCAGTCGTCGGTGGCCGTGGGTGCTCGCGGTCGGCGCGATCGTGCTGATCTCGGCGGTGTGTTGTGGGGTGTTGGCCAGTCGCGGCGGGCAGTGGAGCTACGAGACCCAGGCGGTCGCGCGTGGGGATCTGACGCTGACGGTGGTGGCGGTGGGGAAGCTCGAACCGCTGAACACGGTGGAGATCGGCTCTGAGCTCTCGGGGATCGTGCGCCAGGTGCACGTCGACGCGAACGACCCGGTGACCGCGGGCCAGGTGCTCGCCGAGCTCGACGCGACGTTGCTCGACGCGCAGACTCGCCAGGCGAGGGCGCAGGTGACCGCCTCCGAGGCCAGCCTGGCGCAGGCGCGCGTGCAGGCGACTGCGGCGGGGCGCGATCTGCGGCGGGCCGAGTCGCTCGCGGCGTCGGGCAGCATCGCGGCCGCTTCCCTCGACGATGCCCGCTCGGCGTCCGAGCAGGCGGCTGCCGCTGTGGACGTCGCCCGGGCGCAGGTGCTCCAGGCGCGGGCGAGCCTCGCGTCGGCCGAGGCGAACCTCGAGAAGGTCACGATCCTCTCGCCGATCGACGGTGTCGTGCTCGAGCGCAACGTCGAGACCGGTCAGTCGGTCGTCTCGGCGCTCCAGGCCGCGACGCTGTTCCGGCTGGCGCAGGATCTGACGCGGATGAAGGTCTCGGTCGAGGTGGACGAGGCGTACATCGGCCGGATGCGTGCGGGGCAGGCGGCTACCTTCACGGTCGCGGCGTACCCGGAGCGCGTGTTCGACGCGGTGGTCGCCAAGGTGCACCTGTCACCGATCGCGGGCCAGCAGGTGGTGACCTACGAGGCCGAGCTGCACCTCGACAACCCGGACGCGCTGCTGCTGCCGGGGATGACCGCCACGGCGGTGGTCGTGACCGACACGGTGCAGGCGGCGCTGCTCATCCCCAACGCGGCGCTCAGGTTCACGCCAGCCAACCAGCAGCTCCCGCCGCCCGCGCCGCGCGAGGGCAAGCGGGTGGCGCGGGTGTGGCTGTCGACCGGTGGCGAGCCGGTGCCGGCCGAGATCGTGTCGGGCGCCACCGACGGGCTGCACAGCGTCGTGCTCGAGGGCGAGCTGAAGGAAGGTGATGTCGTGATCACCGCGGCCTCGCGGGGCGCTCGGTGAGCGACTCCGGGTCGGGGAGCGCGCTGCTGGTGCTGCGCGGCGTGACGAAGGTGTATGGCGAGGGCGACGCCGAGGTGCGCGCGCTCGACGGCATCGACCTCACCATCCAGGCGGGCGAGTTCGTCGCGCTGATGGGGCCGTCCGGCTCGGGCAAGTCGACGTGCCTGAACGTCCTCGGCTGCCTCGATGTCCCGACACAGGGCTCGTACCGCTTCCGGGGCGTCGAGGTGACCTCGCTCGATGAGGATCAGCGCGCGCTCCTGCGGCGGCACTACCTCGGGTTCGTGTTCCAGGGGTTCAACCTGCTGCCGCGCACCACCGCGCTCGAGAACGTAGAGCTGCCGCTGGTGTATCGGAGCATCGCGGCGTCCGAGCGGCGGCGCATCGCCACCGAGGCGCTCGCCGAGGTGGGCCTCGCGGATCGCGCCGGCCACACGCCCGCGGAGCTCTCGGGCGGGCAGCAGCAGCGCGTGGCGATCGCGCGCGCGCTGGTCACGCAGCCGTCGCTGTTGCTCGCTGACGAGCCGACGGGGAACCTCGACTCGGCGATGAGCCACGAGATCATGCACCTGCTCACCGAGATGAATCGACGGCACGGGCTCACGATCGCGATGGTGACGCACGAGGCCGACATGGCCGCCTATACGCACCGCACCGTCCACTTCCTCGACGGGCGCGCGCGGGAAGGGGAGGCCTGATGCTGTGGACCACGTTCGTCATGGCGCTGCGCCAGCTGTGGCGGAACAAGGTCCGCACCTTCCTGACCTCGCTCGGGATCTTGATCGGCGTCGCCGCGGTGATCGCGATGGTGAGCATCGGCACGAGCGCCACGCGTGCGGTCGAGGCGGACCTGTCGAGCATGGGCGACAACCTGCTGTTCGTCGTGCCGGGAAGCCAGCGCGGCCATCCGAGCAGCGCGAAGCCGTTCACTGCCGACGACGTGGAGGCCGCGCGACAGGTCGCTGGCGTGCTCGCGGTCGCCCCGATGGGGCAGTCCGGCGTGGTCGCGGTCAGCGGCGAGGCCACATGGCAGACCACCATCCAGGGATCGACCGCCGAGATGTACACGCTGATGAAGCGGGACATCGTGTCCGGTCGGATCTTCGACGGCGGGGAGGAGCTCGTCGGGGCCGATCTGTGCGTGCTCGGCGAGACGGTGCGCCGCGAGCTGTTCGGAAGCCAGGACGCGATCGGTCAGGAGATCCGCCTGGGGGCGATGACGTGCGAGGTCGTGGGCGTCGCGTCACCGCGCGGGCAGAACACCTTCGGGCAGGACCAGGACGACTTCGTGTTCATGCCGCTCGCGACGTTCCAGCGCCGCATCCAGGGCAGTCGGGACATCGGCATCGTGTTCGTCGCGGCGCGGCCGGGCGCCGACACCGATCAGGTGAAGGAGGGGCTCGAGCGGCTGTTCGAACAGCGTCGCCACATTCGGCCCGGCGCCGACCCCGACTTCGGCGTGCGCGACATGAAGGAGGTCGCGGGGATGCTGCAGAGCATCAGCGCCGTCCTCACCGGGTTTCTCGCGGCGATCGCAGGGGTGAGCCTGCTCGTGGGCGGCATCGGGATCATGAACATCATGCTCGTCTCGGTGACCGAGCGGACGCGCGAGATCGGCATCCGGATGGCGATCGGCGCGCTCGCGCGCGACGTGCTGCTCCAGTTCCTCGTGGAGTCGATGGTGCTCTCGGGTCTGGGCGGGCTGGCCGGCATCGGCTTCGGGCTGCTGGTGAGCTGGGGGGCTGCGGCCGCGCTCGGCGTGCCGCTGATCGTGCAGCCGAGCGTCGTGGCCCTGGCGTTTCTGTTCTCGGCCGTGATCGGGATCGTGTTCGGGTACTTCCCGGCGCGGCGCGCCGCGCGGATGAAGCCGATCGACGCGCTGCGCCACGAGTAGCGGCCCTACCACGGGTAGAGCGACTCCTCGCACGCTCCGGGATCGATCGGTGCGCCCTGATCGTCCTCGGTGTCACAGGTGCACTCGCCGCCGACGCACGTGAACCAGCCCCCGCCGGCCTCGTACCACATGCCGCTCTGAGCGATCGCGATGGCGGGCCCCTGGCTCGCCCAGGTGCAGTCTCTGGACGCGAGCTGTGAGTTCGTGCCGTGGAGATAGACGCCGGGCTGGTTTTGGTTGGTGCCCCCGGGTGGGTAGTGCTCGACGAGGCTGTCGTGGCACGCGAGGAAGCTCGGGTTCAGCGAACCGCTGTCCACGTAGACCTCGGGTCCGAGACCGCTCGCGACCAGGCCGCCGGCGTAGTTGTCGGCGAGGACCGAGTTGTCGCGCAGGTAGCCCTTGCCGTTGTTCGGGCCGATGTACCAGCCACCGCCGTCGAACGACGAGTTGTTGAAGACGGTGGTGTTGTGCAGGGTCACCGTCGAGTTGGCCAGCTGGGCGATGCCGCCGCCGCGGTACGCGTCGTTCGCCTCGACGGTGCAGTCGATCAGCGTGGCCAGGTTCGAGTAGAGGGCGCCGCCGAGCGCGGCGGTGCCGCTCGTCGCGATGGCGTTTGCGTAGAAGTGCACGCCCTCGAAGGTGACCGGGTCCCCGAGGTAGGCGCCGCCGCGGTACGAACCCTGGTTGGCGTAGAACGTGCTGTTGACGATCGTGGCGATCCCACCCCCCTGGCGGATCGCCCCACCGCCGCGTAGCTGGGTGGCCGCCTGGGCGTCGGCACGGTTCTCCGAGAACTCGCTGTCGCGGATGTCCAGCGTGACGCCGCTCGTGTAGATCGCGCCGCCACCGTCGCCGTTCGCGACCCCGTGCGACACGTTGTGGTGGAGGATGACGCTGCGCAGGGTCAGGCTGCCGCCGGTCGCGTGGATCGCACCGCCAGAGACCGTCGCCTCGTGCTCGTCGAAAGCGACGCCCTCGATCACGACGTCCGCGCCGTTCATCCACAGCGCGCCGCCGCGCTCGGCGAAGCCGGCGGACACCTGGAGGTTCGCGAGGGTGCCCGATGTCCCGGGGTCGAACGTGAACAGCGGGCCGACCCCGTAGTCTCCCGTGATCTGCGCGCTCTGACCATCGATACCGACGATCGACACGTTCGCGCCGCCAGCGACGATCTGGACCGCGTAGCTGCCTTGGCAGATCCGCGTCGTGGAGTCTGCGGGAGCCACGTAGACGGAGCCCTCGTTGAAGTCCCCGGAGACATCGGTGTAGTCGCCCCCCAGCTCCTGCGTCACCACGTAGGACTCGTACCAGACATTCCAGTTGCCGGCGTCGTCGCAGTCGTTGAACCGCCCATCGCAGAGCTCGGGTGCGCCTGGATACCGCTGCGGGTCGGCGTCGTCACAGTCCGGCTTGGACGGCGCGGTCGCGCTCCAGGTCGGCGTGTGGCCTCCGCCGCAGACCGGGGCGTCGACGGGCTCCAGGCACGACGCGATCTCGGTGTCCTGGTAGGCGCCGTCGCCGTCGCAGTCGGGGTACCAGAGACGTCCCGGGTAGGCGTCGGGGTCGTGGTCGTCGCAGTCGACGCTCGCGGGGGGCGCGGTGACCCACTTCCCGAGGTGGGCGCCCGCGCAGCCCGCGGCGGCGGCCGTGGGCTGCGGGCACGACGCGAGCGGATCGGCCTGGTACGCGCCATCCCCGTCGCAGTCTGCCCACCACGCCCGCGTCGCTTCGACCTCGGCGTCGTGGTCGTCGCAGTCGGTGGTGGTCGGCGCGTCGTTCGCCCACGCGCCGACGTGGTTCCCGGTGCAGCCCGCCGCGGCCGCGGTCGGCGGCGTGCACGACGACAGGTGCTCGCTCTGGTGGAGCCCGTCGCCGTCGCAGTCGGCATACCAGGTCTGGCCCGGGAACCAGACGGCGTTCTCGTCGTCGCAGTCCGCTGTTCCGGTCGCGGCGTTGGCCCACGTGCCGAGGTGGGTGCCCTCGCACGCGAGGGGCTCGGCGCCCGACGCGTCACACGCCACGACCGCCTGGCTCTGGTGGGCGCCGTCGCCGTCGCAGTCCGCGTACCAGTTCTGCCCTGGAAAGGCGCTGGCGTCGGCGTCGTCGCAGTCTGGCGTGCTCGGTGGCGTCCTGCTCCACGCGGGCGTCAGCTCGCCTGCGCACCCGGCGGCCCAGTCGGCGGGCTCGCCGCACGACACGACCGAGGACGCGCGGAACGCGCCATCGCCGTCGCAGTCCGCGTACCAGTCCTGCCCTGGGAACGCCTGCGCGTCTTGATCGTCGCAGTCGATGACCGTCGGCGCGACGTTGCGCCAGGTCCCGAGGTGACCGCTCGCGCAGTCCGCCGCCGCCGGGAGCGGCTGATCACACGAGGCGATCGCGTCTGGCTGCCAGGCGCCGTCGCCGTCGCAGTCCGCCCACCACGATCGGATGGCCGTGACGCTGTCGTCGCTGTCGTCGCAGTCGGCGGCCGTGGGCGCGGTCGTGGTCCACGCGCCGAGGTGCGCGCCGCCGCACCCGGCCTCGAACGCGGACGGCTGGTCGCACCCGCTGATCGCGCCCGCGCGGTGTGCGCCGTCGCCATCGCAGTCGGCATACCAGGACTGGCCGGGGAACTTGTCGGGGTCTTCGTCGTCGCAGTCGTAGAAGCCCGGATCGGCGTTGATCCAGGTGCCGAGGTGCGGGCCGTCGCAGGCCAGCGTCGTCGCGGCGGCCGTGTCACACGCGACCACGGCCTGCGCGCGGTAGCTTCCGTCGCCGTCGCAATCTGCCCACCACGACTGGCCGGGGAACGCGGCGACGCTGTGATCGTCGCAGTCCGGCACGCTCGGGGCGACGTTCGACCAGGTGCCGAGGTGCGGCCCGGAGCACCCGGCCGTCGCCGCGGATGGCTGCGCGCAGGAGACGATCGCGTCGCTCGTGTTGAACCCGTCGCCGTCGCAGTCGGCATGCCAGGTCTGGCCGGGGAATGCGTGCTCGTTGGCGTCGTTGCAGTCCGAGTCGTCCGCCACCCAGTCGGCGCCGTCGGCGGGGGGCTCACAGGATGGCCCTCTCGACACGGCCGGATCGCCGAACCCGTCTCCATCGGTGTCGGCGTACCACAGCACCGCTTCACACGACGTGTCGGTGTCGTCCGGCGCGTCGGTGTCGTCCGGCGCGTCGGTGTCCGAGGGGGCCTCGGTGTCGTCCTGGGTGTCCAGCGGCTCGTCGGTGGGACCACCGCTACAGGCCGCCAATCCCGCGAGCAACAAGATGCGAAGCCCGAACTGCATGTGATCTCCCGTGGCGCGACGCGGACCCGAGGGCGGGGTTCGTGCGCACCTCTACGCGAGACGATGCCCCGTCGTGTCCCGAGGGGTCAACCGCGCGGTCGGGATCGCGCCGGTCGCGTCAATCCCTACGACCGCCCGCCCCGATGCCGATCTGCACGCCGAGCCAGCCGCGCGAGTACTGCCCCACGGGCGCGAGGCTCACCTCGCCGGTGAGCGAGAACGACAGGAACAGCGGATCGTCGGCGGGGTAGACGAGGACGCCCGGATTCAGGACGCCACTGAACACCGGCCCGAGCTGCTGATCGAGCATCGCGAGGCCCACGAACGCGTTCAGGCGGGTGTAGAACGCGACCGGGCCGTCGTTCTCGATCAGCAGGAACCCGTGCGGGCCCACCTCCGGGAACGCGAAGCCGTGGTCCATCACGCGGCCGCGTGCGGACACGCCGATACCCAGCCCTTGCCCGGAGCTCCCGCCGACGTGCCCGGTGATCGCACCGGCGTGCTGCGGACCGCCGCGCACCGGGGCGAGCGCGTAGCCCGTCTGGATCTCGGTCAGGAAGGTGCCGGCGCAGGCGGTGAGCAGCGGAAGCAGCAGGAGGGGGAGGGTTCGCATGCCGCGATGGTAGTCCAACGCGGCCCGTCGCGGCGCGCTCCTGCCTTGGCGTCGGCGTCCTGGCTGGCGAAATCCTCTTGCGCCTGGCTCGTGTGGTGAGCGCGGCTACGGCTTGGGGGACGGCTGCTCGGCTTCTTGCACCGCCGCCTGGAACATCGCGCTCGCCTCGCTGAGGTCCTGGATGCACACCTGCTCGGCGTAGCCGACGACCTTGCGCCCGGGATCGAGCGCCACGACGACGTGGCTGACCGGGCCCGGTGTGTAGGTGGGCTCGCACGAAGGCGGCGTGCAGCGCGCGAAGAACTCGTCGCCCTTCACGTCCATCACCGCCGAGCAGCGGGTCGCATACACGCTGCCGATGCCGGCCACCTGGGTCAGCCCCTGCACGCATCCCGTCATCAGCAACAATCCCAGCCACGCACCGCGCACGCGCACCTCCATCGACCCGAACGCCGTATCCGATGACGCTCGCGCGGGCCCCCGACGCGTTACGCGGGCCCGCCATGGACGACCTGCAGCCGAGCGAACACGAGAGCCTGGACCCCTTGGTCGGCGACTGGAAGATCCTCCAGCTTCGCCGTGGACACCGCTTCTCGACCGACGATCTGGTCACCGCGTGGCGGGCCGCGGCGGCGCGGCCCGACGCCCGTCGGCTGCTCGACATCGGCTGCGGGATCGGCTCGGTGGGCCTCACCACGCTGAGCCTCGTCGGCGCCGACGCCACGCTGGTCGGCGTCGAGGTGCAGGAGGTGTCGGCGGGGCTCGCGCGCCGCACGGTCCGCCTCAACGGGTTGTCCGAGCGGGTGACGATCCATCACGGCGACCTGCGCGACGCGGACGTGCTCCCTGAGGATGCCCGCTTCGACCTCGTCACCGGCTCGCCCCCGTACGTGCCGGTCGGCAGCGGCGTGATCAGCCCGGTCCCGCAGCGCGCGGGCGCACGGATCGAGCTGAAGGGCTCGGTCTATGACTACTGCGTCGCGGCGCGGCGGTGGATGGCGCCGGGCGCGCGCTTCGCGTTCGTGATGGCCGCCGCCGATCCGCGCACCGAGGACGCGCCGCGCGCCGCGGGGCTCGAGGTGATCGAGCGGGTCGACTACGTGTTCCGCGAGGGGCGCGCGCCGCACATCGCGACCCTCGTGTGCGCGCGAGCGGAGGATGGCCCGCACCCGCCGCGCGTGTCGCGCACGCTGGTCGTGCGCGACGTCGACGGCGAGTGGACCCCTGCGTACGAGGCGTTTCGCGCCGAGGTGTACAAGGGCCGCCCGCCGCAGAGGTGATCGCGGCGACCCGATCCCGTATCATCGGGCGGTTCCGGGGGGGAGCCAGTGCGATTCGCCAATGTGGCCGCGATCACCCATGAGGGGGCGCGGCGAGCCGACAACGAGGATGGGGTGTTGATCCTGGACACCCCGACCGTCCTGGCCGCCGCCGACGGCATGGGCGGGGCCGCGGCCGGTCACCGGGCCGCGGAGCTGGCGCTCGAGACGCTGGGTCGGTTCGGTCCACGCCTGCGCGCGCGCCTGGCCGAGGTGCAGCGCGATCGCAGCACCGCGAACCGCCTCGCGATGACCGCGATGCTCGACGAGCTGTTCAACAGCGCGTCTCGCGCGATCCATGACGAGAAGGATCGGCTCGGCGCGGCAGGGATGGGCAGCACGCTCGTGCTCGGCACGCTGGTGAAGAACTTCGCGTACGTCGCGCACGTCGGCAACAGCCGCGCCTACCTGTTCCGCCAGGGCGGGCTCGTGCGGCTGACCGAGGATCACTCACTCGCCGAGTTCCGGTTTCGGCGCGGGCGGATCACCCGCGAGGAGTACGAGGTCAGCCCGGATCGACACCTGCTCTACCAGGCGCTCGGCGCGGGCGTCGAGGTCGAGGTCGACGTCGCCGAGGTGCGGCTGCTCGACGGCGACATGCTGTTGCTGTGCACCGACGGGCTGGTCCGCGCGCTCGACGAGGAGCGGATCGCCGCGCTGATGGTGCCCGGAGACGCCGAACAGAGCGCGCTCACGCTGATGCAGATCGCCATCGAGAGCGGGGCGGACGACAACCTGTCGGTCGCGGTGGGGAGCCTGGTCGCAGACGACGACGACGAGCCCGCCGAGACGCTGACCGAGGCGATGCGTCAGGTGTTCTTGTTCCGCGACCTGACCACGACCGAGCTGCTCGTGATCGCGCCCTACCTCGAGGAGGTCGTCGCCCCCAAGGGAGCGGTGATCGTCAGCGAGGGCGACCCGGGCGACAGCTTCTTCGTGGTCGCGTCGGGTCGGGTGCGGGTGACGCGCGGTCCCACCCACCTGGTCGACATCAAGGAGGGGGGGCACTTCGGCGAGCTGTCGCTGGCGCGCAGCACGGCGCGCTCGGCCACGGTCCGCGCCCAGACCCCGACCCGGCTGTTCCAGCTCTCCCGGGCGCGCTTCCAGGAGCTCCTGCGCCACAAGCCGGAGCTCGGCGCGCGGCTCTCGGTGGCGCTGCTCGACGCGGTCGGCGATCGGCTGCGCGACCTGTCGGATCGCCTCGCGGCGGTCGAGCGAGCGGTGCGTGGTGATCTCAAGTAGCCCGACGCGCAGGGTGCACTGGCGCGAGGAGGTGCCCCCGTGGCAGCGCTTCTCGCTGCGGCTGATGGCGTGGTACGGCGGCGCGGTCCTGCTCATCGTGAGCGCGCTGTCGCTGTGGTCCTACCACTTGCTCATGGACGCCGAGATGAGCGCGCTGCAGCACCGGCTGCTCACGCTGAGCCAGGCGCTCGCGACCACGGTGGACGGCGACGAGGTGTTCGGGCGCGGCAACGGGCCCGAGGCCGAGTCCTACTGGACAGATGTCGCAGCAGACTTCCGACGCGTCGGTCGCGCGGTGCCCGACGCCGGTGAGGTCTACCTGCTCAGGGTCACCGATCGACCCGGTCACTTCGTGCACGTGGTCGACGTCCGGTTCGGCGAGGAGACGGTCGACGCGCGGTTCCTCGAGCCCTACGACGGGTCGGCGTTCCCGGTCCTGCTCGCGGGCATGCGCGCTCCTTCGGTCGAGGAGCGGCTGTGGGCGGAGCGTCGCGTCGGTCCGGACGGGCGCGTCGAGGTGCTGCACTCGATCTCGGGCTACGCGCCGGTGCGCGACGGGGCAGGGGAGACGGTCGCGGTCGTGGGCGTCGACGTGTTCGCGCCGCGCGTCGCCGCGCTGCGTCGCGCCGCGCTCGGCTCGGCGGGCGCTGCGTTCGTCGTCGCGCTGGCGCTGCTCGCGCTGGTCACCACGATCCTCGGCCGACAGATCCTGCGTCCCCTCGGCGAGATGATCGACGCGACCGACGCGATCGCACACGGCCAGCACTCGGTCCGACTTCGCACCGCGCGCGCCGACGAGTTCGGCGTGCTCGGCCGCCACTTCGACGAGATGGCCGACGGGCTCGCCGATCGGGACTTCATCCGCGACACCTTCGGTCGCTACGTGAGCCCGCAGGTGGCGGCCGCGGTGCTCGCCGACAAGGGCGCGGCGCTCGGCGGCGAGCTGCGCGAGGTCACCGTGCTGTTCACCGACCTGCGCGGCTACAGCACGCTCACCGAGGAGGCCGAGCCCGCCCAGGTGGTGCGCCTGCTCAACGACTACTTCGGCGCGATGAACGCGATCATCGACGCGCACGACGGCGTGGTGATCGAGTTCCTCGGGGACGGCATCCTGGCCGCGTTCGGTGCGCCGGTGCGGGTCGAGGACCACGCGCGCCGCGCGGTCGACGCGGCGCTCGCGATGCGCGCGCGGCTCGACGCCCTCAACGCGGAGTGGGAGGAGGACGGTCGCGCCGCGCTGTGGAAGGACGCAGGCGTCGACCGGCTCGTCATGCGAATCGGCATCCACACCGGGCGCGTCATCGCCGGCAACCTCGGCAGCCGCGAGCGCACCAAGTACGCGGTGATCGGCGACAACGTGAACGTCGCCGCCCGGCTCGAGCAGCTCAACAAGGATCTCGGCACCACCATCCTGATCAGCGGCGCCGTCCGCGCCCGCCTCGACGACGACATCCAGGTGCGCCCGCGCGGCACCGCGAAGGTCAAGGGCCGCGTCGAGCCCGTCGAGGTCTTCGCGCTCTGACGCCGTAGGTCGGCCGGGGCTGCCGACCCGGCCGGGTCAGCCGCGCGTGAGCTGCTGGTTGGCCTGGCGGAGGCGGTTCCCGAGGGTCGTGAGGAGCTTCCACAGCATCTGGTTGCCCAGGCCGGGCTCCTTCACGCAGAACTCGCGGAACGCGTCGCGGTCGATCGCGAGCAGGTGGCCGAAGCCCTTGGCGACGATGCTCGCCGAGCGGGGCTCGCGGTCGATCAGCGCCATCTCGCCGAAGTGCTCGCCCTCGTGCAGCGCGTTGATCTCGATCCCGTCGACCTGGACGCCGACCTCGCCCTGCACCACGACGTACATCGTGTCACCGGGCGAGCCCTGCGCGACGACCACCTGGCTCGGGGTGACGAACACCTCACTGACGATGCGACCGACGCGAAGGCGCGCCGCGTAGGGGAGGTCGGCGAACAGGAACAGGTTCTCCATCGCGTTCGCGCGCGCGGACACCGACTCGGCCTCGCCGACCTCCTCGGGCTCGATGCCGATCACGCTGACGTTGTCGCGGCCGCCGCCCTCGAGGGCGGCCTCGATCAGCGCGTCGACTGCAGAAGTGAGGTGATCGCGCTGGGCGATCTCGAGCACCCGGTCGGGGTGCACCATGTCCGAGAGGCCATCGCTGCACAAGAGCAGGCGATCGCCACGGATCAGATCGATGTGCAGCAGGTCGGTGCGCACCGTGGGGTACAGGCCGATCGCGCGGGTGATCACGTTGCGGTAGCGGCTGGTCGACGCTTCGTCGCGGCTCATCGCGCCGGTGCGGACCAGCTCGTTGACCATCGAGTGGTCCTCGGAGAGCTGCCGCAGGCGCCCCTCGCGCACGAGGTAGCACCGGCTGTCGCCGACGTGTGCGATGAACGCCGCGCCGCCGCCGACGGCCGCCGCGACCACCGTGGTGGTCATGCCTTGCCGCCCCGTGGCCTGGGCGGCCTCGTACACCTTCTTCGACGCGGCGTTCGAGGCGGCGTCGAGCAGCTGCAGGACGGCGTTCTTCGCCTCGCGGGTGGCGTGCGCCGCGTAGTCGACGAGCGCGTCCTTGATCTTCGGGGCGTAGCCCTGGAACGTGTTGACGGTGATGGCGCTCGCGAGCTCCCCGGCTTTGCGCCCGCCGACGCCGTCCGCGACGACGAACACGCCGAGCTCGTCGGCGGCGAGCAGCGAGTCCTCGTTGTGCTTGCGCTTGAGCCCGACATCGGTGCGCGCGTGGAACTTCAGCATGCGGGCCAGTCCTCGGTTCGCGCTGTTATCCCGCAGGTGCCGGCCGATCACAAGGTGGGGCGCCTGGGGTTGCGCCGACGCGGCCTGCTCAGTCGACGTCGAGAGCCACCCGACGCACGACGAACGGGGCCTCGAGCGGCTGACCACGCGCCTGGCGATGCAGGCTGATCTCGAGCCACCACGGACCCGCGGGATCGTCGATGTCGAGCGCGGGGAGCCATGACCACGTGCGCTCGCCGCCAGCCTGCAGGCGGGTGTCTTCCAGCGTGATCCACGGCGGGTCGTCCGCGAGCACCCGACCCAGCACGGCCTCGAACGGCGAGCGCTCGAGCGCGGCGTCGGACTCGCTCTGCGGCCCCCCGACCAGGCGCGCGCGCAGGACGATGGCGCCGAACGGGGAGCCGGTGGGCACGGCGTGCCCCGCGCCGGTGTTCTGCAGGCGCAGTCGCACGTCCAGCGGGTGTCCGCCGCGGGCGAGGTCGACGCGATCCACCTCGACGAGCAGGCTCAGCGCGCGGGCCGGATCCGCGTGGAAGCTGTGATCGGAGCCGACGCGCGCGCCTGCGCCTGCGCCCATGTGGCAGTCCTGGCACTGCACGCCCGCCTGCCCCTGGGGGGAGCGCTCCCACTCCCGATAGGTGTCGTAGAACGGCTTGTCCGCGCCCGGCCAGGTGAGCTGATGACAGCTCGCGCAGAACGCCGAGGTGGTCAGCGTGTCGCTCCACTGGATCGGGTGGGGCGCGGGCCCCGTCGGTGGGCGCGCCGCGATCACCACCCCGTCGCGGACATGACACGCCGCGCACGTCACGCCCTCGCCGGAGAGCGTGGCGTCGTAGCTCGGGTTCGGGTGGTGCTCGACCCGGTTCGGGTCGCCGCCGGTGTAGGCGGCTCGGCTAGGGGTCTGCTCGACCAGCGGCAAGTGGCAGACCGTGCACGCGGGCGTGCCGACGGCGCGCGCGGCGTCTTGGAACGCGGGGCGGCTCCATCCGGTGGCGTGCTTGCTCCCGGCCCAGCCGTCGTGCGCGGCGTAGTGGCACGCGTTGCAGCCCTGCGCGCTGACGTTCGCGAGCCCCTCGGGCACCGGGCCCACGCTGACCGGCAGCCCGTCGGGAAACAGGCTGTGGATCGGTGCGGACTCGCGGTCGCGCGCGCGGACCTCTGGCCCGGTCGGCTCGGGACGCGGCGCTGGCTCGGCCGTCGCGTCGTGCTCTGGCGGCGGCTCGGACTTGTCCTTGCCCCAGAACCCGGGCGCGGCGAGGAAGAGCGAGAGGATCAGGGCGTGCCGGAACGGCGCTTCAGAAGTCCACAACGGAAGGGTCGTCTCCGAGGGGGCTGGGCGGCACGCGCACGGCGGTTCCCGCGGGTGCGTACAGGGAGAGGTAGGTCGCGTAGTTCGACGAGACCTTCTTCACATAGGTGCGCGTCTCGACGAACGGGATGTGCTCGACCCACGCATCCATGGCCATACCGAGGCCGGTGCCCTTCAGCCAGGACGAGACGTTGTGTGGGCCGCCGTTGTAGGAGGCCACGGCCAGCGGGTAGGCGCCGTCGAAGCGCTCCATCAGCAGGCCGAGGTAGGTGAGCCCGTAGCCGATCGCGAGGACGGGATCTTCCAGGTCACCCGCGGTGAACTGCGTGTCGTGCGCGAGATCGGCGAGGAGGTGGCCGGTGGTCGGCATGATCTGCATCGCGCCACGCGCGCCGACACGCGAGGTGGCGGTCGACGCATACACGCTCTCTTGGCGCATCAGCCCGAGCACGAGGTAGGGGTCGACGTCCTGCTCGCGCCCGTGGCTCCACACGTAGCGGGCGTGCGCGAGCGGCCACGCGAGGCGCTGGGCCTGGAGCCGAGCGTCCGGCTCCGACACGCTGTCGTGCAGCCCGTGGGTGAACCGGGCCGCGTGGTGATGGTCGCGCACGGTGAGGAACAGGGGGCGCCAGTGCTCCTGCCGCAGGTCCATCGCCCGTGCGGCGAGGTGGTTGGGGTGGGAGCGGCTGCGGACGGCCTGCTGCCACTCCTCGTAGAACGCCGCGAACATGGGACCGCTCAGATCGTACAGCCCGACCGTCGCGAGGTCCTGGACCGCGGGGAGCACCGGCCACGCCTCGCCCCACGCCTTGGCGAGCTTGCCGAGCGCCTCGGCGGCGTCTCTCGGGCTGAAGTGCGCGCCCGGGCGGTAGCCGTCGGGGGGCGACCACAGATCCTGCATCACCAGCGGCGGCGGGCGGGGGCCCTCGACCGGGACGCCGACGCGCATCGGCCAGGTGAGGGTGCCGAACGCCGCGCTCGGCACGACGGGCTGGGTGTGGGTGCGTCGCGCGATCGGCAGGGGCTCGGTGGCGCTCGGCGCGCGCGCAGGCAACACCGGATCGGGCAGCGCCGGCCCCGGCCAGCGCCCGTCGCGGGCGAATGGCCGCACCTCGGGGATCCCCATCTCCTGGCGCACCAGCAGCGCGTACCAGGACTCGGGGTCGTTCTCGAGCAGCCACCACCGATCGGCGGACGCGTCGTCGGCGCGACCGAGCCGCTCGAGCGCCTTGGCGCGCCAGTAGCGGGACTCGGTCTGGTGGCTCTGCGTCTTGCCGATGATCGCGTCGAAGCGGGCGACCGCAGCGTCGTCGTCGCCGCTCATGAAGGTCGCGAACGCTGCCTCCCAGGCGGCCTTTCGGCCCACCCAGCCACCGCGCGCGGCGACCTTGTCGAACTGCACGACGGCGTCGGCGTAGGCCCCGCCCAGCATCATCGTGTAGCCGACCTCGGCCTGGGAGTGAGACCAGCGGCCCGTGGCGCCGTGCCGGGCCTGCGCGTCCAGCGCCACCGACGCGGCCTCGGCGTAGCGACCGTCGCGAGCGAGGATGCGGTAGATGTCCCACGCCTTCTCGCCGGTGGGCGTGCGCTCGTACTCAGCGCGGTACAGCGACACCAGGGCGTCGTAGCGGCGGGTGCGCCACGCGAACACCACCGCCTGCCCGTCGAGCCATCGCTGAAGGGCGGGATCGTCCTCGGCGCGACGGGTGAGCTCCTCCCACGCGGCCCACGCGGCGTCGTGGCGTCCGACGTCGCGCAGGCTGATCGCGCGCGTCTTGAGCGAGGCCGTGTCGTCGGGCACCGACGCGTTCTCGAACCCCTGCGCGGCGAGCACGGCGAGGAGCTCTTCGGCGTAGCGCCCGGTGAGCGGCGCGGTGTGCGAGATCGCGAGTCGTCGCAGGCGCGTGATCGCGGCGGGTGGGTCGTTGCGTACCTCCCACTCGGCCAGCTGCAGGTCGATCTGCTCGCGGATCCGTGCGTCGGGGTGGTCTGCGTCGTAGGTGTCCGCGGCGGCCAGGGCTGCGACGGAGCGGCCGAGGCTGGCCCACGCGCGCGCGGTCACCCGGAGGCAGTCGCCTGCGTGCGGGCCCTCGGGCCACTGCGCGAGGTAGGACTCGCACTCCTTGAGGGCCACCCACGGCTTGCCGCGCGCGAGGTCCTGCTCGGCCTCGTAGTACGCGCCCCATGGGGTGAGGGGCCCCTGCGCGTCGCGCACACGCGTGAACGCCTCCGAGGCGGCGTTGTGCCGCCCGCGCTCACGCTCGATCAGTCCGATCAGCATCCACGCCGCGTCGTGCTCGCGGCCCCAAGGGTTCGCCGTGACGTAGGAGCGCGCCGCCTCGAGCGCGCGCTCGCTGTCGCCGGCCTCCATGTGGCGACGCACCTGGACGATCGAGGGCGCCGACGCGGTGGGCGGCGAGAGATCCCACGGAGGCGCCGCGAACGTCGCCCCGGGCCCGGCTGGATCCGGCCTGGCGACCACGGGCACCTGGAACGTGGTCTCTGGGGTGAGGCCCGAAGGCGGCGCCGCGGTGTCGCCGCCAGACGCCGGGGCCGCGAGCAGGCAGAGCAGCACACCGCCCGCCATCGTGCGGGCTGTCCACGGCGGTGCTGTGGTGCGTCGGTTCATCGGTTGCCGGGCTGGATCCCTACTGTGAGAAGTTTGACACGGGGGACCCCCCGGCGCATCTGTCGCACCCCTCGCAGGTGGCGGGAGGCGCGGCAACCCGGTAGGGGAGAGTCCCGATCAGCCGCCAATGGAGCGCAAGTGGGCCGCGTGCGCGACATCCTGCACCTCGTCTTCGTCGGGCGACCCAATGGGCTGCGCGCCCGCGCGCGCCGGCTGTTGGGCGGCGCGGACGCGCCCCCGCGACCGGTACGCACCGCTGCGGAGCCGCCGGTCGAGGTACGCGCGACGCCCCCCGCGACCGATGGCTTCAAGCCGGTGATGCCCGCTGCCGATCTGCGCCCCGGCGAGGTGGCCGAGGCCATCGTGGATGGCGTCCCGGTGGCGCTGTGCAACGTGGAAGGGAAGTTCCACGCCGTCTCGGGCGTGTGCCCGCATGCGGGCGGGCCGATCGGTGACGGCCTGCTCGAGGGCAACACGGTGATCTGCCCGTACCATGGCTGGTCGTTCGACGTCCGCGACGGTCGCTGCTTCGTGAACGCGGATCTGAAGCTTCCCATCTACGAGGCGAAGGTGTCGGAGGGGTCGCTCTGTGTACGGATCCGCCCGGGATCCTGACGCGAAACACATTATGCTGGACCGCACGAATCGGAGGCATCCATGGCGCGACGTGGTGAGGGTATCGACGAGATCCTGGAGGGGCTGTGGGCCATGGGGGCGATCCTCGCCATGGTGACCACGATCGGCACCGGCGTAGCGCTGTTCGTGATCGCCGCGCCCCTCTCGTCCGACCTCGTCCTGGTCGGTCCGGGGCTGGTGGTCCCGTTCCTGCTCGCGGCCATCGCCGCGGTCAGCCTGTTCGCCAGCAGCACGACCCTCTTCGCCGATCCCGGCCCCCAGTCCGGCGGCCCCACCGCGACGTAGCGAGCAGGCGCGCATGCTAGGGTGAGGATCCCCGGAGGATCCGCCTTGTCGTCGCGTCGTAGCCGACCGCTCCCGCAGTCGATCGTCGCGGGCGGCGGTGCGCCGCGCCCCGACGCGCTCCCTGACGGTGCGCCGGTGATGGCGTGGTGCAGCGGTGTGCCCCTGCCGTCTCGACGCGCGGACGCGCCGCGTGTGGCGGTCGCGACGCCGCGCTCGCTCGGCGCGGGCGGTGTGGTCGAGTCCGGGGTGCGACATCTCGGTGCGCCGCGCGGGGTGCGTGTGGCCGTGCGGCGGATCCTCCCGTCGGATCCACTCGATCCCGCGGCGGTCGGCGCGCTGCTCGACGCGCTGGCGACCGAGCTCGGTCGCGCGCGCGCGTCGCTGCTGCCGGGGCGCCACGCGCTGCTCTGCCTCGCGGATGTGCAGTACCTGGATGCGGAGCTCCTGGGCGCCGTCCTGGGCGCCGTCGCCTCCGGACTGCCGGTGGTCGGGGGCACGTTCGAGGGCGGGGTCGCGGTGGATGGGCAGACGATCGCCGGCGCGGCGGTCGTGGTGCTGATCGAGGCGGCGTCGTTCGTCACGCCGCTCCTCGCGCATCCGTTCGCGCTGACCGAGGCGCGCGCGGTGGTGACCGCCTGCGATCGCGGCGGGAGGCGCATCACGGAGCTCGACGGCTGGCCCGCGGCCGAGCGGTTCGCCCAGCTGGCCGGGCTCGCGGCCAGCGCGCTCGACGGAGCCCGCCGCGAGGTCACGAGTCGCCTGGACGTACAGCTCGCCTGGGTGCTCGGCGGCCATGCCGTGCTTCGGCCGGTGGTGGGGCGAGACGGGCCGGCGCTGACGCTCGGCGCCGCGGTCCAGCGGGGCGCGGTCCTCCGCTTGACCCAGCGCAGCGCGGACGTGCCGGCGGCGTTGATCGCCGGGGTCGGCCGCGCGCTCGCCGCGATGCCCGATGTGCCCGAGACGGTGTGGGCGTTCGGCTGTGGCGCGTTCTTCGACGGCGATGCCGGGCGCGTGCTCGGCGACCAGCTGGCGACGCTCGGCGTGGTCGCCTGCGCGGTGGAGGCCGCCTACCACGGCCCCACGCTGTCGTGCGGCACCGTGTCTGGCTTGGCGATCGGAGCGTCGCCGGATGCCTGAGCCGGACATCGAGACGCTGGAGCGGGCGCTGCGCGCCGCACAGCGGACGATCGCTGCGCTCAGCGCGCGGGTCGAGGCGCTCGACGGTGGGCCCACCGACGAGGCGGGCGCGCTCGCGTTCGCGCTCGCGGGCGTCCAGCGCGAGCTCGCGCAGCGGTCGCGCACCCTGGAGCAGACCGAGGCCACCTATCAAACACTGTACGAGAGCACGCCCGATCCACTGCTCACGGTGGATGGGGTTGGCGTCGTGGTCGCGGCCAACCGCACGGCCCGTCGGTGGCTCGATCCCTCGGGCGAGGGGCTCGTCGGGCAGCCGCTCGGGGGGCTGTTCGAGCGCGCGAGCACGGGCGTGCTCGCGGATCTGATCGAGCGCGGCTGGCGGGGTGCCGCCGAGCAGCGACTGACGCTCGCCGACGGGCGTCGGATCACGCTCAACGCGGTCGCGATCCCTGGGGATCCGGAGCGGCGGCATCACGTCACGGTGCGCGACGTGACCACCCGCGAGGTGATCGACGGGATGGCCGACGAGGTGCGGCGCATGGACGCCCTGGCAGAGCTGGCCGGGGGACTGGCGCGAGAGCTGAACGATCCGATGGCGATCGTCCAGGGACGGCTGGAGCTGTTGCTGGAGCTCGGCAGCGCCAGCCCCGAGTCGCTGCAGCGGCACCTCACGGTAGCCCTCGCGCACGCCCGCCGGGTCACCGCGTCGCTGCAGAACCTGCGGATGGTCGGTCGAAACCCGGTCACGCACCTCGAGCGGGTGTTCCTGCTCGACGCGTGGTCGCGCGCCCAAGAGCTGGCGCACATCGCGCTCGCCGGCGTGCGCGTCGACCTTCGGCTCGAGCCGGAGGATCTCGCGGTCGGGGGCTCGGAGGCGGTGTACGCGCGTGTGCTCGCGAACCTGGCCGAGCGGCTCGTGCACATCGGTGGGCGGGACGCGCGGCTCGAGCTGATCGCGCGCGTCAGGCGGAGCGAGGTAGAGGTGCGTCTGCTCTGTGGCGCCGGAAGCGCGCCGCTGGTGGCGCCGCCGGCGGTCGACGAGGCACCGGTGGACGACGGGGGGCTGGCGATCGTGATCGCGAAGACCCTGGTCCGATCGGTCGGCGGGCACCTCGCGCTCAGCAGCAGCGGGCGGCGTGGCCTGGCGGCGCTCGGGCTGCCGAAGGCGCCTTCGGTGCGCGCCTATCCGCGAGCCGTGTGGGGGAGCGTGCTCGCGGTCGGTCCGGCGGCGTTTCGCCTGGGCGTGAAGGAGGCGATCGGGCGCGATGGGTTCGCGGTCGAGGGGGTCGACGACGCGGAGGCGGCGCTGCGACTGCTGCGCGGCGGTGCGGTGTTCGACGGGATCGTCGCGTCGCTGCTGCTCCCGGGGGCGAGCGGGCTGGCGCTGCTGGAGGAGGCGGCGCGTCTGGCGCCCACCGCGCGCCTCCTGCTGGTGGCGGATGCTCGGCTGACCGCGCCCGAGCCGGTGCGGGTCGTCCTCGCGCCGCTGAGGCGCGAGGCGATGCTCGCGGCGCTCGGCGCGCCGCCCCGGGAGCGTTCCTGAGGCTTGCCTTCGTCCGGGTCGGTCGTTATGGCGGCCCCCCAATCGATCTCGAGGTGTCCGATGGCGCGCAAGTGCTCCTTTACTGGCAAGCGGCCCAACGTTGCCAACAACGTGTCGCACTCCAACATCAAGACGAAGAAGCGGCAGCTCCCGAACCTGCAGTACCGTCGCCTGTGGTGGGCGGAGGGCAACTGCTTCGTGCGCATCCGCCTCTCGACGCGCGCGATGCGCACGATCGACAAGAAGGGCCTCGGCACCTTCGCGGGCGAGCAGGGCATCGACCTGACGCCGTTCGTCGTCGAGATCTGATCGCGCGGTCGTCGCCTCGAAGCGGGCCGCTGGCTCGCTTCGAGCGGGTCGCCGCTAGAACAGGAAGTCGATGACCACGCTGCCGCGGTCTCCGCCGCGGTCGCGGTCCTCGCCCTGATCACGCTCGACGTGGGGCAGGGGCTCGGGAGGGCACTCGTCGCGCAGCGGCTGGAAGTCGCCCTCGCGGCGGTCCTCTTGCTGATTGCGGATGCGCTCGATGATGTAGGCGTCCAGCATGTCTGGCTCCTTCACCCCATGGGCAGACAATAGCACCGACCTTGTCGGCGTCGAGGGGTTCGACGTCCACATCGGTTCAGACGACAGTCCCTCGTAAGGGATTCCGAGCTTTCGTCGCGACCCGTCGCGATGTCCGCTCGGTGAGTGCGTCGTAGAGCGCACGGACGTCCTCGAGGCCCGCCTCGGCGAGCGCCTCGCGGTGCGCGGCGAGCACCGCCGCGTCGCCGCGCGCCGCGGGCCCGGTGAGCGCGAGGTCGGGGTCGGCGGCGGCGTTGCGCAGCGACTGGAGGGCCAGCGGGAGCAGGGCTTCGGTGGCGCGGTCGGGGGGGACCCCCGCGGCCTCGAGCACGCGCGCGGCCTCCGCGAACAGGACCGTCGCGAAGTTGCCCGCGATCACCGCGGCTGCGTGGTAGAGGCGTCGGTCGCCCGGAACGTGCAGCGGCGTCATCCCGAGGCGCACAGCGATCGCGGTCGCCGCGCGCACGGCCTCGGGGTCGCCGTCGATCGCGGCGGGCACGCCGGCGAGTGCGGGCAGCGCGTGGACGCCCGGGAAGGTCATCAGCGGGTGCAGCGAGCCCGCGGGGGCGTGCGGCCGGAGCACGTCCACGCCGGTCGCGCCGGAGCAGTGCAGCACGATGGGCGCGCGCGTGATCAGCGCGGCGGCCTCTGCGATCGCGCGGTCGGGGACGGTGAGCAGCACGACGTCCACGTCCGGATCGCCGCCGCGGCCCGCAAGCTCCACCGAGAGCCCGGCGCGCTCCGCGAGCGCGGCGAGCGATCGCCCCAGGCGTCCGGCTCCGACGATCCCCACGCGCATGAGGCAGGCTACCGCGCGCGCGGATCATGGGCCATGCGACGACCGGGGCGGCGACCTGTGCTAGCGTCGCGGCCCGTTTCGACCCGGGGGACGACATGGCGGGCGATCTGGTTTCTCGCGAGACCGCCGACGGCGTCGCGACGCTGACGCTGAACCGGCCCGACCGGCGCAACGCGCTGTCCGCGGGGCTGATCGAGGCGCTGCACACGGCGTTCGACGCGGTGGACGCGGATCCCGCGGTAGCCGTGGTGGTGCTCACCGGCGCCGGGCCCGCGTTCTGCGCGGGCGGCGATCTCTCGGACGGGCTCGGGGGCGAGGGTCTGCTCGCGAGCCACCGTGCGCGGGGGCGATTCGGCGATCTCCTCGCGCGGCTCCCCAAGCTCCGCCCGCCCGTGATCGCCGCGGTCAACGGCGACGCGCTGGGCGGCGGGCTCGGGCTCGCGGTCGGCTGTGATCTCGCGATCGCCGATCCGGCGGCGCGGCTCGGGACGCCCGAGATCCGGCTCGGGCTGTTCCCGATGGTGATCCTCGCGGTGCTGCAGCGCAATGTGCCCCGCAAGGCGCTGATGGAGCTGATCCTCGACGGCGGCAAGGTCGACGCCGCGCAGGCGGCGGCGCTGGGGATGATCAACCGCACGAGCGCGCCCGGGGCCGCGCTCGATGAGGCGCGCGCGCTCGCTGCGCGGCTGGCGTCTCGCTCTCCTGCGGTGCTCGCCCTGGGCAAGGCGGCGTTTCATCGCGTCGCCGATCAGCCGCTCGACGACGCGCTGGCCTACCTGCACACTCAGCTCACGCTGAACCTGCTCACCGAGGACGCGCTGGAGGGGATCGGCGCGTTCCTCCAGAAGCGCGAGCCGAACTGGAAGGGTCGATAGATGGCAGAGCGATTCGATCGGGTGCTGGTGGCGACGCGGGGTGTGCAGGCGCGGCGCCTGATCACGATGCTGCGCGACGAGGGGCTCGAGACGGTGGCCGTGTTCCACGGATCGGACGTCGAGCAGCCATGGATCGAGGACGCGGACTTCCCGCAGTACCTCAACGGCGACACCGTGGCCGAGACCTACCTCGACCCGAACCGGCTGGTCGCGGCGGCGCTCGACACCGGCTGCGAGATGGTGCACCCCGGCTACGGGCTGCTCGCGGAGGATCTCGACTTCCACGACATCGCGGTGCGGTCCAACGTGGGCGTGCTGGGCGTCGCGACCGACGTGATCAAGCGCCACCACGATCGGTTCCGCCTGCTCCAGCTCGTGCAGGGCGCGGCGATCCCTGCGGTGCGCTGCACCGAGGACATCCCGTCGCACGCCGAGGTCGAGAAGGTGGCGCGCACCGCCGAGAGTCTCGGCTATCCGCTGGTCATCCGGGCTTCGCAGGCGCCGCCGGCGCGTCGGGTCGACGCCCCGGAGCGGCTGCCCGACGCGCTCGCGGCGGTTCGCGCCGCCGCCGCGCGCGAGTCGCGTGAGGCCAGCGTCTACCTCGAGGGGCTCGCGGAGGGCCTGCGCACCGTGCGCTCGGTGATCGTCGCCGATCGTCACGGCAGCCTCGTCTGCCTGGGCTCGTATGCCGACTCGGTCGGCCTCGACGGGCGCTGGTGGCTCGCCGAGTTCGGCGAGGGCGTCGTCAGTCCGGGGCTGACCGAGACCCTGATCGAGCACTCCACCCAGATCGCGAAGCTGGTGGGCTTCGTCGGGGTGGGCTCGATCCGGTGGCTGGTCACGCCGACCGGGAGCTGCTTCTTCGGTGGGATGTCGTTCGCGCTGCCCGAGGCCGCACCGATGATCGATCGGCTGCTCGGCATCGAGCTCGCGCGCACCGGGCTGCGCATCGATCGCGGCGAGGCGCTCGGCTGGCAGCACCACGACGTCCACCTCGCGCGCCACGGCGTGATGATGCGGCTGGTGCACGTCGACCCGGCCACCGGCGAGCGTCCACCGGGCCTGCTGGAGCGCCTCGAGCTGCCCTCGGAGGTCGACGCCCTCGCGGGTGCCAGCGCGGGGCAGGAGGTGGGTCTGCAGAGCGATCCGGTGCTCGCGGAGCTGATCGTCGTGGGCGCCACACGCCAGTCCGCGCTGGTGAAGGCGCGGGCGGCGCTCGAGGACGTGCAGGTCGAGGGCGTCACGACGAACCTCGACGCGCTGCTCGGATTGCTCGCAGACAAGGCGTTCTGGGGCGGTCGGTACGACATCGGGAGCGTACGACGCCACCTCGAAGCGTGAAGTCGGCGCCCCTTCGCGCTATGTCCGCCGCCCTGCGGAGGTCGACATGGGCGGATACCGCGCCGAGCGCGTGGCAGAGATGATTCACCGGGAGCTGGCCCAGCGCCTGCGCATGGAGGTCAAGGACCCGCGTCTCGAGCCGGTCTCGATCACGCATGTGCAGGTCACCCGCGATCTTTCGCGCGCGACGGTCGACTACCTGCCGCTGGGCGGCGGCGCCCCGAGCGAGGATCTCGCCGATGCGCTCAAGGAGGCGGGCAAGCAGCTCCGCGGGCCGATCGGCCGCGCGCTTCGCCTGCGGCACGCCCCCGAGATCGTGTTTCAGGTCGACGCGCACACCGAGCAGGCGATCCGCGTCACCCAGCTCCTCCAGTCGCTCGCCACCGACGACGCCACGGAAGGGGGGGAGGAGTGAAGCCAGGATTCCTGATCATCGACAAGCCGCCGGGCATCACGTCGCATGACGTCGTCGCTGCGGTACGCGCGGTCACCGGCATCGAGAAGGTCGGACACACCGGAACCCTCGACCCGTTCGCGACCGGCGTCCTTCCGCTCGCGCTCGGCCACGCCACCAAGCTCATTCAGTACCTCGACGAGTCCGAGAAGGTCTACGACGCGACCATCACGCTCGGCGCGCGCACCGACACCGGCGATCTCACCGGCGCGGTGGTCGAAGAGGCGCCGCTGCCCACGGCGTGCCTCACCGAGGTCGAGGCGGTGCTGTCGAACTTCCTCGGCGACCAGCTGCAGACACCGCCGGCGTACAGCGCGGTGAAGAAGGACGGCAAGCCGCTCTACTGGTACGCGCGGAAGGGCGAGGAGGTCGAGGTGCCCGCCCGCCCGATCACGCTGCACTCGCTGCGCGTCGTCGAGTACGACGGCGCGACGCTGCGCGTGCTCATCCACTGCAGCCGCGGCACCTACGCGCGCGTGCTCGCCGAGGACTTCGCGAGGGCGCTCGGCAGCGCGGGCCACCTCTCCGCCCTGTGCCGCCCGCGCAGCGGTCCGTTCCACCTCGAGGACGCGCTGTCGATGCCCGAGCTTGCGGCGCTGGTCTCCGACGAGCCCGATCGGGCGTGGCAGGACGTGCTGCTGTCGCGGGGGCCGCGCGCCGAGCGCGTCCCGTGGCGTCGGCGCGACGCGGTGCGCGAGAGCCTCGCTCCGTACGTTCGTTCGCCCATCCAGGCGCTCGCGCACCTCCCGATGGTCGAGGTGAGCCCCGCGGACGCCGCCCGGGTCGCGCGGGGCGCGCCGCCGCCCGCGCCGCCCTCGACGTGCGGGGTCGGCGACCGCTACCTGGTCGTGCACACCTACTCCCTGATCGCGCTCGCGGAGCGCACGCCGGCGGGCGGTGCGGTCCTGCGCGTGCTCGGCGCCTGAACGCGCCCTCCCTCCGCCCGGCTTGACTCGGCACCTCCGCCGGGTCATAGAAGCGGCGCTCAGCGGCGCTTCGTCGCTTTGCCTTCATCACTCATCCGTGCGCGACATCGCGCTCGCCGGCCCTCGCGGGGGCGGAAGGGCACCCTCCGGGGCGCTCGGCCATCTGCCCGCTGCGGTCGCCGGGACTGGAGCATCACCATGGCCATGACCAACGAGCAGCGCCAGGCTGTCATCGACACCTACAAGACCCACGACGGCGACACGGGCTCGCCGGAGGTTCAGGTCGCGCTGCTGACGGCCCGTATCGAGTACCTCACCGAGCACTTCAAGGGCCACGCCAAGGACTTCGCGTCCCGGCGCGGGCTGCTGAAGCTCGTCGGTCAGCGGCGCAAGCTGCTGAAGTACGTGAGGACGGTCGACCCCGCTCGCTACCAGGCCCTCATCGGTCGCCTGGGGCTGCGTCGCTAGACCACCCCCGGGGCGCGGCCATTGGGGTCGCGCCCTCGTTCCCTGACAGACGAATCCGAACCTCGGCCACAGCCACAGGTCCTCGCGGGCTGAGCGTGGAGTGGGAATCCTCCCCTCGCTCATTCCGAATGGCTCTGTGACGATTTTTGGCGGTGCCAAGGGCGGTTTCGTCTCTTCCAAGAGAGAAATCGTGAAGCATACCATCAAGACCGTCGACGTCGGCGGTCAGACCCTTTCGTTCGAGACGGGCAAGTACGCAAAGCAGGCCGGCGGCGCCGTGATCGTCACCTGCAAGGACACCAAGGTGCTGGTCACCGCGGTGGTCGGCAGCAGCGAGCGCCCGTTCGACTTCCTGCCGCTGACGATGGAGTACCAGGACCGCAACGGTGCCTACGGCACCATCCCGGGCAGCTACTTCAAGCGCGAGGGCCGCGCCGGCGAGCGCGAGACGCTCATCGCCCGCATGATGGATCGCCCGATCCGTCCGCTGTTCCCGAAGCACTTCCGCCGCGAGATGCAGGTCATCGCGACCGTGATGTCCTACCACAAGGACATGGAGTCCGACTGGCTCGCGCTCTGCGGCGCGTCCGCGGCCCTGCACGTCTCTGACGCGCCGTTCTCGCAGCCCGTGGCGGGCGTCCGCGTGTGCGAGATCGACGGTGAGCTCGTGCTCAACCCCGGCTTCGACGCGCGCGGAAGCGCGACGATCAACCTCGTGTTCGCCGGCACCGCCGACGCGATCACGATGATCGAGGGCGGCTGCTCCGAGGCGAACGAGGATCGCGTCCTCGACGCGCTCGAGCTCGCTCACGCCGCGATCAAGGACATCGTCGCGGCCATCGAGAGCCTGCGCGCCGACGCGGGCAAGGCCAAGGTCGAGGTCCCCCCGGCGCACGTGCCCGACGCGGCCATCGTGGCCAAGGTGACTGAGCTCGGCCAGGCCAAGGTCGAAGCGGCCATGGCGATCCGCGGCAAGCACGATCGCAGCGACGCGCTGCGCGCGGCGCGTGCCGAGGTGATCGAGGCGGTCACCGGCGGCATCGAGGACGAGGCGGCCAAGGCCGTCGCGATCAGCGACGCGAAGACGGTGTGGAGCAGCATCGAGAAGAAGACCATGCGCGGCGAGGTCATCGCGACCGGCACCCGCATCGACGGCCGCAAGACCGACGACATCCGCGCGATCTGGTGCGAGGTGGGCGTGGCCCCCCGCGCGCACGGCTCGGCGATCTTCACCCGCGGCGAGACCCAGGCGTTCGTGACCATGGCGCTCGGCACCGACATCGACGCGCAGCGCCTCGAGGAGCCCACGGGCCGTCGGGACCGCAAGTTCATGCTCACCTACAACTTCCCGCCGTTCTGCACCGGCGAGGCCTACATGATGCGGGGCCCGAAGCGCCGCGAGGTCGGCCACGGCGCGCTGGCGCGGCGCGGCCTGCTGCCGATCCTGCCCGCTCCCGAGGACTTCCCCTACGTCATGCGCTCCACCTCGGACGTCCTGGAGTCGAACGGCTCCTCGTCCATGGCGACGGTGTGCGGCACCACGCTGGCGATGATGGACGCGGGCATCCCGATCAAGGCGCCGGTGGCCGGCATCGCGATGGGCCTGATCAAGGAAGGCGACAAGTTCGCGGTGCTCTCCGACATCCTCGGCGACGAGGACCACCTCGGCGACATGGACTTCAAGGTGGTCGGCACCACGAAGGGCATCACCGCGTTCCAGATGGACACCAAGATCGCCGGCGTCAGCCGTGCGGTCATGAAGCAGGCGCTCGAGCAGGCCAAGGCGGGACGCATCCACATCCTCGAGGAGATGGCCAAGACCATCGCCGAGACCCGCAGCGAGATGTCCCAGTACGCGCCGCGCATCACCACGGTGCACATCAAGCAGGACAAGATCCGCGACATCATCGGCCCAGGTGGCAAGACGATCCGCGGCATCCAGGAGGCCTGTGAGGTCAAGATCAACGTCGACGACTCGGGCCGTATCGACATCGCGTCGAACTCCGGCGAGAACACCGAGAAGGCGGTCGCGATGATCCGCGAGATCACGCAGGAGGCCGAGATCGG
>CAYQSE010000053.1:0-19637 GCA_964419905.1 uncultured Enterobacteriaceae bacterium
CCCACATGATCTCGGGCCGCAGCCAAGATGTGTAGGATCGACAGCCGGGACGGCCTCTCGGTAGTTCGGGGCGTGGCCTTGCTGCGTGGCAGGGCGACAAGCCGTGGGCCGGCCGTCCCGGCCGGCATCGCAGCCGATCGGGGAGGCGGTCGGCCGGGACGGCCGACCCACGTCCAAGGGGGCGGCGTCGGCCGTTCGAGGA
The DNA here is from genome assembly GCA_964419905.1 of uncultured Enterobacteriaceae bacterium. Taxonomy (GTDB): domain Bacteria; phylum Myxococcota_A; class UBA796; order UBA796; genus JAFDJI01. The sequence continues at coordinate 203 of CAYQSE010000053.1, forward strand.
GGCGGTCGGCCGGGACGGCCGCCCCACGTCCCAGGGGGGCGAGAGCAGTCAGCCGTGGGCCGGCCGTCCCGGCCGGCAGCGAAGCCGCACGAGGTGTGGCCTGGCTCCGCGGCAGGCTGGCCAGCCGTGCGATGCGCCGGCGCCCCCGCGCGTCGGCCGTGCCCGGCGATCGAGTGAACGCCCGGTATTCGCGGATTCCCAGATTTATGCGGCGCCGAAAGATTCGAGGGCTACGCTCTGGCACGGCCGTGGGCTTCCCGGGCCGCATCAAGGGGGGAATCATGTCTCATCGCATCGCGCTGTTCGTGTTCGTGGCGTCTTCGGCGCTCTGGTCGACGACGGAGGCGCTCGGCCAGTCCATGGCCACCTGCTATGTGGATATGGATTGTCCGACTGGAGAGTCCTGCCTAGGCGCGGGCGCTGACAACTACGGCGCGTGCGGCTACCCCACCGACCCGCCCGCCGACACCTGGTCCTGCGCCGACCTTGACCGCGCCGCGGATCTCCGCCTGTGCGACGCCTACTGCGACGCGCTGGACTGCCAGGGCGAGGCCAACGCGAACGAGGTCGCCTGCGACACGCTCGCCGGGCTGATCGCCGGTCGCGTCAGCCAGGACTTCGCGCTGCTCGCCTGCGCCGAGTAGGCAGCCCGACGTGGGCCGGCCGTCGCGGCCGGCCTCGCAGCCGCGTGATCCGCGCGTAGAATCGCCGCGGAGGTCTCCATGCCGGCCACGTCCACCGCGCCTCGCCGATGACGCCTACCACGGGCCGCCGCGTCGTGATCGACGCGCTGGGCGACACCCCCCCCGACGCGCTCGACCGCCACCTGCGCGTCGAGGCCCAGTCCCCGCCCGACCCGGACACCCTGGGCCCACGCGACGTGCTCGTCGCGGTGCGCAGCGCCGCGGTCGGCTGGGTCGATCTGCTGATGTGCAGCGGGCAGTACCAGCACCCGGTCGCGCCGCCGTTCACCCCGGGCCTCGAGTACAGCGGCGAGGTGGCGTGGGTCGGCGCCGAGGTCACGGAGCACGCCGTGGGCGACCGCGTGCTCGCCGATGGCCTGCGCACCGGCCCGCGCTCGCTCGGCGCCTACCAGCGCTGGGGCGGGTTCGCGTCGTGGGCGGTCGCGCCCGCCGACGCGCTGCTGCCGCTGCCTGCCGCCTGGAGCTTCGATCAGGGCTGCAACCTGCTCGGCAACTACGAGACGGCGTGGCACGCGCTCGTCGCGCGCGGGCGCGTGCAGCCCGGCGAGACGGTGTTGATCCACGGCGCGACCGGGTCGACCGGGCTCGCGGCGGTGCACATCGCGAAGATCCTCGGCGCGACGGTGATCGCGACGGGGCGCTCGGCCGAGAAGCTGGACGTGGTGCGCGCGCAGGGCGCCGACCACGTGATCTGCACCGTGGACGCGGACGGCGCGCCGCTGCGCTTTCGCGATGCGGTGAAGGCGCTCACCGGCGGGCGCGGGGCCGATGTGGTCTACGACGGCGTGGGCGGCGCGATCTCGCTCGAGAGCCTGCGCTGCGTGCGGTTCGGCGCGCGCTTCCTGCTGGTCGGCTGGGCGTCCACGCCGTTCGTCGCGAAGGGCCAGGGCCAGCGCGGCGCGCCGAACGCGAACGTGCTGCCGACGAACCTGCTGCTGATGAAGGGGCTCGACGTGCTCGGCTGCCCCACCGCGATCGCGACCCACCGCGACCCGAGCATCCGGCGTGAGCGCCTCGATCAGATCCTCGCGTGGGTCGCCGACGGACGTATCGTGCCGCACGTCGCCGCCGCGTTCCCGCTGTCGTCGGCGCGCGAGGCGATGCGCGCGAAGTGGGAGAGCCGGTACGTGGGCGGCGTCGTGCTGCGGCCCGACGACGACGTCACGGCGCCGTGAACAGCCCCGCGACGTGGCGCACGCCGCTGTTGAGCATGTCGGCCACATAGAGCCCGCCCGCGCCGTCGGGCAGCGCGTCCACCGGGAAGTTCAGCTGGGCCTCGCGCGGCGGCCGATCGTTGCCGTCGCGCCCGGGCTGCCCGGTGCCGACGAGCGTGCGCATCGTCCCGCTCGGATCGATCCACCGCACGACGTGGTTGCCGGAGTCCGCGACGAGCAGCCCGCCGTCCGGCGTCGACTGCGCGCCGTGGGGTTCGCGCAGGCGGGCTCCTGTCGCCGGCCCCCCATCGCCGGTGTAGCCAGGCGTGCCGTCGCCGGCCCAGGTCGACAGCGCGCCGGTCTGCGGGTCGAAGAACCGGATCGCGTGGTTGCCGGTGTCCGCGATCACGAGGCCGCCGTCCACGGCGCGGATGCGCTGCGGCGTGTGCAGCGCGCCGGGGGCGCCGTCTTCGAGGCCCGGGGTGCCGGGGACGCCCGCCACGGTGCGCAGGGTGCCGTCGCCGCCGATCACGCGGATCACGTGGTTGTCGGTGTCCGCGATGTAGACGAGGCCGTCCTCGCCGACCGCGATGCTCGCCGCCTCGGACAGCGCCGCGTCGACGGCGGGCCCGCCGTCCCCGTCGAAGCCCAGCTCGCCGCGTCCCGCCAGGATCGTGACCGCGCCGTCGACCACCGCGAGCACCCGGCCCGCGTGGTATTCGGCGAGGAACAGGTCGCCGTGCGCGCCGATCTGCACGTCGCTCGGGTGCTCGAGCCCCGTCTCGCGCGGCGCCGCCCCCTCGATCGCGCGGTAGTGGGCGCCGGTGCCCACGAGCGTGGTCAGCGTGCCGTCCTCGGCGACGCCGCGCACGAGGTTGTTGTTCAGGTCGGTGAGCACGAGCGCGCCGTCGGCATCCAGCGCGAGGGCCGTCGGGTAGAACAGCCACGAGGCACGCGCGTGCGCGCCCTCGCCGTTGAACCCCGACACGCCGAGCACGCCGACTGCGGTGCACAATCGGCCCTCCGGCGCGCAGATCACGTCGGGCGCGCAGCCGGCCGTGAGCAGCAGCGCGAGGAACAGCGTCCTACCGATAGAGCACCCGGAACACATGGTTGCTCGTGTCTGCGATGTACAGGTTGCCATCGGGACCGATCGCCACGCCGTAGGGGCGGCTGAGCAGCGCCTCGACGCCCGGCCCGCTGTCTCCCTTGTAGCCGAACCGGCCGCACTCGCCCGCGACGGTGGACACGCGCCCGTCCGTCTCGATGGCGCGCACGCAGTGGTTGTCGGTGTCGGCCACGAACACGGTGCCGTCGTCGGCCACGGCGATGTCGCGCGGCGCCGAGAACCGCGCCTGGTCGGCCGGCCCGTCGGCGAAGCCCGCCGTCTCGGGTGTGCCCGCCAGCGTCGCGACGAGGCCCGTGTCGAGGTCGATCGTGCGGATCACGTGGTTGTCGGTGTCGGCGAGGTAGAGCACGCGGCCCGCGATCGCGAGTCGGCTCGATGGATCCGCAGCCTGCCCGACCGAGGCGTGGAACTGCGCGTCGAGGCGGTCGCCGCCGTCGCCGCCGAACCCGGGCTCGCGCTGCTTGCCCGCGAACGTCGAGATGACGCCGTCCGGATCGACCTTGCGGATGATCTGGTTGGCCTGGTCGGAGATGTACAGGTTGCCGTCCTCGTCGAACGCGATGGCCGACGGCAGGTCGAGCGCCGCGGCGGTCGCCGGGCCGCCGTCGCCGCTGAACGCGCGCGCGCCGGTGCCGCACTCGAACGACACGACCGACGAGGTGAGATCGACCTTCACTACGCGGCTGTTGTGCCACGCGGCGATGTGCAGGGTGTACGGATCGTCAGGGTGGAACGCCACGTTCGTCGGGTGGTTCCACGACGCGTCGAGCGCCGGACCCTCGGGGCCGTCGCCGAGGAAGCCGGTGCCGGTGATCGTGCGCATCGTGCCCTGGTCGTCGATCGACCGGACCCGGTGGTTGTTCCAGTCGAGGACGTACGCGGTGCCGTCGGGGCCGAACGTGAGGTCCTGCGGCAGGTAGAACGCCGACTCGTGCGCGTCGAGGCCCTCGGCGGTGAACTGCGCGACGCCGGGCTGACCGGCGTACAGGCAGATCGCGCCGGCCTCTTCGGGGCAGGGGGGTTGGCACGCGGCGAGCAGCCACGCGAGCGGGAGCAGACCCAGCATGCGGTGATTCATCGGTACACGATCCGGAAGCGGTTGTTGTAGGTGTCGGCGATGATCACGTTGCCCTGCGGGTCGAGGTCGACACCGAACGGGCGGTACAGGCGCGCCTCGGTGGCCGGCCCGCCGTCGCCGGAGCGCGGCTGCTCCTCGCAGATCTGCGGGGCGGTCGGCGAGCTCGGGATGGGACACGTCGGCTCGCCGGTGCCGGCGAACGTGCGCACTGCACCGGTGGTCACGTCCACCGCGCGCACCTTGTGGTTGTTCGGGTCGGCGACGAACAGGGTGTCGGTGGCCGCGTCGAACGCGACGCGCGTGGGCAGATCGAACCGGGCGATGGTTCCAGTGCCGTCGACGTCGCCGGGCTCCTGCGGCGAGCCGGCGAGCAGGCGGGTGACGCCGGCCTCGACGTCGAGCACGCGGATCACGTGGTTCTCGGTGTCGGCGATGTAGAGCAGATCGCGCGCGGCGTCGTAGGCGATCGACCCGCCCGGCTCGGGGTTCGCGCTCTTCGGGAACGCGAAGCACGTCTCGAGCGCGTCACCCTCGCCGCAGTAGTCCTGCTCGCCGTTGCCGGCGACGGTGCCGACGAGCCAATCGTCCGTGCGCAGCAGGCGGATGCGCTCGTTGCGCATATCCACGATGTAGATGTCGCCGTCGGGCCGGATCTCGACCGCGCTCGGCTGGTTGAGCAGGCAGTCGTCGGCGTCGGTGAACGCCTCGGGGTCGTCGCCGGGCGCCGGGTTGAACCCGGGCGTGTCGCCGAGGAAGATGTGCGTGCGCCCGGTGTCGGGATCCCAGGTGCGCAGCTTGTGGGTGTGCCACGAGGCCGAGAGCAGCGTGCCGTCGGCCAGGTACTGCTGCTGGGTGGGGTGGTTCAGCGCGACGGTGGTGCCCGGCGCCCCTTCTGCGGTGAGCTCCAGACCCAGCGCGTCGCCGTCGCCGAGCAGGTCGGTGCCCATCACCGTCGTGAAGGTGTCGTCGGCCTCGAGGCGGCGCAGCTTGTGGTTGTTCCAGTCCGCCACGATCGTCGGGCCGAGGTCCGAGACGGTCGCCGAGACCGGGAACGAGAAGCTGGTGCGGTGCCGGTCCAGACCGTCGCCGTTGAACCCGTTCGCGCCGGTGCCGGCCCACGGGCAGATCACGCCCGGCGCGTCGGCGCAGCGCGCGAGCACCTCGTGCGGCGGGTTGCAGCCGATCAGCAGCAAGGCGGGGAGGAACAGTCGCATCTCTAACGACCTCGGGGTGGCGAGCGGACAGCGTATCCGCAGGATGACCGATCGTTCAACGACCCGCTGTCGCGAGTTGTTCCGGTCGATCCGGCCCTGCGTATGCGAGGACGCCGAGGTCGAGCGGCTGGGCCGCGAGGCTGCCGCCGACGGTCCACAGGCCACCGTCGGGATCGAGCCATACCGCGTGCAGGTCGAGGTCGGTCGGTGGATCGCGGGGATCGACGGCCCACCCGCCGGCGTCGCGCCGCCACACCGCGCCGAACCGCCCGACGGCCGCGACCGCGTCGCCGCGCGCGCTGACCCCGTTGAGCTGTGGGGCCTGGAACGGGGACTCGTCCGCCCACGCGGCGCCGTCCCAGCGCATCACCGCGCCGTTTCCGAAGCCACCCACCGCGTACGCCGCGTCGCCCGCCCCGCTCACGGTGAACAGCGTGCGCGTGTTCGCGGTCTCGACGACCTCCCAGGTGCTCCCCTGCCAGCGGAGCAGGGCGCCCTCCTCGCCGCAGATCCACACGTCGTCGGCGCGCCTGCCCCACACCTTGTACAGCGCGACGTGCGCCACCGCCTCGGGCACCGCGACCCGGCCCCACGCGGTGCCGTCGTAGCGCCACAGCGCCGCACCGGTACGGGTGACGATGTCGCCGCCGACCGCCCACAGTGTCCCGTCGCCCGGCCCCCACACCCCGAACAGGATCACCGCGTCGTCGAGCACCTGCTCGGCGAACGCGCCGGTCGCCCGGTCGTGTCGCACGACGCGCCCGCCGTCGCCGGCCATCCACACCACGTCGTCCTCCACGTGCACCCACCACAGGTCGCCCGTGGTCTCGGTCGCGTGGTCGGTCCACGCCGCGCCGTCCCAGCTCAGCACGCGCGGCCCGTCGCCTGCGTCCGCGCCCACCGTCCACACGTCGGTGGACGCGGTGCCGCCCACCGAGAGCAACGCCTCGTCGAGATCGGCGCCGAGGATCGCGAACGGGCGCGGCCCGCAGGCGGCCAGCGCGAGCGCGAACAGCGCGGCGCGGGGCTTCACCTAGCCCTCGAACGCGCGGTCGGTGATGTCGAGCCCGCGGTCGATGATCGCGAACGCCTCGCGGAGCTGAGTCTCGTCGATGCACAGCGGCGGGTTGCACATGAAGTGGCTCCACCGGATGAACGTGAACAGGCCGTTGTCGGAGAAGAACTTGCCGAGCTCGGCCATCGCCGGGTGCCCGCCGTTGTAGGGCGCGATCAGCTCGCCGCGGCTGTTCTTCTGGATGTCCATCATCCCGAACAGCCCGATGCAGCGCCCGCCCTTCACCGACGGGTGCTTGGCCTGCAGGCGGTCCATCTCGGCGCGCATCACCCCGCCGAGGCGGGCCGCGTTCTCGACCAGCCCGTCGTCGCGCAGCACCTCGATCGCGGCGATGGCGGTGGCGCACGACAGCGCGTGGCTGTTGTAGGTCAGCCCGCCCCAGAACACGTTCTTGCGGAAGTGGTCGGCGATCGCGTCGTTGACGCCGACCGCGCCGAGCGGCGCGTAGGACGAGGTGAGGCCCTTCGCCATCGTCACGATGTCGGGCACGATGCCGGCGTGCTCGAACGCGAACATCTTGCCGGTGCGGCCGAAGCCCGCCATCACCTCGTCGGTGATCATCAGGATGCCGTACTTCGACAGCAGCGCGCGCAGCCCCTGCAGGTAGCCCGCGGGCGGCGCGAGGATGCCGTTGGTGCCGGTCACCGTCTCGATCACCATCGCCGCGATGCGGTCCGGCCCCTCGTACTGGATGATCTCTTCGAGGTAGGTGAGGTTGTTCCGCGTGATCTCCGCCTCGGTGTCGCCGAACGAGAACTGGTAGGGCCACGGATCCATCACGTGGATCACGCCGGGGGCGCCGGGCTCGCTGGGCAGGCGGCGCGGGTCGCCGGTCATCTGCATCCCGATGCCCGATCCGCCGTGGTAGCTGCGGTAGCGGGCGAGGATCTTGGTGCGACCGGTGTACTGGCGCGCCATCTTGATCGCGTTCTCGTTCGCCTCGGCGCCGCCGAGCGTGAAGAAGAACGTGTTGATGTCGCCGGGCACGATCTCGGCGAGCAGCTTGCCCAGGCGCGCGCGCGGCTCGGTCGCGGTGCCCGGGTACACGAACGTCAGCTTGGCCGCCTGCTCCTGGATGGCGCGGATGACCTTCGGGTTGCCGTGCCCGATGTTCACGCTCATCAGCTGGCTGTTGAAGTCGATGTAGCGCTTGCCGTCGGGGGTGTAGAAGTAGATGCCCTCGGCGCGCTCCACCGGCGTCGGGTTCACCGCGTCGGTCGCGGCCCAGGTGTAGAGCGTGTGCTGCTTGCACAGGTCGATCATCTCGCGGCTGTCCATGGGAACCCTCCGGGGCGGGGCGGGAGTGTATCTCGCGCGGGCGCGCCGTTGCAGTCGCGGGAGGCACGCGTCCGTGGTGGCGGTCCGCGACCTGGGCTGTCGAAGAGAGCAGAGGATCCAGCTTCATCGAGGGCCGGGTCACCAGGCGCCCCCGGCCCACCGCTTGGCAGGCACCGTGCGTGCGTGCCTACAATCGCTGGCGGGCTCCAGGCACACCTACGCATCTCCGTGCGCGATGTGCCGACTTCGAAGCGGAGGATCGGATGAGCGGCTCGTCTTGGATGTTGCTCGCGCTGTGCTGGGTGCTGCCCGGCTGCCTCTTCGTCCCGCACCGGAGCTATTCGGTGCAGTACGTGGACGCGGGCGAGGTCTCGGTGAACATCGCGGGCGTCGACGCGATGCCGGCCGGCGGCGGCTCGCTGACGCTCGACCTGGAGCCCTACGGCGAGTTCCGCCTGCGCCGGACCACGTCGAGTATCGAGGTGTGGCACGGCAAGTACGTGAGCTACCTCGGTCCGGGGCTCTCGCCGGGGCGAGCGCGGGGGCTCCGCGTGGGCGACCCGCCTGTGGTCGTCGCCGAGCGCCTCGTGCTCGACACGCAGGTGAGCGAGGCGCACTCGGTCTACTACGCGGGCATGGGCACGGTGCGGTCGCAGAACGTGACGTCGACCTTCCTGCCCGCGACGCTGACGAGCCCGGCCGACAACTACCGGGTGACGCTGACCCGCCAGCCGGTCAGCGCGGCCCAGATCATCACGCTCTCGGGGGCGTTCTTGCTGGCAGGCGGGGCCATCGCGCTGACGCACGCCGACTACCCGCTCCCTGCGACGCTCAGCGGGATCGGCTCGGGCGGGTTGCTCATCGGGCACCTGTTCACGAAGCGCGCGCCGAAGCGGACCTACCTCATGCACGAGGCCGGTCGCCCGATGAAGCAGCGCCTGTAGCGTCCCCGGTCGTCGTGGCGGGAGGGGCAACGCCGCGATGGTCGAGGTGCTCGCGACCCGTGGCACCGATTGGAGCTTCGTCGACCGCGGCATCCGCCCGCCGGACCAGGGCCCGTTCCAGCGCCGGGTGGCGCTCACCTTCGACGAGGGTCCCGACGTCGCGTCCACGCCGCTACCTCGACGACGCGGCGACGGTATCGCTCCGCAATCGGTGGCCGACGACGCCCGCCGAGCAGGCAGGCCAGCCGACGGTGACGCGCCTCGGGCGGTCGAGACCGGATGAAAGGACAGTCGAGGGGCCACCGCCTGTCGCGATGGCGGCGTTGTGGATGCGCCGTGCGTCCGCTTCCAGGTCGCGGTCGTTGCGACCCTCCACGAAACCTCCCATCCTGCGCAGGAGGGAACGAACTTGGTGCGGGGCTGGGTTCGGGATGGTGCTGGAGGGCGGGTGGTCCGCGTCGGCGACTTCGTGATGGATGCACCGCTCGGTCGCGGCGGCGGCGGTGTGGTGTGGCGGGCGGACCACCTGGGTACGGGCCAGCCGGCGGCGGTCAAGCTCATCTCGGCGAAGACGGATCCGCGATGGCTCGAGCGCGAGGCGCGCGCGACGGCGCGTCTGGACCACCCGGGGATCGTGCGCCTGTTCGACTATGGACGTCTCGAACGGGAGCCCTCCGATGCGCTGGGGGTGCGGGCGGGAACACCCTGGATCGCGATGGAGTTGGCGGTCGCGGATGGCCGGTCGCTGTTGGGACGACTCATGGGTTGGGATTCCCTGCGCCGGGTGATCCTCGATGTGCTGTCGGCGCTGGGGCACGCGCACGCGCACGGCCTGATCCATCGCGATCTGAAGCCCGCCAACCTGCTCCTGTTCGGATCCGAGGCGGTGAAGATCGCGGATTTCGGGATCGCCTGGAGCCTGGAGCTGGACGGGCGCGATCCGCGAGCCATCGGAAGCCCGGCGTACATGGCACCCGAGCAGTCGGCGGGTGCCTGGCGTAGCTTGGGGCCGTGGACCGATCTGTACGCGCTGGGTCGCACCGTGATCGCGCTGCTGACGGGTCGCCCTCCCCCGGAGGAGACCTCGAGCGCGTCGCTCGCCGTCGAGGTGCTCCGGAGCGCGTCGTTTCCCGTTCCGGACGGATTCGACGGGTGGCTCGAGCGGTCGCTGTGCCCGGAGGTCACGGGGCGGTTCTTGCGGGCCGCGGACGCGGCGCGTGCCCTCCTCGACCTCGGCGCAGCGGAGGTCGGCGTGTACGCCACGTCGTCTGTGTCGTCACGTCGACGCGCGCACGCCGTGGATCGTACCGGGACGATCGAGGGGCCCAACGCACGGGCGGCCACGACGGTGTCGCTCCTCTCCGGCGCGAGTGCCGCCTGGACCCCCATGGCGTCGGCGGCGCCTACGGGCGGCGACCCGGCGGCGGGGTGGCACGCTCGCGGCGTGGGTCTTGGGCTCTACGGGCTTCGCGAGGTGCCGCTCGTCGGCCGGGAGCCCGAGCAGGCTCGGCTGGAGGCGTTGCTCGACGGGATCGTGACGGAGGGGGCGCCGCGCGCCGTCGTGCTGCGGGGTGCCGCGGGGGTAGGAAAGACGCGCCTCTCGGCGTGGCTGGGCGTCACCGCGCACGAACATCGGGCGGCCGAGGTGATCGTGTTCGCGAACGGGCCGGATGGCTCGGGGGGGCTCGTCGATGGGGTGCGCCGGTGGGCGCGCGTGGACGATCTCGACCGAGAGGCCGCCGCGGACGTCCTTGCGGCGCGCGTTGGCGCGAGTCATCGCGAGCCGTTCGTGTGGACCCTCGCGGTGCTCTGTGCGGGCGACGGTCGCGGTGTCACGCTCGGTGAGCGACGGGCTGCGGTGCGTCGGCTGATCGAGCGCGTCGCCGCGCAGCGTCCGGTCGTGGTGCGGATCGAGGACGCGCAGTGGAGCCCTGACGCGATCGCGTTCGCGACCGCGCTCGTCGCGTCGGGGGGGCCGGTGCTCGTGGTGGTCACGGTGCGAGACGAGGGCCTCGTGCCCGGGTCCGACGCGGAGCGGCTGCTCGTTGCGCTGCGCGAAGCGCCGCGGGTCGACGAGATCGCGCTCGGCGCGCTCGACGACCCCGCACGGGAGCGCCTGGTCGAGGAGATCCTGGGGCTCGAGCCCGCCGTCGCGCGCCAGGTGGTCTCGCGATCGGGTGGGGTCCCGCTGTTCGCGGTGCAGCTGGTCGCAGACTGGGTCGCGCGCGGTGTGCTCGAGCCGACCGCCGACGGCCTCCGCCTTCGCGCCGGGGCCCGGGTCGAGATCCCGAACGGGCTGCACGCGCTGTGGTCGGTCCGGATCGACGCGCTGCTGCGGGAGCACGCCGAGTCGGAGCGCGTGGCGTTGGAACTGGGCGCCGCACTCGGCGACGAGATCGATCCCTCCGAGTGGCGCGACGCTTGTGCTCGGCATGGGACCGCGCTCCGAGGGGAGCTCGTCTCGGCGGCGCTGCGTCAGAACCTGCTCGTGGAACAGGGCGGGCGGCTGGGCTTCGCGCATGGGCTGCTGGCTGAGAGCCTTCGCCGGAGCGCCGCGGAGGCGGGGCGCGCGGAGCGTCTGCATCGGGCGTGCGCCGACGCGCTCGCCGCGCGAGCTCGTCCCGAGCTCTCGGACCGCGTCGGGCGGCACCTGTTCGCCGCGGCCGCGTGGGATGCGGCGCTCGACCCCCTCGCGACGGCGCTGCGCTGGAAGATCGACGGGGGCGACTTCGACGGCGCGCGCGCGATGAGCGCGACCTGGGAAGCGGCGGCCGAGCGTGCGGGCTTGCCCGAGCACCACCCGTCGTGGGTGGTCCATCATGTGTTGACCGCGCGAATGCTGGGGCTGTGTGGGGACCTTGGGGGAGAGCGTGATTTCGCGCTGCGGGCGGTCGCGTTGGCCGAGCGATCCGGGTCGACGCGTGCGTGGATCCGGGCGCAGGTCAAGCTGGCCGAGCACGAGAACGGTCGGGGGCAGGTGGAGAATGCGCGGGCACGCTACGCGGCGGTGATCCAGGTGGCGCGTGAGATCGGCGATGAGGGGCTGCTCGTCTCCGTGCTCTGTGGGGCGGCGTTGAATGCGCAGTTCTTGGCTCGGCCGCGGGAGAGTCACGCGTTCGCGCTCGAGGCGCTCGACCTGTTGTCGCGTGCGCCAGATACCACCTACGAGGTGGCGATCCCGTATCGTGAGCTCGGGATCGCGTGCATCAACCTCCAGGAGTTCGATGCCGCGGAGCGGTGGCTGGGGAAGATGCTGGAGGTGGGCACGACCTATGGCATGGGGCGTCTCCAGGCGACCGCGCGCGCGATGCTCGCAGACGCCGCCGCCGGGCGACGGCAGTGGGACTTCGCGCGGGAACACCTCGCCGCCTACGCCGCGTGGTTCGCCGAGGTGCGCGGCGGCATCTCGCTGTACGTCGAGCGCCAGCTCGCGATCTACGACATGTTCCAGCAGCGCTGGGCGGAGGCGACCGCGCGCCTCCGCGCGGCCTTCGACGGCGTCGTGCGCGAGCAGCAGGTCGCGGTCCACCTCTCGGATGCGTTGCTGGTGTACGCGCGGTGCCTCGCCGAGCAGGGTGACTTCGAGCGCGCAGGTCCCGCGTTGGACGACGCGGTCGACTTCTTCGAGTCACGGGGGCTCGCGCGGGACGACGCGCCCGAGTGGGCCGAGGCCATCGCCGCGCGGGCTCGCGATGCGGGCGAGACGGCGCTCGCGCAGCGGGCGCTCGCGTTCGCGCAAGCGCAGCGGACGCGCTGTGCGCCGGTCGACGGCGAGGGCTGACGACCTTCGCCGCCCGGTGTGTTCCGGCGCGTGCCTGCGTCGTCGTCCTGTGGTCATCCGTCGCCCGAGCGCCCGCCCGATCAGGCCGCGACGCCCGCCGATCAGGCGTCGAGGTCAGGGGAGGTCGCTCGTGTCGAGGCAGACCACCCACATGGACAGACCGCCTGGATAGCTGGGCTGGAACGCGCCTTGGGTATCGGGCAGGTCCTGTGAGAAACCTTCCCCGCTGAGCGCGCACACCCGGCCGTTCGGACCAACGGCGAGCGAGCCCCAGAAGTCGTGATCGGAGCCGCCGAGGTAGGTGCCGAAGGCGAGGTCGTCGGTGCCGTTTCCGTCGGGCTGAATCGCGGCGACGAAGTAGCCGGCGGTGTCGAGCCGCGGGAAGCCAGCGTCGATGGGGTCGGGATAGGGCGCGTTCGGGGTCGTCGGGAAGTCGGCGGAGCCCGTCTCACCACCGACCCAGATCCGACCGGCCTCGTCCACCCCCAGCCCGAGGGGCACCTGTCCCACGGTGCCGCCAAGGTAGGTGCCGTACTCGACCACCGAGAGATCCTTGCTCAGCCGGACGAGGTGGGGCGAGTTGAACCAAGAGGGCTTCGACGGCTGGAACGCGCCGGGTGTGGTCGGTGAACCGTCGCCACCGCTGATCCCTGACGCGACCGGGTGTCCCTTCGGGTCGATCGCGATGTCCAGTAGGTTCTGGAATGCGCCCGAGCCGATGGTGGCCGAGGCGACGAGCGTGTCGCGTCCGTTCTGGCTGGGGTCGATCAGCAGCAGGACGCCGTGCTCGAAGCCCCCCAGCGCCCCGTGGTGGTGGTCGGCCGCGAACGGCTCGACGGGGACGCTCCCGACCCAGCCGTCGTCGTCGTCGTCGAAGTCACTCCGCACGCCGGCGACCTCGACCCAGTCGATCCGGGCGGCGCCATCGGAGGGCCACCAGCCGTCTTCGTCGCTCCAACCTGGGTCGGAAATGACGAGAAAGCGCACCTGCACGGTCTGCCCCGCCCACGTCGAGAGGTCGTGTTCGTAGGTCTCGTAGCCATCGGACCACCCATCGAACCGCGCGAGCGTCGTCCAGGTCACACCGTCCGTCGAGACCTGGACCCGAAGGCCGTCCCAGAACGGCTCGACGTCCCACTGTGCGGCGTAGCGCAGCGAGGGCGTACCGGTCGGGAGCGCGACGATCTTCGTGAGTGCCTGCACCCAGCTGTTCCCATAGCCGGGCGGCGTCGCCCACGACGGGTCGTCGGCGCCGCACCACATCACGCCGCGCTCGTTGTGCGTCGAGCGATGCCAGTACACCGGCTGATCTTCGTAGAAGCCGACGACAGACTGCAGCCGCCCGCCGACGTACACGAGGTCCTGACCTCGGTCGCCCTGCGTGACGCCAATCGCGTGGCCGAGATCCCACAGGCTGCCGCCGAACAGCGACGAGTAGAACACCGGATCGGGCGCTGTAGGCTTCACGCCGACGACCCAGATGTCCTGGTCACCTGCGGCGCCGCCGTAGGCGTTCACCAGCGGCAGATCAGGCGAGTCACTCGCGCCCTCTGCGTAGATCCGTACCTGGCCGTATCGGTCACCCGCGATCGCGAGGTTGCGGAACGAGTCGTCCAGTGTGCCGCCCAGGCAGGTCGACCACACGAGCTGCCCCGCCGGGTTCAGCACCGTGAGAACGGCGTCGCTGTTCACCCCGTGGCACCGGGTATGGGTGGTCGGGTAGTCCTCGGAGTGGCTGCTCCCGGCGACGTAGGCGAACCCGGTACGATCCACCTTCACGTTCGTCATCACGTCGATGTGCGAGCCGCCGAGGTAGGTCGAGTAGCGCAGACTCGATCCCGACGGATCGAACCGCGTCACGAACCCGCTCACGCCGGTCCCGTAGAAGTCCACGATCCAGCTGCCCTCGTCGACGTGGCCCGGGTAGGTGTCGATCAGCGGCTTCTCGAGCGGGAAGTCCTCGGAGTTCGTCATCCCGACGACGGTGACGCTGCCGTCCGCGCCGACGGCGAGGTCCCACCCGCCGTCGAGGTCGGAGCCGCCGAGGTAGCTCGCGAAGTCGACGATCGGATCGATCAGCGTGCGGCGTCGCGGGTCGTGAGCGGGCACGTCGAAGCCGACGCGGCCGCCGTCGAGCAGCACGAACCGCGCGTCGAGCGGGTGTTGCTCGCCGTCGACCTCCTCGAAGACGACCGGCGCTCGGTGGCGGAGCGTGGACTTGCCGACCGTCAACAGCAGGTCGCCCTCGTCCGAGAGCGCGAGCGCGTCGGCCCCGTCGAAGCGCAGCCCGATGTCGAGGGGATCGGCGCCCGGGTGGACGATGAAGTCGTACTCGACGAGGCGCTCCTGCCCGTGGAAGTCGACGTCGATCCCCGGCCAGACGTCCGTGAGGCGGACGCGCGACCAGGTCGGCACGTCCGTGACCCACGCCGACGGGTCGTCGCCGACGTAGTAGTTCGCGAGGCCATCGAGCCCGCCGACGCCCTGCGCTTCGGGCGTCGGGTTCGCTTGGTCGAACTGCATCCGCAGCGCGCCGTCACGCCATCCGAACACCGCCTCCTTGCCCGTCACGTACAGATCGTAGCCGCGCCCGCGTGCGACGTAGTGCACGCGCGGGTCGTGCTGTCCGTGGTTGGCCTCGAAGGTCAGCGGCAGCGCGAATCGTGTCGCTTCCGCCGTCGCCGATCCTGGCGCCGAGCTCGGCGTAGCGAACTGCAAGAGCACGAGCCCGCCGACCGCGAGCGTCGTGCCCGCGGCGAGCATAGCGAAGAAACGCATGATGACACCCCCTTTTCGTCCCCGCATGAAGATAGGGGGGCGAAAGATGAGGGGTCAAGATGCTCGCCTGCGATGCGCTACGATCTTGCGCTGGCGGCTCATCTGCGGACGTAGATCGTATGGAGACGGCACGGGCTCGGGCTTGTCCTCGAGCGCGGGTCCGCGCGGGTGAATACGCCGCGCGGACCGACGTTTCGTCGATCAGCTCATCCAGTTCTGGTCCTTCTGCAGCGCCCACTTGCTCGTGATCTTGCGCTGGCGGGTCCAGAACCGGAAGCCGTCCCAGCCGGTGATGTTGCCGTGGCCGAACTTCGAGTCGTTCCACCCGCCGAACCCGAACGGCTCGCGCGGCACCGGCACGCCGATGTTCACGCCGCACATGCCGGCCTCGACGCGCTCCATCACCTTCTTCGCGATGTCGCCCGACGTGGTGTAGACCGACGAGGCGTTGCCGTAGGGGTTGCTGTTCTCGAGCCGGAGCGCGGCCTCGATGTTCGGCACGCGGATGATCGAGAGGACGGGCCCGAAGATCTCCTCGCGGCCCGCGGGGATGTCGGCGGTGACGTTGTCGAGGAGCGTCGCGCCGACCCAGTAGCCACCGTCGCCGCCGCGCTGGCCGCGGCCGTCGACGAGCACCTTCGCGCCCATCTCCTCGGCCTGATTGATGTAGCCCTCGATGCGCGCGACCGACTCGGGCAGGTTGACCGGACCGACGTCCTGGCCGGTGACCAGCGACGCGGCGCGCTCGCGGATGCCGTCGATGAGGTGGTCGACGTCGCCGACCGCGATCATCACGCTGGCGGCCATGCACCGCTGCCCGGCGCAGCCGGTGAACGACGCGACGACGTTCTCGATCGTCACGTCCGGGTCGGCGTCGGGGACCACGATCAGGTGGTTCTTCGCGCCGCCGAGGCAGAGCGCGCGCTTGCCGTTCGTGCACGCGCGGCCGTAGACCAGCTTGGCCACCCGGGTGGAGCCGACGAACGCGAGCGCGCCGATGCCGGGGTGGTCGCACAGCGCCTCGACCGACTCGCGGCCGCCCTGCACGATCTGCAGGATGCCGTCGGGCAGGCCCGCCTCGCGGAACAGCTCGACCAGGCGCAGCGACGACAGCGGCACCTGCTCGCTCGGCTTCAGGATGAACGCGTTGCCGCCGACGAGCGCCTGCGGGAGCATCCACAGGGGCACCATGAACGGGAAGTTGAACGGGGTGATCCCGGCCACCACACCGACCGGCGCGTACTCCATCCGGCAGCTCACGCCGCGGCTGACCTCGAGCTCGTTGCCGGCGGCGAGGTTGGGGAGCGAGCAGCCGTATTCGACGCACTCGATGCCCTTGAGCACCTCGGCCTGCGCCTCGGCGAACAGCTTGCCGTTCTCGTGGCTGACCAGCCACGACAGCTCCTCGAGGTCGCGCAGCATCAGCTCGCGGACCTTGTACAGCACCTGGGCGCGCTCACGGATCGGCCACGCCGCCCACGCCACCTGCGCGGCCTTCGCGGCGCGGACCGCGTCGTCGACGTCGTCCGCGGTCGAGTAGCGCACGGTGGCCATCGCCTTGCCGTAGCGGGGGTTGAGCACCGGGTGCTCGTCGCCGCTCGGATCGCGCCACTCGCCGCCGATGAAGTTCCGCGCGGGAACGAACGAGGTGAAGTCATACGACCGGGCAGCGAAGTTCGGGATGGTCACTGGGCCTCCGAGGGGACCGTCACGCGGTCTGGGAGCAGGTTCATCAGCACGAGATAGAGCGCGCCCGCCAGGAAGAACCCGACGAACCACGCGTAGGTATAAACGGTCTGGAAGAAGGGTGGCACCGACGCGAGCGCGCCCGCCTGGTAGAGGAAGCCCGGCACGTTGGGGAGCACCGCGAGCCCGAACGCGGCGAGCGCGGCGGGGTTGAACCCGCGCACGTAGCGGTAGGGGCCGTGGTAGCGGTACAGGCCGTCGAGGTCGAGCTCGGTGCGCCGGAGCAGGAAGTAGTCCGCGATGAGGATGCCGCCGATCGGCCCGAGCAGCGCCGAGTAGCCGATCAGCCAGGTGAAGATGTAGCCCCCGGTGGTCTCGATCAGCTTCCACGGGAAGATCACGAAGCCGAGCCCCGCGGTGAGGTAGCCGCCGAGCTGGAACGTGAACCGTCGGGGCGACACGTTGATCAGCGCGTTCGCGGGCGACACGACGTTCGCCGCGATGTTCGTCGACAGCGTGGCCACCGCGAGCGCGAACAACGACAGCACGACCGTCCACCCGCCGCCGATCTTGCCGGCGAGGATGGTCGGATCCCAGATCGGCTCGCCGGGCGCGCCCGTGACCGGATCCGCGAAGATCACCGTGGTGGCGGCGGTGACGGCGACGCTGATGAACGCGAACAGCGTCATCGTGGTGGGCAGCCCGATCGCCTGACCGAGCACCTGGTCGCGCTGCGTGCGCGCGTAGCGGGTGAAGTCGGGGATGTTGAGCGAGAGCGTGGCCCAGAACCCGACCATGCCGGTGAGCGAGGGTACGAACACCGAGAGGAACTGCCCCTCCTTCGCGCCGCCCGGCCCGAACTGGCTGGGCGCGTCGAGCATCGCGCCGAAGCCGTCGGCGGCGACGTACGCCCAGCCGAGCAGCAGCAGCCCGATGCCGATCAGGAACGGGGCCGCCAGCGTCTCGAGCACGCGGATCGACTCGACCCCGCGGTAGATCACCGCGACCTGGAGCAGCCAGAACACGGCGAAGCAGGCGAGCTCGGCCGCGTTGATGCCGAACACGGGCAGCTTGTCACCGACCAGCGCGCCGTTCAGCAGCGCGTTGAGCAGCTGGTAGATCGCGAAGCCGCCGAACCAGGTCTGGATGCCGAACCACCCGCACGCGACCAGCGCGCGCAGCAGGCTCGGGATGTGCGCGCCGTGGATGCCGAAGCTGGCCCGCGCGAGCACCGGGAACGGCACGCCGTACTTCGTGCCCGCGTGCCCGTTGAGCACCATCGGGATCAGCACGATCACGTTGCCGAGCAGGATGGTGAGCACCGCCTGCCACCAGCTCATCCCGCCTTCGATCAGGCTCGCCGCGAGCATGTAGGTGGGCACGCACACGACCATGCCGATCCACAGGCTGGCCATGTTCAGCACCGACCAATGCCGCTCGGCGTCCGTGGTCGGCGCGATGTCGGCGTTGATCAGGCCCGGATCCGGTGCGTGCACCTGCCTCGACAGGCTCATGGGCTCCCCCGCGCGGGTGGCGTGCCTCGCCAGCCCCGGAGTTCCCGGCGGCATCAGGCGCGAGCGCGGCCCGGTATACCCGATCGCGCTGCTGTGCGCAGCCGTGGATGGAAACGCGCGTGGTGGTGCTTAGCTGTGCCTTAGGGAGAGGAGGTCACCATGCGACGCATCCTTCCGTTCCTCGCACTTGCGGGTTGCCTCGAGTACGGCGTCTACCCGACCGACGAGGTGGTGCTTCCGGGGCCGCCCCGTCCCGACCCGTGGGAGCTCGGCGTGGCCCTCGCCGAGGGCCCGGACGCGCCGATACCGCCCGATGCGCTGCCGAACATGCCGCCCGCGGACCTGTGGCCCGACGGGCCGCCCGTGCCGTGGGATGACTGGGACGACTCGTGGTGGGAGTACCCCTACCAAGAGCCCCCGTCCGACGAGCCGGCACCGTTCCTCGACGGGCGCGCGCGCATGGGCGGCGACGGCACCGTGGTCGCCGAGTGGGGCACGCTGCGCCACGCGTTCATGATCCATTGCGCCGCATCGTTCCCGGTCAGTTCGCTCGACATCGACCTCGGCCCCTACGGTGCCTTCGCGCTCGATCGGCTCGACTGGGCGTATTGCCTCGACGATCCGGCGATCCAGGGCAGCCAGCCCGAGCCCGCGTTCAACACCGTGGTGGGCGTGGCCCTCGGCGACGTCGACGGTGAGCCCGCGCGGGTGTGGTTCCGCCTGGTCGACGCCGGCGAACCCGGCGTGAACGACCACCTGCACATGGCCTTCACCTTCGGGACGCACATGCTCGACGTCGAGGGCTACCTCGCCAGCGGCAACCACCAAGTCATTGCGCCCGTCGGCGGCCTGTGACCTTCACCCCCTCCGCCCCGGCGGGCGCTGTGCCTTGCCGGGGATTCGGCCGGCCGGGACGGCCGGCCCACGGGGGGCGCTGTGCTCTGCCGGGGAGTCGGCCGGCCGGGACGGCCGGCCCACGGCTGGGGGGCGCACCGCTTCGTGTCTGGAGCAGCGTTCGCGGCGAGGTGGAGCCGGCGTGCGGCGTCGGGGCGCCGGGTGGCAGACGCCATGGGGGCAAGGGGCCCCGCCGGCGCGTATCG
>CAYQSE010000053.1:19647-28909 GCA_964419905.1 uncultured Enterobacteriaceae bacterium
CGCGGCGCGCCGCCCGGTTTGGGCACCGCCGCCGGGGGGGGCCGCCCGGGGCCCCCGACGCCGCTTCGAGCCGGCGGAACCGAGCCTGGCAGCGCGTTCGCCCCGCCACCCGCGCGTTCGCCCCCGCTGCCCGGCTCGGCTCGCAGGCATCGCTTCGTGCCTGGAGCAGCGTTCGTGGCGCGGTGGAGCCGGCGTGCGGCGTCGGGGCGTCGGGTGGCCGACGCCGGACGGTGGCGGACGATCGGCGCCCCGACGCCGCTTCGAGCCGGCGGAACCGCGCCTGGCAGTGCGTTCGCCTCCGCCGCCCGCGCGTTCGCCCCCGCTGATTGGGGTGGGTTAGGGAGAGCCTGATGAGATGGAGGGATGATGCCTCCCGACGCGCTGCTCGACGCGATCCGTCATGAGGGGGACGAGGTCCGCGAGACGCACATCTCGCGGGTGCTGCTGCGCGGCGATCGCGTCTACAAGCTGAAGAAGCCGGTGGACCTCGGCTTCCTCGACTACACCACGCTGGCGCGCCGGCGGTTCTTCTGCGAGGAGGAGGTCCGCCTGAACCGCCGCCTCGCGCCCGACGTGTACCTCGGCGTCGCGCCGATCACGCGACACGACGGCCGGTTCGAGATCGACGGGGAGGGGAGCGCGGTGGAGTGGGTGGTGGTGATGCGTCGTCTCGCCGACGCCGACACCTTCCTCGCGCGCCTCCCGACGCTCGACGCCGACGCGTTCTCGCGTCTCGGTCGCCACATCGCGGCGTTCCACCAAGGCGCGCGCGGCGGACGGGAGGTCGCCCGGCACGCTCGCGCGGATGCCGTCGCGGCGAGCGCGAGGCAGAACTTCGCGCAGACGGAGCCGCACATCGGGGACACCGTCTCTGCTGCGGTCCATGCGCGGCTGGCCGCGCTCACCGAGGCGTGGCTCGCCGAGCACGCCGGCCTGCTCGACGCGCGCGCCGCGCGCGGGCTCCCGCGCGAGGGACACGGCGATCTGCGGCTCGAGCACGTCTACCTGGAGGGCGACCGGCTGATCGTGCTCGATGCGGTCGAGTTCTCGGAGGGGCTTCGCTGTCTCGATCCCGTCTCGGACGTCGGGTTCCTGTACATGGACGCCGCGTGCCGCGGGCGCCGCGATCTGGCCGAGGCGTTCTTCGCGGCGTGGTCCGAGGCGACCGGCGACGACGAGGCTCGCGCGCTGCTGCCGTTCTTCGCGGCGTACCGGTCGATCGTGCGCGCGAAGGTGGCCGGCTTCAAGGTCGCGGACCTGCGCGGCGCGGCGCGCGAGGCGATGCGGGCGCGCGCGCGGCGGCACTGGCTGTACGCGCTGACCGAGCTGGAGGTCGCGGCGCGGCGGCCCTGCCTGGTCGGCGTGGGCGGGCTGCCGGGCATCGGGAAGAGCACGCTGGCGGCGGCGCTGCCCGACTTCACGGTGATCCGCTCGGACGTGGTCCGCAAGGCGCTCGCCGGACTGGCCCCGGACCAGGGCGCGGCGGCTGCCCCCGACACCGGCTTGTACACGCCCGACCAGCGCGATCGCGTGTACGCCGCGTGCCTCGACCAAGCCGAGGACGCGCTGTTCGAGGGGCGGCGGGTGGTGGTCGACGCGTCGTTCGGCCGCGCGCGGTGGCGTCAGGCGCTGGTCGACCGCGCGCGCGCGCTCGGCGTGCCGCCGCTGCTGGTCGTGTGCGAGGCGGCGCCGTCGGTGGTGCGGCAGCGACTTGCCCGTCGGCGCGGGGACGCCTCGGACGCCGACTGGGCGATCCATCGCGCGGAGGCCGCGCGGTGGGAGGCGTCACCGCCTGCGGTGCAGGCGGTGACGTGCGTGGTGGACACCGCGGACGCCGTCGAGGTGGCGACCGAGCGGGTGCTCGACGCGCTCGACGTGGCTACCGCACCACCGGCGTCGGCTCGTTCAGCGCGTTGCGCTTGAGCTGCGTGTCCCAGAACGGGGCCCAGCACGGACGCTCGATGTAGCGCCCGCGACCGCGCTCGGTGGACAGCTTCCCGTCCTCCCACACCACCATCCCGCGCGACAGCGTGACCGCGGCGTTGCCGCGGCAGACCATGCCCTCGAAGATGTTGAAGTCGATGTTCTGGTGGTGGGTCTTGGCCGAGAGGGTGCGGGTGAGCGCCGGATCCCAGATCACGACATCGGCGTCGGCGCCGGGCTGCAGCGCGCCCTTCTTCGGGTGGATGTTGAAGATCTTCGCGGTGTTCGTGCTGGTGAGCGCGACGAACTGGCTGCGGCTGATGCGCCCGGTGTTCACGCCGTGCTCCCACAGCACGCTCATGCGGTCCTCGACGCCGCCGGTGCCGTTCGGGATCTTGCGGAAGTCGTCGAGCCCCGCCTGCTTCTGCGGGGTGCAGAAGCAGCAGTGGTCGGTCGCGGTGGTGTCGAGCATGCCCGCCTGGACGCCGTGCCACAGCGCGGCCTGGTGCTCGGGCGGGCGGAACGGCGGGCTCATCACGTAGTGGGCCGCGGTGTCCCAGTCGGGGTGCCGGTAGACCGAGTCGTCGATGACCAGGTGTTGCGCCAGCACCTCGCCGAACACGATCTGGCCCTCCAGGCGGGCGCGGGTGATCGCCTCGAGCGACTGCTTGCACGAGTTGTGCACCAGGTAGACCGGTGTGCCGAGCGCCTCGGCGATGCGGATCGCGCGGTTGGCCGCCTCGCCCTCGACCCACGGCGGGCGGGACAGCGGGTGCCCCTCGGGCCCGCGGATGCCCTTGTCGTAGATCGCCTGCTGCAGCCGGTAGACCAGCTCGCCGTTCTCGCAGTGCAGCGTGCACAGGGCGCCGAGGTCGCGCGCGCGGAGGAAGCTGTTCACCAGCACCTCGTCGTCGCACATGATCGCGCCCTTGTAGGCCATGAAGTGCTTGAAGCTGTTGACCCCGCGCTCGCGGGCCAGGATGCCCATCTCCTCGGCGACCTGCTCGCTCCACCAGGTCACGGCGACGTGGAACGAGTAGTCGCACGCCGCCTTCTCGGCCCAGCCGCGCCAGTTGTCGTAGGCCTCGAGCAGGCTCTGGCCCGGGTTGGGGATCGCGAAGTCGATGATCGAGGTGGTGCCGCCGGCGGCCGCCGCGGACGTGCCGGTGAAGAAGTCCTCGGACGCGGTGGTGCCCATGAAGGGCAGCTCCATGTGCGTGTGTGGGTCGATGCCGCCGGGCATCACGAACGCGCCGCCGGCGTCGATCACCCGCGCGCCGACCGGCGCGTCGAGATCGGGGCCCACGGCTGCGATCTGCTCGCCCACGACGAGGACGTCCGCCCGGGACTCGCCGTCTGCGGTGACGACCGTGCCGCCTCGGATCAGTGTGCTGCTGCTCATCTCGTGCCCCCTGGCGCCGCTGGAGAGGCGGCAGTCTACGCGCCGGGGCGGGGCGGCACAACCGGAGGGCGACGGGGCGGCGTTGCGTCGCTGGCTTCGGCGCGGGGCGCGGTCCCCTGAGCAAGAGAGGCCGGGCGCGTGACGCGCCCGGCCTCCGTGGCCACGACCCGCGGGTCGATCAGTAGCGGCTGATCAGCTTGCAGGTGCAGGAGCCGTCCTCGTACTTCTCATAGGTGCCCTTCACCTCGTAGCAGGCCTTCTCGCCCTCGGGCGTGCACCAGTCGTCGCCGATCGGGGTCGGCTCGCCCGCGCAGCCGGCGGCGCACTGCTCGTACTGCCGCTTCGCCTTGACGAGGCACTCCTCGTTGTAGCCCTTGCCATCGAAGCAGAGCTGCTCGGCGGTGTAGTACTGGCCCTTACACTGCTCCTCGCAGTTCACGCCGGCCTCGCAAGCGGGCATCTTCTCGCCGGTGGCCTTGGCGAACTTGTCCTCGAGCTGATCGCAGGCGGTCGGGCTGGCGTTCGACGCCGGATCGTCACAGTCGATGGCTTCGCAGTACGCGTTGCAGATGCCGAACGCGCGGCCGGTGTAGTCGTCGCACACCTTCTCGACGGCCGGCGTCTCGCCGTCCGGCGTGTTGGCGAAGGCGTCGGTCGACGCGAAGAACCCGAGGCACACGAAACCGAGCATGAACAACTTCACGGGACAGCCCCCTTGCGGATGTGGTGTGGGCGAGGCTCGACAGCGCTCGCGCCACTTCTGGACTACCCGGCGTCACGAAACGTCGCAACATAATGAAAATAATAAAAACCGCGCCGCGCTAAACGCCGCCAGCGCGGCCGATCAGGGCAACGGCAGGTCGATGACCAGCGGCAGGTGGTCGCTCGCGAGGCGACAGCTCGACGCGGTGATCGGGTCGCCCGCCATCGGCAGCCCAGGCAGCGACTGGTCGTTGCAGTCGAAGATCTCGGCGCGCCAGCCGGAAGGCGCGCCCGCGCTGGCGAAGATGTAGTCGAGGCGTCGTCCGGACTCGGGGCGGGTCGCGGTGGTGCCGTCGCGCTGCGTCATGTCCACCACGTCGTAGCCGCCGTCGTAGAGCGGCTGGAACGCGTCGTTGACGAGTCCGCCGCTGGTCATCTCGTCGTAGAGGTCCTCGCCGAGGAAGTAGCCGCCCGGCATGCTGCTCGGCAGGCTGTGGAAGCGCGTCGGCGTCTCGGCGGGGCCGTCGACCTCGGCGTTCACGTCGCCCGAGATGAGCACCCAGCTCGTCTGCGGGTTGCCACGCGCGGCCGCCTGCACCGTCCGACGCGAGTCGACCATCCGGCGGAACTCGTCGTCGTCGAACCAGCCGGACTTCCAGTGCTGGGTCACCACCGTCAGCGTGCCGACGCCGGTGATCGCATGCTCCACAAGCACCGGGAGCCGGGTGACGTCGTTGGCGGACAGGTCGCCCGAGAGCTCGGCGCTGTCGGGCCACGCCGACCCGGTCGGCGCGCGCTTGCTGATGATCGCGTTGCGGAGCGTGCCGAACGGGTTGTAGCTCGGCACCACGACCGAGGCGTAGCCAAGCTCGTCGGCGAGGTCGGCGAGGTTGTGCACGTCGGCGTCGGTCCCGATCTCGTTCAGCGCCACCACGTCGGCGTCGATCCGCCCGAGGATCCGCTTGGCCGCTTCGTACTCGGGGTCGCCCTGGCTGCCCAGCGTCGCGACGTTCCAGGTCGCGACGCGGAACCAGCGCTCGGTCGGCGCTGCGGTGTCGGCGGTGTCGGTGTCGGACGTATCCCCGGTGTCCGCGGTGTCGGCGGTGTCGCCGGTCGGGGGACACCCGCCCAGGAGGGCGAGGGCGAGGGCGAGCGTGAGCACCATGCGGGGGGGACCTCCGTGCGAGCAGGGGTACCACCCCCATCTCGTCGACCGCAACCGGAAAGCGGGGCTCAACCGCCGATCGGGGCGCCCTTCACCCGGTCTTCGGCGGTGAGTCCCGACTTGATCTGGATCTGGATGCCGTCCGAGAGTCCGACCTCGATGTCGCGGCGCTCGAAGACCTGCGGGGCGACCTCGACCTCGACGTAGGGCTTGCGCTTGTCGAACTTCAGCAGCGACTCCTTGATCGCGAGCACCTGGTCGGCGCGGTCGAGCACGATGGCCGCGTTCGCGCTTGAGCCAGCGCGGATGAACACGTCCTCGGGCACGGTGACGGAAGCCTCGATCGCGAACTGGATCGCGCCGTCGGCGGCGAGGCCCTTGGGCGAGATGTACTCGAGCGTGCCCGCGAACTTCTGGTCGGCGAGCGCGCCGACCTTGATGTCGAGCGGCAGCCCCTCGCGGATCTTGCCGACCTCCGACTCGTCGACCATGCCCGAGAACATCATGTCGTTCATGTCGGCGACGGTGCCGATCGTCGTGCCCTCGGAGAACGTGTTCGTCTCGGTGACCGACACGCCGGGCTCGACGTCGATCGACAGCACCATCCCCTCGACGGTCGACGTGATGTGCGTCGCGACGCCGACCGAGCCGCCGGCGTGACCCTCCCGCACGATGCGCAGGTTGCGGGTGGCGACGCGGTGCTCCTCCTCGGCGAGCGCGGCGTCCGAGCGCGTGGCCTCGATCTGCGCGATCGAGATGGCCCGGCTCTCGTAGAGCGCTTCGTCGCGCGCGAGCTGGTCGCGGGCGCGGGCGCGGGCGATGCGCGCCATCTCGACGCGGCTCTCGGCGCTCGACAGCGCCTGCACGTCGGGGATGATGCGGATCACCGCGATCAGGTCGCCTGCCTGCACCTGCGCGCCGGGGCGCACCGCGACGCGGTCGACGACGCCCGAGACGCGGCTCTTGATCTCGACCTCGTTGCGCGGGACGATCGCACCGGTGGCGACCGTCTTGAGGACGATGTCGGTCACCGCCGGCGACTCGGTCTTGTACTCGACCGGCTTCTCGCGCGCCTTCCACACGAGGAAGCCGAGCGTGGCGACGAACGCCAGCAGCACCGTCAACGCGACCAGGATCGGGAACACTCGCTTCATCGACTACTCCGCATGCAGCGCTTCGACGGGCCGAATGGAGGCGGCCCTGCGCGCGGGGACGGCGCCGGCGAGCGCGCCGGCGACCAGGAGCACCGCGCCTGCGGTGAAGACCGCATCGAACGCGATGTTCGGGCGGCCCATGGAACCGGACGACTCGACCCAGCCGCCGGTCATCTCGAGCAGCACCACGCCTGCGACCACGCCGGTGTAGCCGGCCACCGCGGTGAGCGCCGTCGCCTCCTGGAGGATCATCCACACCACCGACGCCGGCGTCGCGCCGATCGCGCGCCGCAGGCCGATCTCGCGAGTGCGCTCCTGCACGACGATCAGCATGATGTTGCTGACGCCGATCACGCCCGCGAGCAGCGTCATGGTGCCGACGAACCACACGAAGAAGCGGATCCCGGTGAACAGCGTGGTGATCTGCCGGAACTGCTTCTCGGAGTTGAACCCGCTGACGCCGTCGGCGTCCTCGGGGTGGATCTTGTGCCGCTCGGCGAGCAGCGCCCTGGCTCGCGACTCCAGGTCGGTGGCCGACGCGTCGGGCTTCGCGGTCATCGCGATCCATCCGACGCGCTCGCCGTAGTTGAACGCGCGCTGGAAGGTGGTGAACGGGATGTAGATCGTGCTGTTCTCGCGGTCGCCGCGGTCGTTCGCGGAGTCGAACCGGAACGTGCCGACGACCTGGAAGAACACCCCGTTGATCTGGACGTGGGTGCCGAGCGGATCCTCGCCGCGCGCGTACAGATCGATCGCCACCTGCTCGCCGATCACGGCCACCTTGCGGTAGTCCGCGATGTCGAGGTCGTTGATGAACCGCCCTGCGGTCATCTCGAACACCGCGATCTCCTGGAACACCGGGTAGTCGCCCATCACCCCGTAGCTGCCGGTCTTCGCGCCGCGCACGACGGTGGCGCCGCCGCGGTAGCCGCCGAGCGAGTTGCGCGGCACGAGGTGCTCGAGCCCGTCGAGCTCGGCGAGCGCCGCCACGTCGGCGTTCTGGAACCCGATCCACCGGCCCGGGCGCATCCCCTGGTAGGGCATCGACGTGCGCCCACCCCAGATGTAGACCGCGTTCGTCGCCCAGCGGCCCATGTTCTTCTTCATCGCGCGCTCGAGCCCGTCGCCGAAGCCGAGCATGATCACGAGCATGAACATGCCCCAGAACACGCCCAGCGCCGTGAGCAGCGTGCGCAGCCGGTTGGCCCGCAGCGACTCGCCGATCTCGGTCCAGCGGTCGAGGTCGAACATCACTCGGACCGCAGCGCGACGATGGGGTTGACCCGCGCGGCGCGCAGCGCAGGGAACAGCCCCGCGAGCGTGCCGAACACCACGAGCAGCGCCACCGCGCCGAACACGACGCCGAGGTCGACGCCCGGGTCGCGGACGTAGTCGTTCTCGGGCACATAGCGACGCACCGCCTCGATCGCGACGACGCCGACGACGAGCCCGCCGTAGCCGGCGATGGAGGTGACGACGATGGCCTCTTGCAGGATCATCGCGACGATGCTCGCCGGGGTCGCGCCCAGCGCCTTGCGCAGCCCGATCTCGCTCGTGCGCTCCTGCACGCTGACCAGCATGATGTTGCTGACGCCCACCACGCCGGCGAGCACGGTGCCGATGCCGACGATCCAGATGAACCCGCGCAGCCAGGTGAACACGCCGGCGATGCGCTCGTAGCGCTCGAGGTTGTTGCGGATGCGCAGCGCGCGCTGGTCGCGGGGGCTGAAGTCGTGGCGACTCGCGAGCAGCAGGCGCGCCTCCTCCTCTACCGCCTTGCTCTGCTCGAGCGACGCGTCGCCGACGGTGAACAGGATGCGGTGCACGTTCTCGCCGCCGCCGTACGCCACCTGTGCGGTCGACAGCGGGATGTCGATCACCCGCATCTCGCCCGGCCCGCCCTCGTCGTGGAACGTGCCGACGACCGTGTACAGCAGCCCGCCGACATCGATCGCCTCGCCGATCGGAGCGCGCCCGCGGAACAGGAACTTCACGACCTCGTCGCCGATCACCGCGACCTTGCGCTTGTGGAGGATGTCGAGCTCGTTGATGTAGCGGCCCGCGGTGATCTCGGTCTGCTGCACGTAGCGATGCGGTGGGTTCACCGCCCGCACCTCGAACGCGCCGTGGCGGCCCTGATAGGCCACGGTGAACTCGCCGAACAGGTGGTAGCGGCTCGTCAGGTGCTCGACGCCGGGCAGCTCGGCGATCGCGGCGTGGTCGGCGTTGGTCAGTCGGGTCGGACGCCCGACGCCGTGCCCCTCGTGGGCGATCGACGACCGGCCCGGGAAGATCCAGATGCTGTTGATCGCGTCCCCGCGGAACTGCCACCGCACGTTGTTCTCGAGGCCCTTGCCCGCTGCGAGCAGCAGCACGAGCATCAGGATGCCCCACGCCACCGAGAACATGGTCAGCGCGGTGCGGAACCGGGCGCGCCCCAGCCGCTCGAACAGCTCCAGCCAGGCGTCGGGGTTGAGCATCAGGCCACGGCGCGGCGGGTGTCCGAGTCGATCCGCCCGTCCACGAGGTGGATGATCCGGTCGGTCCGCTCGGCGATGTCGTGCTCGTGGGTGACGATGATCACGGTGATGCCCTCGCGGTGGATGTCCGCGATCAGGGCCATGATCTCGTGGCTCGTCTGGGTGTCGAGCGCGCCGGTGGGCTCGTCGGCGAGCAGGAGGCGCGGCTGGGTGACCAGCGCCCGCGCGATCGCGACGCGCTGCTTCTGGCCGCCCGAGAGCTGGTTGGGCATGTGGTGGCGCCAGTCGGCGAGCCCCACCTTCTCGAGGTAGCCCTCGGCGAGCTCGTTGCGCTTCCGGCGGGGGACGCCGGCGTAGTAGAGCGGGAGCGCGACGTTCTCGACCGCGTTATTGCTGCCGAGCTGGTGGAACGACTGGAAAACTAAGCCGAGGTGGC
>CAYQSE010000054.1:0-28798 GCA_964419905.1 uncultured Enterobacteriaceae bacterium
GACGAGGGCGGGCTGCTCACCGAGGCGGTGCGGCGCAGGCCCTACTCGGTCGTGCTGCTCGACGAGGTCGAGAAGGCCCACGGCGACGTGTTCAACATCCTCCTGCAGGTGCTCGACGACGGGCGCCTGACCGACAGCCAGGGGCGCGTCGTCGACTTCAAGAACACCGTCATCATCATGACGAGCAACATCGGCAGCCACAAGATCCTCGAGGCGGGCGCAGACCGCGAGAAGGCGGTGCGCGCGGTCGAGTCGGAGCTGATGCAGGTGCTTCGGCCCGAGTTCCTGAACCGCATCGACAACCGCGTCGTGTTCGACGGCCTCACCCGCGACAACATCGACAACATCCTCGAGATCCAGCTCAAGCGGGTTCGCAAGCTGCTCGCGGCGCGCGATCTCTTCCTCGAGGTCTCGCCGGCGGCGCGCAAGGTCATCGGCGACGCGGGCTACGACCCGGCGTTCGGCGCGCGGCCGCTGAAGCGCGCGATCACGATGATGGTGCTCAACCCGATGTCCACCGCGATCATCTCGTCGGGCTACGAGCCGGGCGACACCGTGATGGTCGACCTGTCCGAGGACGGGCGCCACCTCGTGTTCGAGCGCGTCCCGGCGCCCGAGCCGGCAAAGGGCGAGCATCGTCCGCACCCGAGCATCACCGCGAGCGCGTAGTCTTCGAGGGCCGCGGCGCGAGCGCGTCGCGGCCGCGCGCTCACAGGGCTTCGACCCGGAAGGTCAGCGGGCACGGCAGCGGCCCCTGATCGACGAGCAACGCCCACTCGGCCGCGCGGCGGATGCTCGCCTCGCGGTCGCCGGTGCGCGGCTCCAGGTCGAGGCGATCCCACGCGGACGTCGTCGACAGCTTACGACGGGTCATCGGCGTGTCGTCGAGCCAGGCGGTGACGACCTCGCCGGGGTGCGCGGCCGCCGCGGCCTCGAGCGCCTGCTGCGCGTCCGGCGTGAGCTGGATCGCGGCCTTCGCGTCGACGGTGAAGTCGAGCCGCAGCGTCGCCGAGGCCACCCCGTCTGAGGCGACCAGGAGCTCGCCGTCGGGTGCCTCGCCGAGTCGGATCGCGAACGTCGCGGTCGCCGCGAGCGTCGCAGGGATCTCGGCCGCGGCGGCGAGATCCGACGGGAGCTGCACCGTGGCCGCGAACCCGCCGGGCGCATCTTCGACGCCCCGCTGCGGCAGGCCCATCGCCGCGATCCGCTCGAGCACGGCCGGACGGGCCTCGGCGCAGCCCTCGAACGCGATGCGGACCAGCGCTCCGTCCGCCGATCGCCCCTGGCTGCCGAGCAGGAGCACCGCCCCGTAGCCGCCGACGATCGCTGCCGCGGCGAGGATGGGCAGCAACAGGAACCAGCAGCCGGCGCGTGGCGGCAGCGCGTCGTCGTCCATCTCGGGCACGGGGGACCTCCAGGGCCGGCGGCCTTAACCGGAGCGGCCGCGGGGTGCTGAGCGTGGGGCGGGTGACCGCGATACGTGGCCTGGAAAGCAGGAGGCAGACATGCCGTTTCATCAGCTGGCGGGCCGTGTGGCCCTGGTCACCGGCGCGGCGCGCGGCATCGGGCGCGCGATCGCGGAGACCCTGGCCGCGCAGGGGGCCTCGGTCGCGCTGTGCGACATCGACGAGGTGACGCTCGCGGCCACCACCGAGCGGCTCCGCGCCGCTGGCGCCCGGGTCGGGAGCTACCGCCTCGACGTCACCGATCTCGACGCGTTCGGTGACGTGTTTGCGCGGATCGAGGCCGAGATCGGGCCGGTCGACGTGCTGGTGAACAACGCGGGCATCATGCCGGTCGGCGCGTTCACCGCGCTGGCGCCTGCGACCGACGACAAGCAGATCGCGATCAACCTGTTCGGCGTGATCCATGGGATGCGCGTCGCGCTGCCGCGGATGCTGCGCCGCAAGCGCGGCCACATCGTGAACGTCGCGTCGAGCGCGGGAAAGGTGGGGATCCCGAACATCGCGGTGTACTGCGCGACGAAGCACGCGGTGGTCGGGCTCACCGAGGCGGTGCGCGCCGAGCACCTGGACAGCGGGGTGGGGTTCACCTACGTCATGCCGTCGATCGTCGACACGGAGCTGACGTCGGGCACCGGGCGGCTGCGCTGGCCGCCGATGGTCACCGCCCAGGACGTGGCGGACGCGGTCCTCGCCGCGGTGCGCGACGGGCAGGTCGACGTGTTCGTTCCCCGCTCGGCCCGTCTCGCGGCCGTGCTGCCGATCGTGCTGCCGCGTCGGGTCGTCGAGGGCCTCGCGCGCCTGCTCAAGCTCGATCGGGCGTTCTCCGAGGTCGACGCGGACGCGCGCGCGGCGTATCGCCATCGCGCGGTCGGCGAGCCGATCGGCTGATCTCGCTCAGGGGGCGTCGTCGGTCATCGCGGCGCCGTCTGGCGGGCGGATCACGACGAGCTCCTTGCCCATCGCCTGCGCGACCCGGTGCGCGCGCTCGTAGAGGTCGACGGCGCGATCATCGCTGAACACGACGCGGCGGCCGTCGTCGGTGCGCAGGTACACCGCGCTGCACGGCCCGTCGGCGAGCTCGACGCGCTCGTACTCGATCCGCGCGATGTCGCCGAGCGCGAACCGGAGCTTCTCCTTGTCGCCAGCACGGTAGTATCGGTCGATGACCACCTCGGCGCGCCGCAACGAGACCTCGGTGTTCGCGGTGTACTCGTCGATGCACGCGGGCTCCTCGCGGGGGGTGACCACGCGCACCGGCAGCGTCGCGAGCGTCTCGGTCGG
Source organism: uncultured Enterobacteriaceae bacterium (assembly GCA_964419905.1). Taxonomy (GTDB): domain Bacteria; phylum Myxococcota_A; class UBA796; order UBA796; genus JAFDJI01. Next base: position 2,748 of record CAYQSE010000054.1, read on the forward strand.
GCCCGACACGACGAGCTGCCAGTCTCCCGGGCGAACCCGCGCGGGCAGCTTCGCCTCGAGTCGCTCGCGCGACAGGACCGACACCGCGAGCGGCACGCGGTCGGCGCCGTCGATCTCGAGGTGCGCGCCGAGGCCCTCACGCAGTCGCTCGCCCTCGACGACGAGCACGTCACCGCCGGCGACCTCGGCGGGGCCGACATCGTGCACCACCGGCCCCCTCGCACACGCGAACACCAACAACATCCACCACATCGCGGCACCGCCTGACCCGCGCTCCGACGGGCTCGTGCGTTCAGGTTAGCCCTGCGATCAGGAGATGCCCACATGGTCGAACCCCTGCCCCCCCACCCAGCCTTCTCCAAGCGCGCCGGACCCGTGGTCCTGTGCATCCTCGACGGGGTCGGGCTCGGCGCCGGCGGCGAGGACGACGCCGTGGCGACCGCGCGCACACCGAACCTCGATCGGCTGATGGCGACGTGCCCGTGGATGCCGCTGCGCGCGCACGGCGTCTCGGTGGGGCTGCCCAGCGACGGCGACATGGGCAACTCAGAGGTCGGCCACAACGCGATGGGCGCGGGGCGCGTGTTCGATCAGGGCGCCAAGCGGGTCAACCACGCGCTCGCATCGGGCGAGGCGTTCCAGACCGAGGTGTGGCAGCGCCTCGTCGCGTGCGACACCCTGCACTTGCTCGGGCTGGTCTCGGATGGGAACGTGCACAGCCACATCGATCACGTGCACCGCCTGATCGAGCGCGCGGCGGCCGACGGGGTGGCGCGGCTGCGCGTGCACGTGCTGACCGATGGGCGCGACGTCGACGCGCGCTCTGCGCTCACCTGGGTGGAGCCGCTCGAGGCGCGCCTCGCGGCCCACCGCGACGCGGGGCGCGACTATCGCGTCGCGTCGGGCGGCGGGCGGATGCGGATCACGATGGATCGCTACGAGGCGGACTGGGAGATGGTCGCGCGCGGGTGGCGCTGCCACGTGCATGGCGAGGGCGCGCCGTTCCCTAGCGCGGCGGCGGCGATCCGCGCGCTGTACGACGCGTACCCCGACCTCGATGATCAGTACTTGCCGCCGTTCGTGATCGTGGATGAGATGGGCAGGCCCGTCGGGCCGATCCGCGATGGGCACGGCGTGCTGTTCTTCAACTTCCGTGGCGATCGCGCCATCGAGATCAGCCGCGCGTTCGACGAGGGGAATGACTTCCCCGGCTTCGAGCGACCCGACCGGCCCGATGTCTACTACGCCGGGATGATGCAGTACGACGGCGACCTGAACGTGCCGCGCAGCTACCTCGTGCTGCCGCCTGCGATCGATCGCACCGTCGGGCAGTTCCTCGTGGCGGCGGGTCGGCGGACGTTCGCGTGCTCCGAGACGCAGAAGTTCGGCCACGTCACCTACTTCTTCAACGGGAACCGCTCGGGCCTGATCGACAGCGCGCTGGAGCGCTACGTCGAGATCCCATCGGACAACCGGCCGTTCCACGAGCGCCCGTGGATGAAGGCGGCCGAGATCACCGACGTGGTGGTCCAAGCGATCGAGAGCCGGGCGTGGGATCACGTGCGGCTCAACCTCGCGAACGGCGACATGGTCGGCCACACTGGGCGCCTCGAGGCCGCGCGGGTGGCGGTCGAGGCGGTCGACCTGCAGCTCGCTCGCCTGGAGCGCGCGGTCCGTGACGCCGACGGCGTCCTGCTGATCACCGCGGACCACGGCAACGCCGACGTGATGTGGATGCGCAAAGGCGACGCGGTGCAGCGCGACGTGGACGGTCGCCCGCGCCCGCGCACGGCGCACACGCTGAACCCGGTCCCGTTCATCGTCTATGACCCACGCGGCGCCGTCGGGGTGACGCACGAGGGGGGCGCGGGCATCGCGAGCCTCGGCGCCACCGTGCTCGCGCTGTGCGGTCTGCAGCCGCCGCCAGACTACCTGCCCGAGCTGGTCACGCCGCTGGGGTAGAGTGGCGGGCCCTGGAGGCTCGCCATGCGGCTCGTCGATCTCCGCTCCGACACGGTCACTCGCCCCACCGAGGGCATGAAGCGCGCGATGATGGCCGCAGACGTCGGTGACGACGTGTTCGGCGACGATCCGACCACGCGCCGGCTCGAGGAGGTCGCCGCCGCGCTCGCCGGCAAGGCGGCCGCGCTGTTCACGCCCTCGGGCACGATGGCGAACCAGATCGCCCTGGCGCTCCACACACGCCCGGGAGACGAGGTGCTGATGGAGGCGGGCGCGCACCCGTTCCACTACGAGGCGGGCGGTGCTGCGGCGATCGCGGGCGTTCAGATCCGGCTGATCCCGGGGCTGAACGGGATGATGGAGCCCGCCGCCGTGCAGGCCGCGATCCGGCCCGCCAACGTCCACTACGCCCCGGCGACGCTGCTGTGCGTCGAGGACACGTCCAATCGCGGTGGGGGCACGGTGCACCCCCTCGATCGGCTCGACGCGCTCGCGCGGGTCGCGCGCGACCACGGCTTGGCGACGCACCTCGACGGCGCGCGCGCGCTCAACGCGGTGGTGGCGTCCGGCGTCCCGCTCGCGCGCCGCGCGCAGGGCTTCGACACGGTCTGCTTCTGCTTCTCGAAGGGGCTCGGCGCGCCGGTCGGCTCGGTGCTGTGCGGCAGCGCAGACGGCATCGCGCGGGCGCGGCGGCTGCGCAAGATGCTCGGCGGCGGGATGCGGCAGTCCGGCGTGCTGACCGCCGCGTGCCTGTACGCGCTCGAGCACCACGTCGACCGCCTCGCCGAGGACCACGCGCGAGCCCGCACGCTCGCGGTCGGGCTGATGGTCGAGGGCTTCGACGTGAAGCTGCCGCAGACGAACCTGATCTACGTGAACGTCGGGGACGCCCAGCGCGCGCAGGCGGCGCTCGCCGCGGCGGGCGTGCTCGCGAACGCGACCGCGCCCGACACGCTCCGCCTCGTCACCCACCTCGACGTCGACGACGCCGGCGTCGAGCAGGCGCTCCGCGCGCTGGTGGCCGCGAAGCGCTGAGCGACGATCAGTTGCAGGGCACCAGCATCCCGTAGCGGACGTCGATCTCGGCGCCCTCGGGCGGGGTCGTGGTGAACACGATCTCGTTCGACCCCGCGTCGTAGGTCCAGCCGGTGGCCCACGTCTGGCCGTCGACCATCACGACGATGCTGGCGGGCGCCGGCGTGCCGGTGAGCGGGTAGGTGTTGATGCTGCTGAGCGACGCGGCCGCGAGCTGCTGGGCTGAGCTGGACCACGACGAGTCCGCGACGTTGAGGCGCAGCCCGCCGGTGAGGTTGACCGCTTCGGCGTAGCCGGCCGCGGTGCCCCACGAGCCCGACCAGCTACAGCCGGCAGCGGGGCACACGATGCCCGAGACCTTGACCAGGCTCGGCGAGGACTTGTAGTTGCGCAGCGTCTGCACGAAGGACGACGCGGTGATGCCGCTCTGCTCGTACTCGTCGCTGACGAGGATGACGTGCAGCAGCGCGTCGGGCCGCAGGAAGTTCTGGTTGCACTGCCCGCTCGAGGTCTTGCTCATCGCGGTCTGGGTGAGCGCGAACAGCTTCTCGGTGTTCGAGAACCCGGTCATGCCGTCGCTGCCGTAGTCGACCGCGTTCGCGAACGTCGTCGCGAGGTTGGGCGTGCTCTGGGTGAGCACGCCGCTGTTGAAGCAGCCGTTGTCGTGGGTGACCACGCCGATGCGCCAGCCGTTGGTGACCTGCTGGACGCTGCTGATGAAGGTGCTGAACGCGGCGCCGAGCGCGGCGGCGGGGGTGTTCATCGAGCAGGACTGATCGACCGCGAACAGGATGTCGACCGGCGGATCGACCGGGACCTCGAACTCGTCGGTGCGCACCGTGGCGAAGATGCCCTCGGCGCGCTGCGTGGCGCTGACCGTGCCGCGCGGGTCGTTCGAGCGCACCGAGAGCATCCCCTCGGCCAGGACTTCTCGCGTCGGATCCCACGCGACCCACACGCTCGCGTCCTGGCCTGGCGCGAGCACCAGCGGCAGCGTGAGCGGGTTGTCGAGGCTGAGCTGCCCGTGCGGCTCGGTGTAGGAGATCTGGTCGATCACCAGATCCTCGGTGCCGACGTTGCGCAGGGAGACCTCGACGTCGTCGCCGCAGCCCACGAAGTCGGCGAAGAAGTCGAACATGGGCGGATCGATGTACAGCTCCGGCGCCGCGCCGACGCCGCGCAGATCGACCTGCTCCTCGGGGGCGAGCGGATCTTCGGAGCGCACCACGACGTGACCCACCTGGTCGTTCGCGCCCATCGGGCTGAACACGACGTCGATCGCGCGGGACTGCCCGGGCTCGAGCAGGAAGTCGAGCGGCGGATCGATCAGGCGGAAGGACGACGAGCCGCCCGGCTCGAAGTCCACCACCAGCAGGTTCGCGGTGCCGATGTTCGTGATCGTGAACGCCTTCACGTCCTCCTCGTACGAGGCCAGCGTGCCGAACACCAGCTCGGGGGGATCGACCTGGATTCGACCTCCGACGCCCTCACCGGGCGGCAGGCCCCGGAGATCGTTCTCGGAGCAGGCCGTGAACACGAAGAGCGTGGCGAGAGCGGTGAGGGCGATGCGGATCATGGGGCGACTCCAGGCGGTCCAAGATGTCACGCCCCAGTAAAGCAAGGGTCGTGCCAGGAATGAATCCGCCTGAGATCGCGTTGTACAGGCCCTCTGAGCGGGTGCGGGGAGGAAGGCGGGGCATTTATGCCGCACCTTCCTCCCCGCGCATGGGGCGATCGCGCCTCAGAGGAGGTCGGCGACGGCGGCCCGCTCGGCCTGCAGCTCCTCGATGTTCTTGGCGATCTTCGACTTCGCGAAGTCGTCGAGCTCCCACCCGGGCACGACGCGGTAGTCGCCGCCCTCGACGGTGACGGGCACCGAGAAGATCAGGCCCTCGGGGATGTCGTACCAGCCCTGTGAGGGCACGGCCATGCTGACCACGTCGCCGTTGCTGCCGTGGAACCACGTGCTCATGTGGTCGATCGCCGCCGAGGCCGCCGAGGCCGCCGACGACGCGCCGCGCGCCTGGATGACCGCCTTGCCGCGGGTGGCCACGGTGGTCAGGAACTCGCCGCGCAGCCAGGCCTCCTCGAAGCGGCCGGACGCCGGCGCGCCGGCGACGGTGGCCCGGGAGACGTCGGGGTACATCTGGTCGCTGTGGTTGCCCCAGATCGCGACGTCGCGGATCGCGGCGACGGGTACGCCGGCCTTCGCCGCGAGCTGGCCCGCAGCACGGTTCTGATCGAGCCGCGTCATCGCGGTGAAGCGCCCGTTCGGGATGTCGGGCGCGTTCGCCATCGCGATCAGCGCGTTCGTGTTGCACGGATTGCCGACGGTGACGATGCGCACGTCGGACGCCGCCACGGCGTTGAGCGCCTCGCCCTGCCCGACGAAGATCGGGCCGTTCGCAGCGACGAGATCGGAGCGGTTCATGTCGGCCGTGCGCGGGCGGGAGCCGACCAGGAACACCTGGTTCGCGCCGTCGAACGCCTTGCGCGGATCGTCGGTGGCCACGATGTCGTGCAGCAGCGGAAACGCGGAGTCGACGAGCTCCATGACCACGCCGTCGAGGCGCCCCAGCGCCGGGGTGACCTCGAGCAGCTGCAGGATGATGGGCTGGTCCTTGCCGAAGCAGTCGCCCGAAGCGAGCCGCCAGAGGATGGAGTAGCCGATGTTTCCCGCTGCGCCGGTGACTGCGACGCGAATGGGGGCGTTCATGATGGGGGCCTCCCTGCCGATGAGTGGTCGGCGTCCATAACCCGAGGCGCGACGGACGCGACCCGGGCGCCCGCGCGTTGAATCACCGCGCCGCCTGGGGTACACCGCGGCCATCGGAGGTTGTCCCATGTGGCTCGCTCTCGTGATCCTCGGCCTCGCGCACGGCGCGGACTGCGACAAGTCCGCGCTGAAGTCCGCCGCCGCCGAGGCGACGCCCGCGTCCGTGGCGCGCGCCTGGGCAGCGCTCGCGCGCTGCGACGTCCCCTCGGCGCGGTCGGTCGGCGCGAAGGCGTTCGCCGAGGCGCTCCCCGGCTCGGACGCGCACGAGGCACTCGCGCTCGGCGTCCAGGTCGGTCTCGACGCCGAGGTGCGCGGGTTTCTCGTGCGGATGCCGTCGGACGACCGCAGCAAGGCCATCGGCTACCTCGGCGGTCAGTGCGAGCAGGATCCGAAGCTCGCCGCGTTCTTCGTCGCGAGCCACGACGCGCTCGGCGCGACCTTCTGGGCCGAGCGCTGGCACCGGGGTCTGGCGGGTTGCCGGACGCCAGAGGTGCGGTCGCTGCTCGCCGACGCGGTCGCGAGCGGGGCCGGCGGGGTCCGCACCGCGACCGAGCGAGCGCAGTTTCTCAGCGTGCTCGAGGTCTACGCGCGGAACCTGCGCGCCGAGGCGATCCCGACCCTCCAGGCGCTCGCCTCGGAGCTCGAGGACCCGGAGGAGGTGACGTTCGTCGTCAGCGCGTTCGGGGATGCGGCGGGCGTCGGCTCGCAGCGCGGCGTCGATCCCGAGGCGGCCAAGGGGGTCGTGGCGGCCCTCGAGTCGCTGGGGCCAGACCTCCCGGCGCTGGCGGTCGAGCAGGGTCGTGGGATCCTGCGGGCCGTGGGCGATGACGCCGCGGCGGACGCCTATGTGCGCTACCGGTGGCCCGCGGCGTGGCGAAATGGAGGCTACGCGTACACCTACGCGGTGGTCGCGCTCGAGCGGACCACGTGCGCCAACGGCAAGGCCGCGGCGGTCGCGCACTGGGCGCCGTTCACCGAGGCGGGCACCGAGTGGCCCTCCGATCTCGCTGGGGACATCCAGGAGAAGTTGACCTTCGAGTGGCGTCTCGATGGCTCCAACCTGTGCAAGGGCGAGCACACCGTGACGTGGACGATGCCCTCCGAGCCGTTCGAGAGCGTCGAGGCCCGCGACGCGTGGGTCACCGAGCAGCTCGAGCAGCTCCCGTCACAGACGCCTGGCGTGAAGAAGACGGTGATCCACAAGCACGAGGCGTTCTCATTCTGAACCACCCCCACTGAACTTCCTCGCGCGCCGTGACCGCGCGGGCGAGGAGGCGGCGGGAGGTGGCGATGTGGGAGCTGCTGTGGCCCTCGCGCTGTGCGGGATGTGAGCGCACTGGACTGGGACCCCTGTGTCCCACCTGCGCGGACGTGACGCCGCGCCCGCTCGCGCGACCGGTCGAGGGGGTCACCGAGGGCGTGTCGCTCGGTCGTTATGATGGACCGCTCGGCGCTGCAGTGCGTCGCGCCAAGTTCGGCCCCGATCGTGGGATCGCGCGCCTGCTCGGGATGGTGCTCGCGCGAGAGGCGGCTGCGCTCGGGCCGGTATCCTGTGTGGTGCCCGCCCCGTCTACTGCTTGGAGCCGCCTGCGGAGGGGCTTTGCGACCGCGGCGGTGCTCGCCGCGCCGGTGGCGCGCGCGCTCGACGCGCCGTGCGCGCACGTCCTCTGGCTGTCACCCGGGCCGCGCCAGTCCGCCTCGCGCCGCGCGGAGCGGCGGCGAAACCTCACGGGGCGCCTGCGCGCGAGCGGGGGCGTGTCGGGGCACGTCCTGCTGATCGACGACGTCCTGACCACCGGAGCCACCGCCGCCGCGTGCGCGCGAGAGCTGCTCGGCGCCGGCGCGCGCACGGTGCGCCTGCTGACGGTGTGTACGACCGACGTTCAAATCCCTTGACAATGTCCGACACGCCTTCGGCTTCATCGCGCGTACATCCAGTACAGGCATCGCTCGGAACGCTCCTTCGGCGACCGGCGAATGGCACGACGCTTGCAACTACATTTCCCGGTTTCACCGCCCACCCAGGAGCCTCCCATGAAGACCCAGACCACCCTCGGCGAGCTGATCTCCCTGTTCTACGACGAGTACCTCGCGCTCTATCGCGACGAAGACATCGCTTCGGTGGCCACGGCCGCCACCATCAACGAGATGCTGCTGGACGAGGCCCGCGCCGCGAACCGCGGCGATCCAGCGAGGGTGGAGGTCGGAGCAGCCTGACGAAGCCGCGTCGACGGACGGCGCGCGGAAGAGTCACCACCGTGACCTTCCGCGCGCTACACTTCGATCGCTCGAAGTAGCTGCAACTCGTCCCTTGACGCGGCAAGATCATGGCCCTCCCCGTCTCGCACGCTCCGCGGAGCTCTGATGTCGCCACCACCGGGTGGGCGGCGCTCACTGTCCGGGTGGCGTGGACGCTCCGGATCGAGGGGATCAACGTCACCCCCGAGGCGCTTCGCGACGCGCGTGATCACGCGCTGCTGCACCTCGAGCCCACCGTCGCGCTGCCCGAGGCCGAGGATCGGGCCGAGGCGCTGACCCGCGCGTTCGTGGCGCGGGCGCGCGGTCGGCGCTCCGCCGATCCGTGGCCGCAGGACGCGGTGATGCCGCTGTCGCTCCGGTGGCGGCGTGCGCTCGAGCGCTCGCTGAGTCCGCTCCCGCTCGCGGTGTTCCGGCAGCACTACGGCGACGGTCGCCCGCTCGACGACCTCGAGCGGGCGCTTCAGGTCGATCGGATAGCCCTCGAGGGTGCTCGCGGCGGACTCCGAGAGGTCGTGCGCCAGGCGGGCTGCGCCGATGGGCTCCCGCTCGAGGAGTGGCCCAACGAGCGCCTGGATGGGTTGCTGCGTCGTCTCGCGGCGTACGCGCCGGATGCCTGCCCGTCACTGGCCGAGGTGCAGGCGGGCGAACATCGAGCGCACGCGCAGGGTTGCGCGCGCTGCACGCGGATGCTTCGGCTGCTCAAGGCCCGTGTCCTCGACGCCGAAGACCTCGAGCCGCCGCTCGGGCGCGCCCGGCCGGCCCATCAGGTCACACTCCTCGTGCTCCACTTCCACCCCACGGGGCGACACCATCGTCGCGCGCTCGCCGCCGAGGCGACGGTCAGCAACGCGCCGGTCGGCGACGACCTGCTGGTGCTCGACTTCTCGGATCCCGAGCCCGTCAAAGAGCTGCTGGAGCTCGCGACCGAGGTGCGCGCCCCATCCCGGGACCACGTGCGCGGCGTGCTGTGCAGCGGGCCGGGGCGCTGGTCGGTGCATGGCGTGCTCGGGCCGCTGGTCGAGGAGGCCGAGCGGTTGGTGCGCGCGCGCGGTTGGGGGAGCGTCGAGGGGCTGGGTGAGCTCCCGGATCCGCTCCCGCAGCCTCCCGCGGCGCGCGCGCTGTGGGCCGGCGTCGCGGCGCTCGCGGTCGCGGCCGCGCTCCTCGTGCCGTGGGCGATCGTGCCGCCGCGTGCATCCGCGACGGGCCTTCACGCCGAGTTCTCGCCGGGTCGGGGCGGGCTGTGGACGGCGTTCGACGTCGACGACGCGGCGCGGGTCGCGCTGGTGCGCGAGCGCGAAGGGCAGCTCGATCTGGTGCTCCACGCGCACCACCCTGCGGACAAGGCGTCGCTTGCCACCGGGGACGGCGCCTATCGCCTCCACACCGCCGGCACCGGCATCCTGCTCGTCGCGTCCCACCAGCCGATCCCCGAGCTGACTCCGCTGCTCGCGGCCGCCGCCGAGGCGAGCGATCCGCTCGGCGACCTCGCGGCGCGCATCCGCCAGACGACGCCGCGCGCAGACGTCGCGGTCGGTCGCCGCCCGTGAGCGGAACCGCGACCGCGCGGACGCGGTCGGGCCACTCGGGTGTCCTCGTGCCGTTGACTTGTCAAAGGTCGACGGCTTAGCCTCTCCCTCTTCCACGGCGGCACACGAGATGCAGCCCCAGCAGCCCGGAACTCGCTTCGACCTGCACCTCCACACCGATCGCTCCGACGGGCGGTTCGGCACCGAGGAGGTGCTGGAGCGGTGCGCGCGCGGCGGGCTCGAGGTCGTAGCCCTCACCGATCACGACCTCCCCGCCGAGGTCGCGCCGGGGCCGCTGCAGATCGGGGGGCGCTCGCTGCACCTGATCGGCGGCGCCGAGGTCTCGGGGATGCACGAGGGCCGTGAGTTCCATCTGCTCGTGTACTTCCCGGGTGCGGTCCCCGAGGGCTTCCACGCGTTCTGTGCAGACATGGTGCGCGGGCGCGCCATCCGCTATCAGACGGCTGTGGAGCGGCTCGGACTGCCGATCGACGGCGCGACCCCGGCCGCGCTGGCGGGCGACAAGGCGCTGACCCGGCTGCACCTGGCGCGCGCGCTGGTCGACAACGGCCACGTCAGCCACGTCGGCGAGGCGTTCACGCTGCACCTCGGCGACGCGCACGGGATCGTGCCGCCGATCGGGCTGTCGTTCCTCGACGCGATCCGCATCTCGCGGTCGCACGGTGGGGTGACCTCGTGGGCGCATCCGAGCGCCGCGGACGCGCGCCGTCACGCGGCGACCTTCGCGGCGGCGGGTCTCCAGGGCCTCGAGGTGCTGAGGCCCCGCCTGCCGGCGACCGAGCGCCGCACCCTCGCCCGCATCGCGCGTGATCTCGGGCTGTTCCTCACCGGAGGCTCGGACTGGCACGGCTGGACGCACCCGGACGATCTGGGGCTGTTCGCGGTGCGCGGGCACGAGCTCCGAGGCTTCCTCGACGCGCTCCAGGCCGCGGCGTAGCACAACGCGCGCGTGTCACCTTGCCGGGGGGTGTGTGACCCGGTACGGTGCCCGTTCTTCCCCCGGCCCGCCCACGCGGGTTCACTTCGCCGAGGTTCACATGGCCGACCTGAACGAGTTCTTCTCCACGACGCTCCCCGCCAAGCTCCAGGCCAACCCGGGCCTGTCCGACGACATCAACAACACCTACCAGTTCGAGATCGCGGGCGCGGGCACGTGGACGGTCGACCTCACCAAGACGCCGGGCGAGGTCACCGAGGGGGGCATCGACGCGCCGGGCTGCACCGTCACCGCGGCCGCCGAGGACTTCTCCACGCTGCTCGAGAACCCGGCCGCCGGCATGATGCTGTTCACCATGGGCAAGCTCAAGGTCAGCAACGTCGGCCTCGCGCTGTCGCTCCAGAAGATCCTGGGCTGATCCCCGCGCCGGACGGCCTGCCCCCGTGGCACGGCCGTGCTCGTGGCCCGGCCGTGCTCGTGGCACGGCCGTCCCGGCCGTGCTCGTGTCACCGGTGTCCTACAGGAAGCGCCGCCGCAGCATCATCAGGATCGCCAGCGCGACCGCGAGTCCGGGCACCAGGAACACGCTGATCAGCCACACCAGCAGGCCCTGCACGACGTTGAGCGACAGGCTGTCGCCCTCCTGCTCGGGGCCCTGCGCGAGCTGTGACTCCTCGTCGACGAGCCACGCCACGGCGTGGATGAACAGGTCGCGGTTGTTGCCGAGCAGGTAGAGCTGGTTGCCCGCGAAGCTGGCGTCGCCCGAGACGACGAGTCGCCCGCCCGGCGCCGGCGTGAAGTCCGCCGGCACCGCGCCGGCGCGCCCCTCGACCAGGCGCGCGACGCCCTCCTCTTCGCCCGCGACCTCGGACACGCCGATCGCCTCGGGGTCCATGACCTCGACCGCGACCATCATCGGGACCGGCCCGAACAGGTCGACCCCCTCGTTCGGCTCGAACGCCTCGGGCGTGGCCTCCATGTCCTCGGGGTCGACATCGAGCGTCGTCTCGCCCCAGCTCTGCGCGCTCGACTGCAACAGCTCGTGGGTGCGGAACCCCTGCACGAGCGGGTCGGCCTTGATCGAGCGCGCGACCCACAGCACCACCAGACCGCGAAGCGGCTGCGTGATCGGGTGCATCGCCAGATCAGAGCCCGAGAGCGCGATCACGCCCGGATCGGGGATGTCCGCCAGTCGATGTGCGGGATCGGTCTCGAGCACGATGTCGGATCCGACCTTCACCCCGTAGCGATGCAGCTCGGCGCTGAGCTCGGGCACGGTCTGAGGCTCGAGCAGCACCAGCGCGCGGCCCCCCTCGGCGAGGTAGACGGCGAGCCGCTCGCGCTCGATCGGCAGCCAGTCGGTCGTCGGGCGCGCGATCACCACCGCCGCGCACGAGCGATCGAGGGGGCCGGTGAGCGTGTTGGTCTTGGTGACCGTGTAGTTCATGTCCTCGAGCTTCAGCACGAGCCCGCCGAGCCCCTCTGCGCTCTGGTCGTCGTCCGGATCGAGCTCGCCGTGGCCCATCACCCAGCAGATCTCGTGGTCCTCGCCCGAGACCAGCTTGATCAGCGCCTGGGTGATCGCCTCTTCGGTGAAGGCGGACTCGAGGCGCTGCCGCTCGTCGCCCGACTCGAGGATCACCGTGCCGTAGTCGTTGGTGATGCGGTACGCGTCGGCCATCCGCGGGTTGAGCAGCGGATCGAACCACGTCACCGAGATCTTCGGGCTCGCCGCGACATAGCCCTCGAGCAGCTTCTCGAGTCGCGCGCGCTCGGGGCTCGTCGCCCGGAAGAACGCGATCACGCGCACCTCGCGGTCGAGCTCCGCGGCGACCTTCACGGAGCGATCGGCGAGGCTGAACCGCTTGTCGCGGGTGAGATCCCATCGCTCGTCGTGGTCGTCGGCGATGCGGAAGGCGACGACGGCCACCGCGCCGGCGAGGACGATCATCGCCAGCGCGCCGGTGCCGAAGCGGAAGGTGCGGCTGTGCACCCCCTTGTCGAGCGACTCGCGGTCGAGGAAGCCGTAGGCGGCGAGCAGCAGGCCAGCGGCGATGCCGAAGCCGGTCGTCCACGGGCCCGAGATCGTCTGGTTCAGGAACCACAGCGACAGGAACGTGAGGAGCGCGAGCAGGCCAGCGAGGCCGATCGCCCACGCGAAGCGGGTCAGGGTCTCCATGGGTGCTCTAGCTCCACCGGAAGCTCTCGACCCGCTGCCAGGTCGCGAACAGGAAGAAGCCCACGAACCCTGCGAAGTACGTGAGATGCGAGACGTAGACCAGGCCCGACAGCAGGTCCTGGACGTGGGTGACCAGGGCGAGCTGGGTGAAGATCGAGGTGGGATCCTGGCTGACCCAGGACAGCACCCACAGGCCCAGCGCGGCGGCGAACGTCCACACCAGCGCGACGATCTGGTTCGCGGTCAGCGCGCTGAACAGCAGGCCCATCGCGAGGATCGCGGCGCCGACCAGCAACAGCCCGAAGTAGCCCGCGGCGACGGTGCCGAGGTCGGGCGTGGACCACGCGGCGAGCAGGATCGGGCCAGGTAGCGTGCCGGCAAGCAGGATCGCGACGAATCCGAGCGCGCCGAGGAACTTGCCGAGCACGATGTCGAGCGTGCTCACCGGAGAGGTGAGCAGGAGCTCCAGCGTGCGCTGCTTGATCTCCTCGGAGAACAGCCGCATCGACACCGCGGGGCAGACCATCATCAACACGATCGCGGTGTTCCCGAAGAACGGTGAGAACAGGTAGTCGGTGAGGTTCATCTGCGAGGCGGCGTAGGGGTTCGCGATGACGTCCGCGCTCTCGAGCGCGTAGTAGCTGACCATCGACGACCAGAACACGCCGGTGAGCAGCAGGAAGCCGGCGAGCACGAGCCAGCCGATCGTGGTGTTGAAGATGCCGCGGAGCTCACGCCCCGCGATCGCGAGTGCGTTCATCGCTCCTCCGCGGTCAGCTTGAGGAACACGTCTTCGAGCCCACGCGTGGACCCCAGCTCGAGCAGCCCCCAGGCGACGGCGACCTGCGCGACCTGCGCGCGCTGATCGGAGCTGGCCTCGATCACGAACTCGCCGGGGGCGGGCGTACCGACCGAGAGCACGTCGGGCACCGCGGCGAGCTTGGCGGCGGCGTCTTCGGCGGGCCTGGCGACCTTGAGGCGGATCGACCGACCGCCGCCGGACAGGTTCGCCACGTCGTCCTGGGCGACGATGCGCCCCTGGTGCACGATGATCACGCGCTTGCAGATCGCCTCGACCTCGGGGAGCACGTGCGTGGAGAGGATGACGGTGACGTCGCCCTCCGAGAGCTCCTGGACGAGGTGCCGGATCTCGACGCGCTGTGCCGGATCGAGCCCTGACGCGGGCTCGTCGAGGATCAGCACCTTGGGCTGGTGCACCAGCGCCTGGGCGATGCCGACGCGCTGCCGGTAGCCCTTGGACAGGTGGTCGATCAGCCGGTGGGCCACCTTGTCGAGCCCGACCCGGTGGATCGCGTCCTCGACCGAGCGCTTCGGATCGGCCGCGTGCTTGATCTTCGCGCAGAAGCGGAGGTAGGCCCGCACCGTCATGTCGGTGTACAGGGGCGGCGTCTCGGGCAGGTAGCCGACCATCTGCTTGACGCGGCGCGGCTCCTGGAAGACGTCGACGCCGCCGACGAGCGCGCGCCCTTCGGTGGCGCCCAGCGAGCCGGCGAGGATGCGCATCGTCGTGCTCTTCCCGGCGCCGTTCGGGCCGAGGAAGCCGACGATCTCGCCGCGCTCGACCTGGAAGTCGAGGGCGTCGATGGCGAGGGTGGCGCCGTAGCGCTTGGTGAGGTGCTCGACCTGGATCATGGGCATGGCCGGGGACGGGTAATCACCAGGGAGGGACGCGCAAGGGGGTAGGGATGGATCAGGGGGCGTCGCCGATCACGTTTCGCGGTCCCTCGGCCAGCACGCACGGGCTGCCCTCGCTGTCGTCCACGCTCACCGCACCGGTGCCGCCCTCGACGACGTAGCGCACCGCGATCCCCTCGCGGGCCTCGAAGGTGCAGTGCAGCAGCCGTCCGTCCTCGAACCGGACCTCCATCAGCGTGGTTCCGGGCCAGGTCTCGACGTGGCCCGGGGTGGGCAGCGCGATGCCGCCGACCTTCGCGGTGGCGTCCGACGGGATCCACACCTTCACGCGCACGCGGTCGTTGACACCCTGGGTCGCGGCGACCGCCTCGGTGGTGCCCTGGTTGACGACCTTGTAGGTGGCGAGCGCGCCCAGCACCGCGACGACGAGCGCGAGCGCGCCGACGAACACGTAGGGCGTCCACGCGAGCGCCGCGGTGGCGCTCGTGGCACCGGTCTGCGTGAGCTGCCCGGTGACCTCGCGGAGGAAGTCGTCCTCGTTGTTCCGCTGTACCGCGTCTTCCGGGGTGATCCGCGGGCGGGACTCGTAGATCGGCAGCACGGTGGTGCGCGCGAACTCCTCGAGCCCGATGCGGTGCCGACTGTCGATCGCGTACAGCGACTGCTCGAGCTGGCGCGCGGCCTCGAGCGCGGTGGGGCGGTAGTCGCGGTCGTACGCGCACATCCGACGCAGCAGGTCGCGGAGGTCCTCGAGCGAGGGATCGGTCATCCCCTCGATGCGGATGTACTTGAGCTGGCGGTTCATCGCCTGCTCGTGGGTGACGGGGTTGATCGACAGGCTCATCGTACGGCCGGTGAGCAGCTCGTAGAGCGTCATCCCCGCCGAGTAGGTGTCGACCGCCGGGCTGTCGGACACGCCGTCGAGGCGCTCGGGCGCCATGTAGGGGCGGCTGCCCATCACGACCGACTCGGTGTGCGCCTCGCGCCCGTCGAACTCACCCTTCGCGATGCCGAAGTCGACGACCTTCACCTCGCCGTGAATCGAGATCAGGATGTTGCTCGGCTTGATGTCGCGGTGGATCACGCGGAGCGGCCGGCCGTCATCGCCCGCGGTCTCGTTGTAGGCGACGTGGAGCGCGAGGCAGGTCTGTCGGCACAGCTCGATCGCGACGGCGCCGGGAAGTCCGTCCTTGAATCGCATCAGCAGCTGATCGAGCGAGACCCCCTGGACGTGCTCCATCACCACGACCGGGCGCCCGCCGACGTCCATCAGCCGCTCGACCCGGACGATGTTGGGGTGGCTGATGCGGGAGAGCAGTCGCGCCTCGTCGCGGGTGCGGTTGAGGATCTTCTGGTTGCGCGCGTAGGTGCCCTTGAGGATCTTCAGCGCGACCTTCCGTCGCAGCGGATCGCCCGTCACGCGCGCGACGCAAACGGTCCCGAAGGAGCCTTCCCCCAGGATCTCGATGATTTCGAATGGCCCGGCAGCGCGGTTCAAGCGTGCCCTCCCGTGCGCGACGATACTACAAGTGGGGGGTCGCGCGAGCCCGCTCGGCGCGCGACTTGATCCCCATCAGCTGGTCCTTGAGCGACCCGGTGACCAGCCACCGGCGCACCCACAGCGGAACCGACACGCCCGCTTGCGTCGTGGATCGGTATTCGAGGCGGGTTCCCCCCTCGGTCGGCACGGCGCGGTACGCCCCGTCGACGTACGCGAGGTCGTTCTCGCGCTCGGGATCGAGCACGTAGCTGCACCACCCGCCTGCGCGATCGATCACGTAGTGCGTGTGAAAGGTCACCGTGCGCCCCATGATCGAGAGCACGAACTGCGCCTTGAGCTGCTCGGGCGTGGCGCGCGGGTCGTGGAAATAGACCGACGCGGCCTTCAACGAACCGATCTCTGCGACGCGGGGCGCGAAGTCGAGCACCGCGTCGAGGACGGCGGACGGCGGCGCGGCGACCTCGACGAGCGCGGTCGTGCGCGCGCCGAGCTCGGTGTCCTCGACGCGCGCGACGAAGCCCTCTGCGCTGAGCGTGGCCGTCTCGTCCGCGGTGAGCACCACCACCTCGGGCGCGCCGGGCAGCGCCCCGCGCGCCACGGGGGCGGCGAGCAGCCAGAGCAGGGTGATGAGCGCCGTGGGCATCCCGGCCCTCCAGGGAGTCGAGCGGGACCCCTCGGCTATTCTATCCGCGTCGGGGACGCTCCCGCGCGGGTGCGGGCGCGAGCGCCCGGATCGGTATAGCGGGGCAGGCATGTCCGTGCTGACCTCCACGCTCGCGCTCTACCGCGATAGCGCGTCCGACGCGCTCAAGGACCTCGCTCGTGGCCTGTGGGGGGTGATCGCCCTGGTGGTCGCCTATGCGGTGCTCACGGTCACCGCGATGCTCATGGCGCCGCTCGGGCTCGTCGGCGGCTTCGTGGTCGGCTTCGTGCAGGCGGGCGTGATCGGGTGGTACCTCGCGATCGTCGCGATCGGGGTGCGGGGGCGGCGGCGCGTCGTGCCCGACGACTTGCGGCACCACGTCGGCTCGCTGTTCATCGAGGTGATCTCGGTCCTGTTCATCTTCTTCATCGCGAGCCTGCTGCTGATGGGCGCGGGCCCCCAGGTTCAGCTCGTCGCGGTGGCGGTGGCCACCGTGGTGTTCAACCCGATCCCCGAGATGGTCTACCAGGAGGACGAGCAGTCGCTCGCGCTGCTGGGCCGCGCGCTGTCGTTCATGCAGCAGAACTGGCCCGAGTGGCTGGGCGGTCAGCTGCTCGGGGCGGCGTTCCTCACCGTGTGGGCGTGGTTCATGTTCGGCGGACTCGCACCGAGCGTCGTGATCACGCTGCTGCAGGCGTTCGGGCCGTTCTTCGGCTTCATCAGCTCGGGCGGCATGTTGCTGCTGAGCCCCGACCCGCTGTCGCTGCTCGGCAACGCGGTGCTGATCGCGTTCACGCACGCGTTCCTGCTCTACCGGGGCCACCTCTACCGTAGGCTGTCGCGCAGCAGCCGCCGCGGTCGGGCCTGGCAGAACCGCATCCGCTGAGCGAAGGCGGTCGTGCCCTACCGGCGGCGGCGCCGGGCGATCAACAGCGCGACCAGCGGCAGGGCGAGCCCGTTGCGCGTGCCGTTGGCGTCGCAGCCGCAGCCGTACCGGCTGCCATAGCCGGGGTCGAGCACGACGACGTGGGAGCGCGCGGGCGCCGACCACCGCTCGCCGTCTCCCACCCGCAGCGCGAACACGTGGGTGCCGGGGCGACGCACGCGGAAGCTCGGCTCGACCGTCTGCTCGCTGCGCAGCGTCACCGATGGGCCCGACGTCTGGGTCCACTCGTAGACCAGCGGTTCGGGCCCGGTCGAGCGGGCGCCGCTCAAGATCACGAGGTCCCCCACGTACGCGAGGAAGGGGCTGCCGGCGTCGGCATGGAACGACGGATCGGCAGGCGGCTCGTCCTCGGTGTCGCCGGTGTCGTCCGGATCTGCGGTGTCGCCGGGATCGGGCTCGTCGAACGTCGTCTCTTCTGCGATCATCGGCCACAGCGTGGGGTCGTCACCCTCGTAGTTCAGCGCCCAGAACCCGATGCCGCCGATGCCCTCGTCGACCGCGTACCGTACGCGCAGCCGCAGGCTGTCGGTGTCGCTGTACCAGCCCTGGCGGGTGCCGTCGTACCACCACGGCGTCTCGGACGGTTCGTCGAAGCTGCGGCCATAGGTGTTCGCCTCGATCTTGGCGAGCCGCCACACGATCGACGAGCCGGTGCCGGTGGTCGCGGCGGGGACGGCGCTGCTCTGGACCGGCCAGCGGTTGCCGTACAGCGGCAACCCGAGGATCACCCGCTCCGGGTCGGCGCCCTTGTCGAGGTAGTCCTGCACGGTCCAGTCGAGCGACCACCGCGACCACGGTGACGCCCCCCACAGCGGGTCGTTCGGCCCCGCCTGGGTGCTGCCGCTCCAGTGGTAGCCGTACCCCATGATGAACAGGTCGGCGTGCTCGGAGAGCGTCGCGTAGTCCCACGCCGACGACCAGTCGACGGCTGGCGTCGCGAGGACGACCTCGCCGACCGCGGCCTCGAGATCCTTCACGAACTGCACCATGTTCGCGCGCTGGGCTGCGGGCAGGCCCTCGAAGTCGATGTTGATGCCGTGTGCGCCGGTCTGCGTCTTCCACGTGACCAGGTTGTCGATCAGGGTCTGTCGCGCCGTGGCGCTCGACAGCAGCGTGGTGAGCTCGGCGGGGACGAAGTTGGTGACGCAGAGGTGCACGCGCACGCCGTAGGTCGCGGCGATCGCGAGCGCGTCCTCGGTGATCGACCAGCGTGAGGTGTCGGTGAGCGCGCCGGTCGTGGTGACGCCCGCGTTGAAGATCGCCAGGTGCGAGAGCTGATCCCACGGGACGGTGGTGAGATCGTTGGCCCAGTACGCGAGGTAGCCGTACACCAGCACGTCGGGACCACGGGTGACCGCGGGGAGGGGTGCCGGGCCGGGATCGCGGGGGGGCAGCGCGCCGAGCAGCGCCGCCTCGTGTCGGGCGTGGGCGCCGGTGAGCTCCCAGCGCGGCGCCCCGGGCTCGGCGGCGGCGGCGCCGACGGTGACGAACAACGTGCAAGCGGACAGGGTGCGCGCGACCAGGCTCACGGCCACTCCACGGAAGGTAGGGAAGCTAGCACCCGGAAACGACGGGTGTGTCAGGAATTCCTGGAGTCGTGGGATGCCGCGCGCGACGGTGGTTCGCACGGGCGCGCGCCGGGATCGCGACGGGAAGGATCGAGATTGGCGCAATAGAGAGGCGTCGCGTCGCGTACCCTCGGCGGCATGCGGCGGACCCGACAAACGGGGTACGCTCTCCCGGAACGCATTGGAGCATCGGACCATGGGCTTCTTCGATCGCCTGGCGAACATCTGGCGCGGCTTCTTGAGCCTCTGGATCTCGGACATCGAGAACCGCAACCCCGAGGCGGTCTACGAGGCCGCGATCAACGAGCGCGTCCGCAAGCACCGCGACCTCAAGAAGGCGGTGAGCGGGATCGTCTACCTTCGCAACAAGCTCTCCACGGAGCTCGAGGCCAAGGAGCGCGAGCTCAAGGAGGTGCTGCAGCAGCTCCCGGTCGCGATCGAGGACGGCGAGGACGAGGTCGCGCTGGTGCTCATCCAGAAGAAGGACGAGACCACCGGCCAGATCGAGCGGATCTCCGCCGAGCTGTCCAAGGTCGCCGATCAGGCCGAGGAGGCCAAGCGGGGGCTGATTCAGTTCCAGGCGGAGATCGAGAAGCTGAAGCGCGAGAAGGACGAGATGCTCGCGAAGAAGGCCACCGCCGAGGCACGCATCAAGATCCAGGAGACGCTCGACGGGCTGTCGACCGACGCGGACGTCAAGGCGCTCGAGGGCGTGCGCACGCACATCGACAAGCTCCAGGCCGAGGCCGACATCGGCTCGGAGATCCAGGGCGACAGCCTCGACGCGAAGCTCGCGAAGATCCGCGAGAAGGCGGGCAACGCCAGCGCGCGCTCGCAGCTCGAAGAGATGAAGCGCGTGTCCCAGGCCCGCAAGGGCGTCGCCGAGGGCGCCTCGGCGGTGAAGAAGACGATCTGATCCATGCTCCCTGAGCGGGATCACGCCGCGGAGGACGCGTTCGTCCGCGCCTTCGTGGCGCAGGGCGACGCCGCCGACCTGCTCGAGGTGATCGAGGAGGCGATGAGCGCGCGTCGCCCGCGCCTCGCCGCGCGCCTCGTCGGGCTGCTCCCCGACGAGGTGGACGACCCCGAAGGGCTCGTCGACGCGGCGCGTCGGGCGGCCCGCTTCCTGCTCCTCGACGGACAGGACGCGCCGGATCGGGCGTGGAGCGCGCTCGAGGACGCCTGGGCGGCGCTGCGCAGGCAGCGCATGCACCGCATCAAGCATCGGATGCGCGACGCGCTCGCCGGCCGCACGGAGCGGCGCGGCCGCCTGGACAGCCGCCGCCGCTAGCCTCGATCGGGCGGTTCGTCACCGCTTGCCCGAGGGGATAGGGGCGCGGTCCGCGGCATCGGAGCCCAGCGACCTTGAAGAACTCGCCCGTCCCGTCGAGCAAGCCGCGGACCCGCCTGGCGGCGTGGTGGTCTGGCGCGTCCTCTTGGACCCGCTTTCAGGCGATCGCCCTCGGTCTGCTGATGGTGGGCCACGCCGCGCTGCAGTTGATGTACGTCTACTGGTACATCGAGGACGCGGCGATCTCGTTCGCGTTCGCGCGCCACGCCGCCGAGGGCGAGGGATTGGTCGCGTACCCGGGAGGGGAGCGGGTCGAGGGTTACTCGAACCCGACCTGGGTGCTGCTGATGACGCTATGGCACCTCCTGGGTGTCGACGGCTTCATCTCCTCGAAGATCATGGGGGCGGTGTTCGGCGCCGCGACGATCGCGGTCACGTTCGCGATGACCCGGCTGATCCGCGAGCGCGACGACGACGTGATCCCGCTCGTCGCCGCGTTCCTGCTCGCGCTCGACCCGCAGTTCGTGATCTGGGCCTCCTCGGGGCTCGAGAACAGCCTGTTCTGCCTCCTGCTCGCGCTCGGCTCGTGGCTGACGCTACGCGAGGCGCGCCACGGGCGCTGGCCGTGGTCGGCGGCGGTGTTCATGGGGCTCGCGATCACGCGGCCCGAGGGCATCCTGTACGGGTTCTTCGCCGGGCTGTGGGCGCTGATCTTCGCGGTACATGCGGGCCGCGGCGTGCTGCCGTCGCTGAAGTGGCTCGGGACGTTCTTCGTCCCGTTCTCGGTGTATCAGGCGGCGCGCTACGGCTATTTCGCGTGGCCGTTCCCGAACACCTACTACGCGAAGCTCACGGAGCAGAAGACCTACCACTTCCTCGACTTCGAGTCGGCGGGCTGGAAGTACCTGCGAAACTATGGCGAGCAGCTGTGGGAGGGCTGGTTCACGCCGATCTACGTGGTGGGGATGGCGGGCCTCCGTCGGGCACGCGCCTGGCTCGGGCTCGTGGTCGTGCTCGCGCTGATCTACGCGCTGTTCGCGCCGCGTCCGGACGCGGTGCGGGTGTTCGCCCCGTGGTGGCCCGAGCTGCCGACACCGGAGGGGTGGAAGCACGGTCGGGTGTGGGTGCTGGCGGCGGTGGCGCTGATCACGCCGCTGCTGGCGCTGGGGCGTCCCGGCTGGCGGGGGCTCGTCCTCAACTGGACCCTGCTCGTGTGCGGGCTGTACTTCGCGGTGCACGCGGGCGGCGACTGGATGCGCGGCTTCCGCTGGCTCTCGCTCGTCTCGGGCCCGCAGGCGGTGCTCTACGCCCTCGCGCTCGCAGAGATCGCGGACGCGCTCGCGCGCCGCTTCCCGCCGCACGAGCCGATGTCCGAGCCGGAGTGGTTCCTGGCGCGCGGGTGGGCACCTGGCTGGAGCCTGGCGGCGGGCAGCGCGGCCCTGGTGGGGATCGTCCTCACCGTGATCCCGTCGGTGATGCACCTCGAGCTGTACACGCGCAAGCCCGAGACCTCGCCCGCGAAGATCCAGCGGCGGGTCAACTACATGCACTACGTGCAGAACCGCATGCACCTCGACCACGTCGTGAACCTCGACGTCGACATGGGCGGGACGATGTGGTGGTCGGGCCACGAGCTGGTCGACATCGCCGGGCTCGTCGACGTGCCGATGGGCCACCACGCCTACCAGCGCGAGTTCATCCGCGAGTACGTGTTCGAGGAGCGGCGCCCGCACTTCGCGCACCTGCACGGCGGCTGGGAGCGGAAGATGGGCGTGAAGGGGATGCCCGAGTATCCCCGCACCTATTTCGAGATCCCCGGCTATCCGACGGGCTCCACCGCGAACCACCTCGGCAATCGGGTGCGGATGGACCTGCTGGTCGCCGAGACGTGGGAGGCACCGCCCGAGCGGGTCGTGCGGTTCGAGGAGGACGTGACGCTGCACGGGATCCGCGTGCCGCTCGGCGAGGCCGGGGTTGGGCGGCACCTCTACGTCGAGCTGGCGTGGAGCGGCGCGAGCCGACCGGTCGACGAGGGCTTCCGGGCGATCGCCTTCGTGCGTCGGGGAGACACGGTGAAGTCCTGGGACGTGGCGCCTGGGTACGACTGGTACACGATCGACCAGTGGAAGCGCGGACAGATCGTCTACTCCCGACACTCGCTGGAGCTCCCCGACGATCTGCCCCCAGGGGCCTACGACCTGGGCGTGGTGGTGTTCGGCAAGGACGGTGGCGTGCTCGCCGCACTGGAGAAGCACGAGGCCGCACGGGGCGGGCCGGACGATCCGAGCCCTGCGCTGGCGCGTGGTGAGGTGCGCTGGGAGGGGCTCGTCACCCTGCTGGCGCCCGACGAGAACGCGCACCGGCTCGATGCCGAGCGCGCGGCGCTCGAGGCGGCGGCGGCGGCAGGGCGCTGCGAGGACGCCGAGGCGGGTTGGGAGCGGATGCGGATGCGGCGCTCGTGGGATCGGCGGTGGCGTCTGCGGACGCGCCCCGAGGTCGCCACGGCGATCGGAGCGTGCTGGCTCGCGCGCGGTCAGGCGGCGCCAGACCGTGAGGCACAGGTCGCCGGGCTCGCCCGCGCGCGGTGGTGGGATCACCGCACCCCGGGCCTGGATCCCGCTGCCGATCCCCTCGCCGACGCCTTGATCGCCGAGGGGCGCGAGGCGCTGGCGCGCGCGGAGTGGGAGGTGGCGTACCGCCGGTTCACCGCGGCCCTGAGCATCGACGCGGCGCGCCCGTGGGCGCGGCGGTGGGCGGAAGAGGCGCGCGACCATCGCCTCGGCATCGATCCGGTGTCGGTCGCTGCGCGCGAGGCCGAGAAGGAGCGCGTGAAGGAGGAGCGCGACGAGCGGCGGCGTCGGGTGCGCGACCTGCGCCCGGGCAAGACGTTCGAGGGCGGTGACGCGCCATGAGGCGCGCGCTCGTCCAGCGGTGGCTCGCGCTGCCGGACGACGATCAGGTCCACGCCTACGGCCTCGCGCTGTGCGCGGCGCTGTTCCTGTTCCACTTCGGGCTGCACTCCTGGTGGTTCGTCGAGGACGCCGCGATCTCGTTCGCGTTCGCGCGCAACGCGGCGATCGGCGAGGGCTTCGTCGCGTACCCGGGCGGTGAGCCGGTGGAGGGGTTCTCGAACCCGACGTGGACGCTGTTGCTCGCGTTCCTGCGCCTGCTCGGGATCAGCCCGTTCCCAGCCGCGAAGCTGCTCGGCGCAGCGTTCGGCGTCGCGACCCTGCCCTTGGTCTGGGCGTGGACGCGGCGGATGGCGGGCGGGGAGGAGGCCGGGCGCTGGCCGCTGCTCGCGCCGCTGCTGCTCGCGCTGAGCCCCCAGTTCACGCTGTGGTGCGCGTCGGGCCTCGAGAACCCCCTGTTCACGTTCCTCGGCGCGCTCGGCGCGCTGTGGCTGCTCGAGGAGGTCGAGGACGGCGGCGCGCCGCGCTCGGCGATCCCGTGGTTCCTGCTCGCGGTGACCCGCCCCGAGGCGCCGCTGTACACCGCGGTCGCCGGGGCCACCGGGCTCGCGTTCGCGCTGCGTCGCGGGCCGCGCGCCGCCTGGGCCTGGGCGTGGCGCTGGGGCCTCGCGGTGGCTGGGCCGTTCGTCGCGTGGCACGCGGTTCGCATGGCGTACTTCGCGTGGCCGTGGCCGAACACCTACTACGCCAAGCTCGCGGCCGAGGACCGCTTCCGGCCGCTCGCGTGGAACACCGCGGGCTGGGGCTACCTGCGGCGGTGGGCGCTCGAGACCGGTCAGGGCTTCCTGCTCCCGGTGTACGTGCTCGGGGTGACCGGCGCCGGCGGGCGCCGGCTGTGGTTCGGCCTCACCGCCGTCGTCGTGCTGTGGCTGACGTGGCTGCCCGGGCTCGGGTGGCCGGGCGAGCTGGTCGGCGCGCTGAAGCTCACGGAGCCCGGGTGGATGATCTCGACGCGGGTGGGGGTGCTGGCGCTCGCTGCGCTGCTGCTGCCCGGCATTGGCCTGGAACGCCCCGGCGACGCGGCGCGCACGCTCGGGTGGACGCTCGGCGTCACCGGTGTGTTTTTCGCGCTGTACAGCGGTGGCGACTGGATGTCCGGGTTCCGCTGGCTCAACCCGGTGGTCGTGCCCCTCACGGCGCTGTTCGTCGACGGCGTCCGCCAGATCGTCGCGGCGCTCGATCCGTGGCCGCGCGTCGCGCGCACGCTCCGCGCGGTGCTGGTCGCCGTTCCGGTCGTGATCGGGGTCGCACACGGGGGCCTGCGGGTCGCCGTGCCGGAGATCGGCCCCTACGACGTGCGCAGGCGGGTGGTGTACATGGAGGCGGTCGCCGATCGCCTCGGGCTCGATCGACCCGTCCAGCTCGAGGTCGACATGGGCGCGCAGCTCTGGTGGGCGCCGTTCGAGCACGTCGATCTCGCGGGTCTGGTCGACGTGCCCATCGGGCACCACGCCTGGGAGCAGGCGTTCCTGCAGCAGTACGTGTTCCAGGAGCGGCGTCCCGACTTTGCGCATGTGCACGGGCACTGGGAGCGCAAGTCGAAGATGCCGCGGCACCCCGAATGGAAGGACTACGTCGAGCTCCCCGGCGTGCCGATGTCACCACGGACGCTGCACCCGGGCAACTTCGTGCGCAAGGACCTGTTCGTGCAGGACGTGTGGACCGGGAGCACGGCGCGGCGGACGACCTTCCATGGCGGGCCGACGCTTGCCGGGCTCGAGCTGGCCATCGAGCAGGTCGCGGCGGGCCAGGTGCTGCACGTCGCGCTCGGGTGGCGCCGCGTCGGCCCGAACCCGGCGTTCCGGGCGTGGCTGTTCCTCGCGCGTGACGGCGCCATCCACGTCTGGGAGCTCCCGCCCGGCTACGATTGGACGAACCCCACGCGCTGGAAGGCGGGCGAGGTCGTGGTGGGGCACCACGCGCTGCCGCTCCCGGACGCGCTCGACGAGGGAAGCTGGGATCTGGGGCTGGTGGTGGTTGGCGAGGGAGGGCGGGCCGGCGTGCTGCCGGCGCGGGATCTCCCGGACGACGCGACGAACGGCGATCCGCGCCTGGCGCGGGGCGAGGTGCGGTGGCCGGGCGCGGTGCGCGTGGTCGCGCTGGAGGTGGCACGAGAGGCCGCCCGCGCCGACCTCCAGGCGGCGATCGACGCCGCGGTGGCGCGGGACTGTGGGGCCGCCGAGGCGATCTGGCGAACCGCGCGGTGGCGTCTCGGGCCAGCAGAGGGCTGGGAGGGTGTGGCCCGGCGCGCGTTGGCACGACCGCTCGCGCGCTGCTGGGCGGCTTGGGCCGACGCGCTGAGCCCCGCGGAGGCGGTGCCGCTGCTGGTCGCGGGGCGGCGCTGGGATCACCGCGACGTGCGGCTGCGCGCGTCGGCGCGCCGCGTGGCCGACGCGCGGGTCGCCGCCGGGGATGCGGCGTGGAGCGCTGGCGACAGCGACGGTGCGTATCGCGCGTGGACCGAGGCGCTGCGGGTGGATCCGAGCCGCGCCTGGGTGCGCCGGCGCGCCGAGACGGCGCGAGATGCGCTCCTCGGACTCTCCGAGGCGCGCTGACGACGACGCGTACGTGGGCTCGTGGGCCGGCCGTCCCGGCTGTCGATCCTACACATCTCGCACCGTGCCTGAGATCACGTGGGGCGGGCGTCTCGCCCGCCCGCCCCGATGGAGAGCCCGGAATGGCGATTTGTCCTGCATAATCTACAAAACAAACATCGCAGTTCCCACTGGCCGGGCGGGACGCCTGTCGATTGATCACATCTCGGCTGCGGCCCGAGATCATG
>CAYQSE010000055.1:0-20386 GCA_964419905.1 uncultured Enterobacteriaceae bacterium
CCCGCCTTCATCCGGACTTCTTGGAGAAGTGATCAATCGACAGGCGTCCCGCCCGGCCGCGGGTCCGGTAGCTGATCGAGGCACAGTGCCCTCCGTGGGCCGGGCGTCCCGCCCGGCCGCCCCCTGCAAGGGTTCACACGCCCATCAGGAAGTGCGCGGCATCGATCCAGGTGGCGTCGAAGTGCGTGCGACGGAAGTCGCTGCCCGAGGTGACCCAGTCGTAGCGGGGCGGCTCGGTCTCGGGGTCGGGGTAGTGGCCGAGCACGTCGAGGTGATCGGCGGTGACCGCGCGCACCAGCGTCCCGCGAACCTGGCTGCGCGTCGGAACCATGCCGTCGTTGTCCGACGCCTCGGGCACCTCGCCGTACGCGCGGGTCAGCGCATCGGCGTCGGACTCGGTGAGCGGACCGAGGTGGCGCTCCGTCGCGCGCGACGCGAGCAGCCAGCACGACGCGTACACGCCGGCCATGGCTTGGCGCTGCGGCGACAGGCCCCGCTCCAGCACACCCTGGGCGCTCGGCCGGCGCCCGCGGGTGACGATGCAGCCGTACCGCACCCCCGGCCGATCGGGCGCCATGGCGTCGAACAGATCCATCCCGTCCGGCGTGATCTGCGAGAGCAGCCCCTGATCCGCGCCGATCTCCCCGAAGAACGCGCGCACGGCGTCGCGGCGCTCGGGCGAGAACTCGGAGAGGAGCGCGTCGAACAGCTGATCGTCGATCGTCGACTCCTTGCGCCCGGGCATCCAGTCGACGGCGCGGCGCCAGGCGTCGAGCAGGCGCAGCACGACCTGTAGCGGCGGGTTGCCGCGACGGACGATGAACACCGTGGCGAGGCTGAGCAGTCGCAGCAGGCGCTTGCCGTACAGCGACGCGAACAGCTCCGCGGACGGTGTGCCGCGATGTGGGGTCGCGACGGTCAACACGGTGCGCACGCGCGCTGCGACCTGCTCGGCCGACTCCTCGTCCCGCAGCACCGCGCCCGGCGTCACCAGGAGCCTCGCGTCGAGCCCGCCCGATGAGTGGCCGACGAGGTGCAGCGCGTCGTCGTCGGCCGCCGTGGTCAGGATCGCGTCGAGCAGGGCGGACGCGCGGACGCGCAGCGAAGCGGTCGGCGGCGTCGGCACGACGTGGATCCGCGCCTCGACGCCCATGCGGGCCAGCTCGGCGGTCAGGGCCCGCTGTACGGGACCCCAGTACGCCATGTCGCCCAGGTTCGCGAAGCCGAAGAAGCCAGGGACGAGGTAGATCCGATGCAGCGCCAAGGGGGCCTCCTACGCGATCGTCGGTGGGGTGCGGCCCGTCGGCGCGTGGCGGGGCAACGGGGTCACGCGCCGTCCGCGATCGTTCGGGGGAGTGCGGCGAGCACGTCGCTTAGGCGCGCGTCCTTCTCGAACTGCGACTTCACGTAGGGGCAGAGCGGGATGATCTGCTCGTGGGTCGCCCGGACATCGGCCACCAGCGCGTCGAGCAGCTTGCGGGCCACGCCTTGACCTCTGAGCACGTCGTCGACCCAGGTGTGGTCGACGAACCGTACCGGACCGATGCGGCGGTAGGTCATCTCGGCGATGGCGGCGTCCGACGACGCGCCGACGAAGAAGCTGCCGCCGTTCTGGAACTGCTCGTGCTGGATCTCCACGGGACCTCCCGGTTTGGCGTATCACCGTGCGCGGCCGGGGTCTGCCACGGGCGCCTGGCCTGCCGTCCGTGCGCCGGCTCGCGCCGGCTCGCGCGCGCCGGGGTACGTGCGCCGCGTGGAGGCGCGCATGGACGTCGAGACGTGGCGGGTGCCCGCCGAGCAGGACGGCGATCGGCTGGACAAGGTGCTCGCTTCGCGCGAGCGCGTCGGGTCGCGCGGGCGGGCGCGGAAGGTGCTCGCCAGCGGCAAGGTCCGCGTCAACGGCACCCCCGCCAGCGAGGGCGACCAGGGCCGCGCCGTCCCGGCCGGTGCCGAGGTGTCCATCGCGTGGTCGCAGCCCGGCAGCGGGTTCGCGCGGCATGCGGCGCGCGGCGCCCTCCAGCACGCCGGGCTCGACGTGCTCTACGAGGACCGCTGGCTCATCGCCGTCGACAAGCCGCGCGGCCTGCTCACCGACAGCGCCACGCGGGTCCAGGCCCGCGAGGAGGACTCCGTCCGCAAGCGCGTGCACGCCTGGCTCAAGACCCGCGGCGACCGTGCGTTCGTCGTGCACCGCATCGATCGCGACACCACCGGCGTCGTCCTCCTCGCCAAGACCGAGGCCGCCTCGGAGTCCCTGCGCGGCCAGTTCCGCCAGCGCACGCCCGAGCGCGTCTACCGCACCATCGTGCTCGGCGAGGTCGACGGCGACGAGGGCCTGTGGTCGCACTGGATGGCGTGGAACCCCCGCGCGCTCATCCAGGAGCACGTCACCTCCAACCACCCCGCCGGCGTGCTCGCGAGCGCCAGCTGGAAGGTCGTCGAGCGCCTCCCGGGCGCCACCCTCCTCGAGGTCCGCCTCACCACCGGCCGCCGCAACCAGATCCGCCTGCACTGCAAGCTCATGGGCCACCCGCTCATCGGCGAGCGCCTCTACGTCGATCCCGACGCGCCGCCCGGGCCCCGCCACCACCGCCAGGCCCTGCACGCGCTCCGCCTGGTGGTCAGTCACCCCGACACCGGCAAGCCGCTCGTCATCGAGGCCCCCGAGCCCGCGGACTTCGCGGATCTGCTGCGTCAGCTCCGCAGCCCCCGCAAGCGGGGGTAGGCAATCTGTCGCCCCGGTTCGCGGATCAGCGTCCCTGTCCGTACAGGATCAGCGCGCCGCGCGGGCCCGTGAGCACGATGTCGTCGTAGCCGTCGCGGTCGAGGTCTGCTGTGCGTAGCAGCGACGAGCCGATACGGTCTTGGGCCAAGGTGATCCGCACGTCCGCGTCGGTGACGACGCGATCCCCAGGCGCGATCGGACCGTAGAATACGCTCACCTCTGCGCGCGGCGTGCCGTCGGTGTTCAGCATGGTGAGCAGGACGACGTCAGCCGCACCGTCGCCGTTCACGTCGCCCAGGGCGGGGTATCCGAGCATGGCGTTGAGCACGGGGCCGGTCCGAAAAACGAAGTCGGGGTCAGAGAAGTCCTCGGAGAAATCGATGGGGCCGCTGACGCAACTGAAGGACGTCTCGCTGGTTCCCTCGCCAAAGGTCAAGGTCAGCGCGCAGGGGTCGAGAAAGCCGTCCTGGTCGAAGTCGCGGGTGGTGGCCAGGAGAATGGGAACGACACCGTCCGTGGCGGTGAACTCGCCCAGCACGCTCGAGACGCTCGTCGCCTCTCCGCCGGCATAGACCAACGCACGCCATCGCTGGGATCCGGTGTCGTAGTAGGTGAACGTGAAGTCATCGACGCCGTCCTCGTCGAAGTCTTGGAACCGACTCGCACCTTCGAACCGCCCCGTGACAGTTGAGCCGAACGTGCCGTTCGCGACATCGTGGAGATCGCCGTCCTCGGGAAGCGGGTCGGCGAGGATCGCGCCGTTGCCGTTCGGGTTGTCGATCACCAACAGACCGGGACTGCCTGGGTCCAGTTCGCCGGCCCACAGGACGTTGGGGAGGTAGGTCGTCCCATTCGGACCCGGTGCGACGACGTAGCGGTGGTCGGCATCTGCGGTCGTGGCGACCCCGTCGTGCGGGCTGTTGAAGACCAGCACATCGCCCGGCTGGTTCGTCCAGCGGCGGTCGAGGACGAGCTCAGGTGCGCCGTCTCCATCGACGTCGGGGAGGAGGTGCGGCTCCACATCGGCGGGAATGGACTCGGGCGGCGCATAGGTCTGGAGCGTCAGGAAGGCGGCTGATGGACCGACCGTGCCGTTGATGGGTGTCGTGTAGGCCAAGAGCCGCCCATCCCGCGTGGTGACCACCACCTCCGGGTGTCCGTTCCCGGTGAGGTCGGCCAGCAGGACACGCGGGAAGTCGTCGAGGTCGACGAGCAGGTCGATCATTCCCGCTCGAACCTGAGAGGGGGTCAGGAGGCCAGCCCAGTCACAGTCGTTGGAGGTGCCGTCGCAGTCGTCATCGAGGAGGTTCCCGCACACCTCGACCTCGCCCGGGTTCACCTCGTGGTTGGTGTCGTCGCAGTCGTCCCCGTCGGGGTGCTCGCCGAGCGCGCGGTAGCCGTCGCCATCCTGGTCGTAGTCGTCGGCTTCGTCGCAGTTGGCGTCGACGCCGTCGTACCAGACGTCGAGGGCGCCAGGATGGACCCAATCGCGCGTGTCGTCGCAGTCGATCCCGTTGGCGAGGCTGCCGACGTGGCCCTCCGGGCGTGCGCACGCGCTGACGGGCTCGTCGACGCCGAATCCGTCGCCGTCGCGATCCGGATACCACTGGAGCGCACCGACGCCGTCGTCGTCGATCACGCCGTCGCAGTCGTTGTCGACGCCGTCTCCGCAGACCTCGTTCGCGTCCGGGTGCACCGACGCGTCCGCGTCGTCACAGTCCGGGCCGCCGAGCTGCCACGCGATGAAGCCGTCGCGGTCGCGGTCCTTGGCGGCCTCCACCAGCGCCTGCGGCACACACGCGACGAACAGCAGCGCGATGAGCGCGAAAGCTCGAGGGTCCACGTCCGCTCCGAGGAAGTAGCGAACACCATCCCACCTTCGGACCCGAGGGGTCAACCGCGATCGCGACTACTGCGGCGGGACTTCCGACGGGCGGTCGCGGTGGTTTCCCGACGCCGGCCGACCTTGGCCGGCATGTCATCGACACTCCGGCACAACCCCTGCTCGCCGACTACTGCTCGCGGACGTAGCGTTGGGGCTTGCTGACGCCATCCGACCGCACGAGCAGCGCGTCGGGTCCGTCGAAGCGCACGTTGAGCGTCTGAGGGGCGAGCTCTGCGACGGTGAACTGAATGCGCAGATTGCCGTCTGGGCTCGGCGTCACGGTGTACGGGCCATGGAAGGCGGCTGCACTCATACCGATTCGGATGCGCGCACCGTCGAAGGAGAGGGTCGCACCCTCCATCTCCTCGAGCATCGCCTGCATCATCGCGGCGCTGCTCGGGTCGGCATCGAGTCGTTCGCGCAGGAGCGTGATCGTCGCGCGGATCTCGGGCGGGAGGGCCCCGACCTCAGCCTCCGACGGCGGGTCGTCGCCGACCGTCCGTCGCATCATGTCGAGCTCGAGCTGTTGTGCGGACTCGCGGACGATGCGCCAGGTGCCGACCAGTCCGCCTGCCGCCGGTAGCGTCAGATCCTGCTCGGACTCGGGGAAGTCGAACGCACCGGACGTCGTGGGGAGTGCAGCGAGCAACAGGACGAGCAGCGTCGTGCAAGACATGCGCGTCCGCGGGACGTTCACCCATCCTGCGCGTCGATGACGAGGTGGAGAGTCAACGCAGCCTAATGGCACTGCTGAAGCCGCTGCTCGGGTCCGTCGGCATCACAGGCGGCGGCGCCGGGGCAGGTCCCGACGATGGCACCGAGGCAGCCGCCACAACTGGCTCCGTAGAGGTAGCACTCCAGGCAGGGGCCGGCGGCGCCTCCCAGACACTGGGCGACGAAAGACCACCAGTCGAACGAGCAGTCATCGACGAACGTGCCTTCCATCCCGCACGCGGGCACGGTGCTGTTCCAGCCGACGCCCGACGCGCCGGTCTGCTCGCAAGAGAAGGGGTCGAAATAGCACGAGGTGGTCGTCGGCCAGCGACGCTCTGGAAAGTTGCTGCAGTTGAAGTCGAAGCTGCCGCGCGTATCCGGCGTCGAGAACCATCCCGACTGCCCCGGGTAGGTCCGGTTGTCGTTGTCGTTGCAGTCGTTGTTGGTCGTGCTGTTCCACACGCCCGTCTTCGCGCACCAGCACTGGCGCTGCGTCGTGCCCAGCGCGCCGTAGCCGTCGCGGTCGTTGTCGTAGAAGTACCAGTTGCACTGCAGCGCGTCCTGTTCGTTGGTCTGGCCGTTGCAGTTGTCGTCGTAGGCGGTGCCGCAGTTCTCGGTGTTGCCCGGGAAGATGTTCGGGTTGGTGTCGTTGCAGTCGCGCGGGCTGCTGCTGGTGCTGCCCGTGACGTTCTTGCACGGCGGCACCTCGCAGAACCCGTCACCGTCGTCGTCCCAGCACTGCGTGCCGTCATCGATCAGGCCGTTGCAGTCCATGTCGATGCCGTTGCAGATCTCGTTGGCGCCCGGGTAGATCTGCGGGCTGGTGTCGTTGCAGTCGGGCAGTAGGCCGCTGGCGTTCTTGCACGGGGGGGCGGGGCAGTAGCCGTCGCCGTCGTTGTCCCAGCACGGCGAGCCGACGTCGATGCCGGTGAGCGGGTCGCAGTCGTTGTCGAGGCCGTCGCAGAGCTCGGGCGCGCCGGGGTAGATGTCGGGGTTGCTGTCGTCGCAGTCGCCGCCGTTGGGGGTGAAGCCGTCGCCGTCGGCGTCGAAGTCGTTGCGGTCGACGAGGCTGAACTGGACGTTGCGACTGGCCTCGAAGCCCTCGGTGTCGACGACGGTGAACTTGCCGAGGTAGTCGCCGATCGGCAGGGTCTCGACGCAGGAGGCGAGGCCGTTGCTGTTGGGCACCATCGTGCAGATGGGGCCGATCTCGGGGCCGCTGGTCGTCTCGAAGTCGACGACGAGGTCCTGCACGTCGTCCTGGCGGTCGGACACGCGGACGATGTACTCGAAGGGGAGCGCGCCGAGGCCGTTGCCGTTGTTCTGCGGCTGGATGACCTCGATGGTGGGGTGATCGGGCACGCCCTCGATGTGCATCAGCACGCGGGCTTCGCCCTGGCTGTTGTTGTCGTCGGTCGCGCGGAGCGTGATGACGTGGCTGCCGGGCGACAGGCTCGCGGTGGCGACCTCGATGAAGCCGTCGGCGTCGGGCGTGTCGATGTAGGGCAGCGCCCCGTCGATGGAGCTGAACCACTCGATGAGCAGCGAGGCGACGGGCTGGTTGTCGGCGACGCGGCCCTGGAACACGACCATCGTGTGCTGCTCGAACGTCTCCCCTTCGTCGGGCACCAGGATCGCCACCGCGGGCGGCACGTCGAACGACACGAAGTTCGTGTCGTTGCCGCAGCCGGCGAAGAGCAGCAGGGCGAGGGGTCGCAGCCAGCGCATCGGGGGAGGCCTCAGATCGGAAATCGGCATGAGAAAGCGGTAGTGTCTACCCGATCCCAGCGTACACCCGCAACCACGGACCGACACCCATGAACAGCCGCTTCACCGTTTGCCCGCTGTGCGAGGCGATGTGCGGGCTGCGGCTGGACGAGGAAACAGGCGGGGGCCTCGCGGTGCGCGGCGACGAGGACGACGGGTTCAGCCGCGGTCACATCTGCCCGAAGGGGGCTGCGATCGGCGCGCTGCACGAGGATCCGGACCGGCTCCGCCGTCCACTGAAGCGCACCGAGACGGGCTTCGTCGAGGTGGGCTGGGACGAGGCGCTCGCGCTGGCGGGCGATCGGCTGGGCGCGATCCGCGCGGCGCACGGCCCCCGCGCGGTCGCGGTCTACCTGGGCAACCCGGTCGTGCACAACATCGGGGCGACGCTGGGGGGCCTGCTGCTGCTGCGCGCGCTGCGCACGCAGGCGCGGTACTCGGCGAGCACGGTCGACCAGATGCCGAAGCAGGTGTCGAGTTGGCTGCTCTACGGGCACCAGCTGTTGTTCCCGATCCCAGACGTCGACCGGACGGATCTGCTGGTGATCGTCGGCGCGAACCCGCTCGCGTCGAACGGCAGCCTGATGGCAGCCCCCGGGATCCGGCGGCGGCTGCGGGAGATCCGCGCGCGCGGCGGGCGGGTGGTGCTGCTGGATCCGCGCCGCACCGAGACGGCGAAGGTCGCCGACGCGCACCACTTCGTCCGGCCGGGCACCGACGCGTTCGTGCTGGCCGCGATGGCGCGCGTGCTGCTCGGGGAGCGGGGCGATCCGGTGGACGACCGCCTCCCGACTCGCGGCGCGGACACGCTGCGCGCGCTGCTCGCGCCGTTCACGCCGGAGCGGGCCGCTGCGCAGAGCGGCCTCGCGGCCACGGAGATCGTCGCGCTGGCGCGCGCGCTCGCCGACACCCCGCGCGCGAGCGTGTACGGCCGCATCGGCACGACCGCGCAGGCGTGGGGGACGCTGTGCTCGTGGTTGGTCGACGTGATCAACCTGCTGTCGCATCACCTCGATCGCGAGGGGGGCGTGCTGTTCGCCGAGCCCGTCGTCGACCTCACCGCGTCGGATCGGCTCCTCGGGCCGGGCAGCCGCGGCCGCTGGGCGTCGCTGGTGCGCGGCGCGCCGGAGGTCAACGGGGAGCTCCCGGTGGCCACGCTCGCCGAGGACATCGAGGCCCCCGGCGCCGAGCGCGTCCGCGCGCTGCTGACGATCGCGGGCAACCCGGCGCTGAGCGCGCCCGGCGCCGACGCGCTGCGCCACGCGCTCGGACGGCTCGAGTTCATGGTGTCGGTCGACCCGTACCTGAACGAGACGACGCGGCACGCCGACCTGATCCTGCCGCCAGCCGGCGTGCTGGCGCGGGCCCACTTCGATCTCGCGCTCGCGCACACGATGGTGCGCAACGTCGCGCGCTACGCGCCGGCTCCGATGCCGGTCCCCGAGGGCGAGCGCTCCGACTTCGCGATCCTCGGCGCGCTGGCGCGCGGCGTGGCGCGGGGGCGGGTGCCGTGGCGCCGCCGCCTGCTGATCGAGTCCGCCACGCGCCTCGGCGAGGCGCGGCTGCTCGATGTGCTGATCCGCACCGGCCCGTATGGCGCACGCAGCCCGCACCGCCTGTCGCTGGGCAAGCTCGCGGCGCACCCCCACGGGCTCGATCTCGGCCCGCTGAAGCCGGGGCTCTCGCGGCGGATGCGCGTCGACGCGATCGACCTCGCGCCGCCGCTGATCGCCGACGAGCTGCGCCGGCTGGCGGCCGCGCTGGACGCCCCGATCACGGGCCTCGGGCTGAGCGGGCGCCGCGACCTGCGCTCGAACAACTCGTGGATGCACAACGAGCCGGCGCTGGTCGCGGGCCGCGATCGGTGCACGCTCCAGGTGCACCCCGACGACGCCGCGCGGCACGGGCTGGTTCAGGACGGGCAGGCGCGGGTGGACAGCGCGGTCGGGTCGTTGGTCGCGCCGGTGGAGGTCACCGACGCCGTGATGCCCGGCGTCGTCAGCCTGCCGCACGGCTGGGGGCACGAGCCGGCGTCGGGGCAGCGGGTCGCGCGCGCGCGGCCCGGGGTCAACGTGAACGTGCTGACCGATCCGGGTCCGCTCGACGTGCCGAGCGGCAACGCGGTGCTCAACGGGGTGCCAGTGCGCGTCGCGCCGGCGTGAGCGTGGCGTGCGGACGGTCGCGCTCAGCGCGGGTCGAGGCGGACGCGGCGCGCGCGCAGCGCGTCGGCGAAGGTCGGCGGCTGCGCGAGGCACCACGCGACGAACGCCGGCAGGCTCGTGTCGGTGGGGATGCGCGCGTCGTCAGGGCGGTCCTGGCCGCCCTCCACCGCGTCGAGCACCCGAAGCAGGTTGGCGTGGTAGCCCTCGTAGACGCACAGGTCGCGCAGGAAGCGGTCGTGCCGGGTGCGCCCGTCGACCACCGCCTGCGCGCGCGCCCGTAGCGCGTCGAGCGCCCCGTCGTGCGCGCGCAGCAGCGTCATGTCGTAGATCGCGTCGTCGCCGGCGTGGTGCGCGCCGAGCACGTGGCGGATCAGGAAGTCGCGCCGGCTGCCGAAGCCGGTGAGGTCGAACGGGTTGATCACGCGCTCCCACGCGAGGAACCAGAACCGGATCGGGCGGTACTGCAGCCAGCGCGCGGCCCGGGTGGCGCGCACCGGCATCCGCGTCTCGAGGCCCACCGTGTCGCTGCGAAACACCAGGCGGTAGGCCATGTACAGCACGCCCATCGCCATCTGGAACGGGGTGGGCACGCCGGGCGTGACCCCGCGGGCGTGCAGCGCGCGGAGGTTCGCCTGGGCCACCCGCGGCCGTCGGATGAACAGGAAGTAGGGCCACGGGACGCTCACGCGGCGCGCTCCGCCGCGAGCGCCCGCGCGCCCGCGTGCCCGAACCCGACCATCAGCCCGACCGTGATCAAGTCGAAGATCGCGGCCACCGCGTACTGTGGGAGGCCCTCGGCGAAGAACGCCATCGTCCACCCGAGCACCGCCATGCTCTTGAGGTAGGCCACCGGCAGGATGGCGCCCTTCCAGCGCTGGGCGTCGAGCCCGACGAGCAGGCAGAGGAAGCCGAGCGTGGCGACGTTGGCGGTGCCGAGCACGCGCCAGAACATGCTCTGCTCGGCATACGGGTAGGGCGCTGCGCCCAGCAGCTCGCCGAGCGCGACGAACTGCGCGATCGCGCTGTCCGGATCAAACGTGTAGACGAGCACCGGGATCCAGAAGTTGAGGACCAGGGCGGCGAACACGAGGCGATAGGCGATCTTCACGGCGTCTCCAGGCGGGCGAGGGTCTCGGCGTCGAGCGCAGTCAGCAGGTCGCGGACGACGGCGCGGGCGAGGTCGGCGTCGCGGCGGCGGATCAGCGCGACGATCGCGGGGAAGCTCGCGCGAACCGCGTCCGGATCGGCGAGCAGCGCGCCGGCGGCGCGCGCGTCGGCGCGGTAGACCCGCGCGACCGTGTTGAACAGCAGCTCCAGCGGCAGGTTGTCCGAGAGCCGGATGACGGCGCGCCCGAACGCGAGGTTGCCCTCGGCGAGCCGCGCCGGGTCGCGCTCGGCGGCGAGCGTGTCGGCGAGCGCCTGCAGCGCGTCGAGGTCGGCGTCGGTCGCGCGCGCGATCGCGGTGGCGACCGCCTCGACGGCGACCGCCCGGCGAAGCTGGAGCAGGGGACCGAGGAGCGCGAGGTCACCGCGAGCGAGCAGGTGGGGCAGCAGCTCTACGCCCGCCTCGGTGCGGTAGTCGAGCACCGTGACCCCAGAGCCCTGCCGCGCCCGCACCAGCCCCTCGGCCTCGAGGTGGGACAGCGCGGCGCGCAGCGTGAGCCGCGACACCCCGAGCGCCTCGGCCAGCTCCCGCTCGGGCGGGAGCCGCTCGCCCGCCGCGTGCTCGCCAGCGAGGATCGCCTCGCGGAGCCGCTGAGCGACGAGGTCGACTGCGCGCGGCGCGGCGATCTTCTCCAACGTGGGCCCCTGGTTTGGCTAAGTGGCTAAACCAATAGTCGACCACCAGCCCCGACGCAACCAAGCTGCCCGCCCGCGACGTCTCGCAGGCGAGAGGATGGAAGACGGGGTCGGGGACCATCAACCACCCGTGGCCGGCGAAGCCTCCTGCTACGGATGGTCGTCGGAGGCCCAGATTTCGATGTTCTGAATCCACGCCTCACCCGCGACGTAGCCGTAAAGGTCCGTTCGAATCACGAGCCGGGGCCTGCCGTCCTGGGGGGGATGGATGAATCGGTCCAGTGACGGGACGATAACGGGGGCCACGACGCGAACCGCATCGGACGTGCCATCAGGCGACTTGCCGCCGACCCACCGCTCCACCTCGGCCCCCCCTTTAAGGTGACTGTTTGGCCCACCGTCTCTCCAGCGAAGGTAGATCTCGGCGCGCGCTTCGCGCCCATCCACCGCCTCTGAAGTTCCGATCTCGGCGCGGAGGAAGTACTTGCGCCCGGGATCCAGCGGCACATCGATTGTGCACATCGACAGCGATTCCCGCTCCGGGTCGTCGGGGCGCAGGTTCAATCGAACGATGCCCAACTCGCTGGTGTCGCACGCTGCGGCCGACGAGAGCTCTTCCGAGTAGCGCGACCAGCCGCTCCATGGCCCGCTGGCGTCACCCTGGGCGAAGATGCGCTCGTACTCCGGCGGCGGCGCGTCCCTGTCGATGAAGTGGACGTGATCACGGATACGACCTTCGACGATCCGCCAGCCGCTCACCAAGCCGGCGCCGCGCGCCTCGTGCTCGGTTCCGGTGGTGCGGAGCTCGACCTCGGTCATCAGCGCTGCGAGGCTGTCGAGGTCTTCCAATGTCAGCGCATCCAGATATCCATCGTGCACGAAGCTCAAGTATTCGAACTGGTGGTTGTTCGCCTGGAACCAGTAGGTCTCTGGGATTCTGTGAACCCAGTAATCCTCCCAGAAGTCGAAGTACGCCTTCAGGTACGGTGCAGCGCTCGGGCCGACTGCGGCGCGATACCACCGGTCGAGCTCCAGCTCGACATCGAGCTGGGGATCCCACAGCAGCTTGGCGAGGATGTAGAGCTTCGGCCCCTCGATCCATGTCTCGTCGGGATACGCTTCGGCGTAGTAGCCGGTCACGCCGTGATCAGCTCCGAACCTCAAGTATTCGCTCATCAACCTGGGGTGCATCCGTGGAATGGTGTAGGCCTCGCGGTTGGTCCACCCCAACCATCCCCCACCGAAGAGATAGTCGTAGTAGGCGTGGGTCCCCGTCGCCTCGGACCAGGCAAGGGTGCGAAGCTCATCTCGCGCGCGCAGATCGGGGTCTGCCCACCTCGAACGTTCGTAGGTCACGAATGGTGTCACGTTCGGGTGGATGCGCTGTGGCGCCGGGTAGGCACCCTTAGACGTGACGTCGCGCTCGTCCCAGACCTCGAAGTCCACAGCGCCCCCTCCGCCGTCTGGCCAGGGCGGGTCGATGAGGTTTCGATACGCGAGCGCACCAAATCGCGCACTCGGGTGGTGCGCCACCACTTCGGTGACGACCTGGTTGACCCACTGGAAGTAGTATTCCGAGAGGTGGGCATGGCCCAAGGAGTTGCGCGGGCGCCCGGCGAGCGCGGCATCCCCCCAGTTGTTCGAGTCGTTGATGCCGACGCTGGCCCAGGACGGCCCGCAGTCCGGGCAACTCGCATCGTCCGAGAACTGCTCGAGAAAGTACGATACCGCGATGTCGCGGCTGAGTTCTCCGCCTTCTCCGTCCATGACGGGCTGCCAGTCATGCGATGTGTTTGCGCCCAGAGCAGGTGTGCGAACGCCGTTCTTCAACGGATAGATGATCTCGTGGCTCTCCCGATACTCGGCGACCGGGAAGATCCTCACCATGTTGTGATGGAAGGTGTCGTGTAGTGGAGTGGCGCCCGCACTGGGGAAAAAGGGAACACCTTTCGGACAGGATTCGTCGCACCACCCTTCGAACAGAGCGGGTGCCCTGGAGTCGGGATCGACGACGAGCGCCGGGGAGTCCGTGAGACGCATGCGCTTGAGCCAGCGCGGCATCTCCGAGTTCACGGGGAGCGACGAGTAGCTTCCGTTGATCGCGCGATAGGTGAACGCAGGCGCCTCATGGCGAGGCCGATTGTGTACCAGGAGGAATCGCGGGCCTGGTGACCCCGCTGGAGGGCCCACCTGAGGCACGATGGTTCCGTCGGGACTCGGATAGAGCCATCGGACGCCGAGATCCCGCTCCAGGAAGTCGTAGACGCCGAACTCGGTCGCCAGGGTCGTCGCACCTGAGATGGCTATCCCCGAGCCTGTGGGGAAGGTGATCGAGAAGGCTTCCCTCGCGGTGCTGTGCGACTGGGGGTCGATGGACAGCACGATCGCGGCCATCTCCCTACGCTGCTGCTGGTCCCGAACGGGGAACGTGATCCCGGTGGATTGGAGGAT
The DNA here is from genome assembly GCA_964419905.1 of uncultured Enterobacteriaceae bacterium. Lineage (GTDB taxonomy): Bacteria > Myxococcota_A > UBA796 > UBA796 > JAFDJI01. Next base: position 13,505 of record CAYQSE010000055.1, read on the forward strand.
CATCTGTTGGAGATACTTGGCGGACCGGTAGAGGGACGGATCCGTCCAGACGATCGCGGTCGTGTCCTGTTCGAGCCGCAAGGGCGTTGCGACAACTTCCCGCACCCACACGTCGTCGGCCACCTCTGCCGGATTCGTAGGCCTTCGCTCGTCGACACCCTCCGGCTGGGCTTCGGGGGGCCCTTGTGGGCCACTACTGCACGCGACGATACCTGGTGTGATGAACAGCACCCCCACGCACTGGGCGGCCAGGCTACGCCACGATGGTCTCATCCGATGTAATCCCCCTGCTGAGTGGATTTCGACACAGACGGCCGAGCTCGGTCAAGCGGCTCGTGAGGCCTGCCTGGGACGGCAGGTGCCAGTCGTGGCGGATGGCGCCGTTGTATTCGACGCGTGACCACCCCGTGTCCTGGCTCGTTTAGGTTTCTGTCCGTACGCCTGGAGGACATCGGCGTGGTGCGCGATGATGTCCCTGGTCGAACACTCACCGAGGGGCAGGGGAGGAGCCCGAGCGCCTACGCGGCGACGAGGGCGTAGCCGGCGGCGCGCAGCGTGGCGGCCTCGACCAGCAGGTCGGCGCGGGTGAGCGGGTTGTTGTCGAGCCAGCCGGGCGGGAAGGTGAGCGCGAGCTTGCGGCCCTTCACCGTGAGGTGGACGTCGGCGACGGTGTCCTCGCGCCGCTCGCGGTTGAGCACGACGGCGAGGCGCAGCAGCACGCACAGCCGCAGCGCCATGCGCTGCTTGTCGCGCGGCAGCACCCGGAACAGGCGGCGCTTGAGCTTGCGGCGGTGCGTGCGCACGATCGTCGCGAGCGCGAGCTGATCGTCGCGCGAGAACCCGGGCATGTCGGAGTTCTCGATCAGGTACGCGCTGTGCTTGTGGAAGCCGCTGTAGGTGAGCGTCTGCCCCAGCTCGTGCAGCGCCGCCGCCCACCCGAGCAGCCGCTCGGGGTAGTCGCCGTCCAGATCCCACGGCCCCGCGGCGTCCGCGAGCAGGCGCGCCACGGTGAAGTCGACGCGCGACGCCTGCTCGCGGTCGACCTGGTAGCGCTCCATGAACCGCTCGATCGTGCGGTCGCGGACGTCCTCGTGCGCGATGCGGCCGAGCAGGTCGTAGATCAATCCCTCGCGCAGCGCGCCGGTGCTGGCGCGCATCTGTGCGATCTGCAGCACCTCGAACACCGCGAACAGCACCGCGAGCCCGCCGACGATCACGGGCTGGCGGTCGGGCTTGAGCCCGGCGATGTGCAGGCGGTCGATGGTGCCCTGCGCGACCACCGCGTCGCGGAACTTCTTCAGCCCGGCCAGCGTGATCCGGTCGTCGCTCCACCGGTTGTCGATCAGGATCTGCTCGATCGCGTTGATCGTCCCGGACGATCCGGCGGCGAGCGACCAGCCGAGGTCGCGGTAGGCGCGCTCGATGGGCCGGATCTCGAGCGAGGCGTCTATCACCGCCTTGTCGAACCGCTCCCGGGTGATGCGCCCGTCGCCGAAGTACTTCGTGGTCCACGACACGCAGCCCATGAACAGGCTGTCGCGCAGCAGCGGCTCGAAGCCGATGCCGATGATGCACTCGGTGGAGCCGCCGCCGATGTCGACGACGAGCCGCCGCTCCTCGGAGGGCCCCAGCGTGTGCGCGACGCCGAGGAACACGAGCCGCGCCTCCTCGCGTCCCGCGATGACCTCGATGTCGTGGCCGAGCGCGGCCTCGGCGTCGTCGAGGAACTCCCGCGCGTTGCGCGCCTGGCGCAGCGTGTTCGTGCCGACCGCGCGGATCTTCGCGTTCGGGATCCCGGCGATGCGCTGCCCGAACCGGCCGAGGCAGGCGAGCGCGCGCGCACGCGCCTCGCCGGTGAGGAACTTGTAGGCGTCGAGCCCCGCCGCGAGCGCCACCCGCTCCTTGATCGCGTCGACGACGACGACCTGCCCGTCGACGGACCGGGCCACGAGCATGTGGAACGAGTTGGATCCGAGATCGATCGCGGCCAGCGCGTCGACGTCGGTGATCGGCATGGGGTCGCTCACGCGGCGGGACTATCCCCGCGGCACGCTCGCGACGAGGCGCTCGACGTACGCGCGCGCCTCGCGCGCCACCGCCTGCGACACGATGCCGCCGATCACCCCGGCGAGCAGCCGTCCGACGTCGATGTCGAGCACCAGGGTGATGTCGTAGTCCATGCGCGTGCGCCCGTCGGGCAGCGCCGAGAACTTCGCCGTGCCCGACGAGTCGAGGTTGTGCCCAGGCTCGGTGCGCCAGCGCACGGTGTGCGGATCGACGACCTCCCACCGGCACACGTAGTGCCCCCGGTAGCGCGTCACGCCGTAGTTCTGCTCGCGCAGCCACAGCGCGAGGACGCCGTCGCCGCGCGGCTCGCCGCGCTCGAGCGTGTCGCCGTAGTGGGCGACCACCGCGTCGAGGTCGGCGAGGTGGTTGCGCGTCGCCTCGAGCGGCGCGTCCACCGCGTAGGTGGCGTGGAAATGCCCTTTGAACTTCGCCATCGTTTCAGTTGAAGTAGATGCGGACGTGGCCGCCGAAGTTCACTGGATCGAAGCCCGGACCGGGGGTGAGGTAGAGCGTGGGGCGGTACTCGATCACCAGATCGATGGGCACCGGGATGAAGTTGAACTCGAGCCCGAGCACGCCCATCGCGCCGACGGCGAACGGCTCGCCGATGCCGAGCAGCACCCCGGGACCCACCGACCAGCCGAGCTCCATCACGTCGCCCGCGGTGGCGATCGTGGGCAGCTCGAACAGCAGGTCGACGTTGAACCCGACGCCGGTGCGGTAGGTCGACCCGGCGGGCCAGTACGGCCCGTAGGCGCGGTTGTAGCCCCACGCCCCGACGACGCCCTGGATGGCGATCGTGTTCGACGCGAAGTACTTCGCGGAGATGCCGGAGACCCGGCTGCCGCCGCCAAAGCCGATGCCCCAGCTGCCCGCGGAGCGGATCGGGTTGGCGAGCTCGATGGCGTCGGCGGCGGGCGCGTGCGTCAGCGCCGCCGTGAGCAGCGCGAGCGGGATCAGGGTGGTGGCCTTCATCAACTACCTCTCACTCGAAGAGTTCACAGCTCACGTCGAGGTCGACGGCCTCGGCGCACGTCGCGCCTCGGAGCGCCGTGATGCATTGATAACCTCCGGTCGGAGAATACGTCGCGCCCAACAGATCGGCGGCATCCAGCACGCCGTCCACGACGTCTGCCCAGGCTTCTACGCAGTCGGCGCGCGCGTCGTACTGCTGGTCGTACTCGCCGCGCTGGCACTCGGCCATCCGCGCGCACATCGCGCGGGCGTACGCGCGGGGAAACGCGTCCTCGGACACTCCGCAGGCGGTCAGCAGCAGCAGTGGCAGGGCGCGAATCATCGGGTCTCCTTGGTGGACTTCGGGTCGAGGTGGACGATGAGCGTCCAGCCGAGGTGCTCGAGGCGCGACCAGACCCACTCGCCCTCGTCGTTGGTCACGGCGCCCGTGGGGGTGTTGGACAGCCCCACCAGCGCGGCCGCGGGCAGGAAGGAGGCCGGGTCGGGGCGCGCTTCGGATGGCTCGGCGGCGCGAACGACCCGATCGCCGGTAGGCGTGGACCGCACGAGCAAGCCGCCATCCGCGTCGAGGAGCGTGGCGCTCGTCGCGTCGGGCAGGTGCAGCGCGTGCGTAGGATCGAGCAGCGGGCGGAGCCAGGTCGCGATCACGTCCTCGAGGTGCAGGGTGATCGCGGCCACGCCGAGAAACGTGCCGCGATCGTCGTAGAGCGCCTCGGTGCACGCGATGGCCAGGCCCTGGCCCATCGCGTCGTCGAACGGCGTGCCCCACCTCCGCCCCGTCGTGCCGATCGTCTCGCGGTACCAGGGCCGCTCGCGCGGGTCGTAGGACGCGTCGAGCTCTCCGGCGGCACCGGGGAAGAGCACGATCATTCCCGGGCTCTCCAGCGCGACGAACACCCACTCGATCGGCAGCCGTCGCTCGGCGAGCGAGGTGGCCAGCCCCGAGGGCGTCGTGAACAGGATGTGGCGCATCCGTCCGCGCAGCGTCGACAGCTTGCCGAGGATCGACTCGACCCGCGCCGCGTCGACACCGGGGGCGGCCGCCCACGTCGGGTGGAACAGGTTGATCTCGCTGCGATAGCCGGGGCTGCGGGTCATGCCGGCGGGCGCGCGCGCGGGATCGCCCAGCGTGGACCAGTGGATGAGGCCACCCGGGCCGGCCGTCCCGAAGGTGAGCGCGTGCAGCGCCGCGGCGGACAGCCCCTCCACCGAGCCCTCGTAGAACAGGAAGTCGTTGTCGATGCGGCTGGCGTGCGCGCCCACTCGGGCCATGCGCTCCGAGGTCACCTTCTGGGATGCCTCGAGCGTCACGCGCTGCTCCGCCAGCGCGATCTGTTGGCCCCGCAGGCCATAGGCGGACGCGCCGATGCTGCCGACGACCAGCGCCGCCGCCACGCCGACCGCGAGCACGGTGTTGTGGCGGAGCCAGCGCCGCCCCGCGCGCAGCGCGTCGTCGGGCAGCGCGTGGGGCGCCTCGTCGCGCTGCACGCGGCGGAGGTCGCGCGCGAGGTGCTCTACCGACGCGTAGCGATCCGCGACCGCGCACGACGTGGCCCGTCGCAGGATCGCCAGCAGCGCGGGATCGACGCGCTCGCTGGTCTGTCGCCAGTCGAGGGGCAGGAGCCGTGCGTGTTTCACGCGCTCGGCCAGCCACGGCGGCGCGCCGCTCTGGTCGTCCCCGAGGTAGGGGTGCCGCAGCGTGAGCACCTCGTAGAGCATCAGCCCGAGCGCGAACTGATCGACCGCCGGTCCGAGGTCGTCCACCTCGCCGCGCGCCTGCTCGGGCGCCATGTACGCGAGCGTGCCGACCATCTGCCCCATGCGCGTGCGCTCGTAGCCGGTCTCGCCGTCCTCGGTGATCTGCACGCGCGAGGTCTGATCGCCGCTGTCGGACCCGTCGCGGGGGTCCGGGCGTCCGACCAGCTTGGCGAGCCCCCAGTCCATCACGTAGACCTCGTGGAACCGCCCGATCATCACGTTGGCCGGCTTCAGGTCGCGGTGCAGCACGCCCTTGTTGTGCGCGTACGCGATCGCGTCGCAGACCTTGAGGAAGTGCTCGAGGCGGGTCGCGAGCCGGTGGTCGCGGTCGGGGGGGCCCTCCTTGGCCTGCGCGCGCGCGGCGTCGAAGAGCTGCCGGAACGTGCGCCCCTGCACGAGGCGCATCGCGTAGGCCGGCGCGCCCTTCTCGTCGCGCTCGAGGGTGTAGACCGGCACGATGTTCGGATGGTCGAGCTGCGCGGTGATCCGTGCCTCGGCGAGGAAGCGCTTCTCGATCTGCTTGCCGGTGTAGCGCGTGCCCATCGTCTTGTAGGCGACCTTGCGGTACAGGGCGCGGTCGCGCGCGACCCGCACCTCGCCCATCGCGCCGCGACCCAGCAGGCCTCGGACCTCGAAGCTGCTGCGTCCGGATGCGCGAGCGCCCTGCGGCAGCACGTCCTCGGGCAGCTCGGTGATCCCCACGTGGGTGGGCTCGTTGAGCGCGCGGTACGTCTGCGCGTCGATCACGCCGCGATCGAGGAGAAAGTCCAGGAACGCGTCGATGTTCTCGGCGCCCTTGGCCGCCCGGTGCTGATCGTAGAGCCGCCCCAGCCGGTCGGCGGGGACGTGCACCAGGAGATGGCGTAGATCCGTGAGGTTCACGGGGTGAGCGTAACCCCGACGCCGAGCGCGCGGAGGGTGGAGTCCGTGTGCTCGCCGAGCGCAGGTGCCGGCGTGGTGGGGATCGTCGCGCCGTGCAGCGGCACGCGCACCGCCGTCTCGGAAACGATCCCGCGCGCGCGCGCCTGCGGGTCACGCCGCGCCTCGTCCGGGGTGAGCACCGGCGTCGCCGGCACCCCGGCCGCGACGAGGCGCGCGAGCCATACATCGCGGTTGCGGGTGCGCAGCACGGCCGCGAGCAGCGGGCGGATCGCGGCACCGCCCACCACGCGCGCCGGGAGGCCGAGCCGCGCGAGCCGACCGAGCCCGAGGGACTCGCACAGCGCGCGCCAGAAGTGGCCCTCGTCGACGACGCCGAGGGCCAGCCAGCGGCCGTCGCGGCAGCTGAACAGGCCGTAGTGGGGCAGGGCGTAGAGTCGCTCGCGGTCGAGTCGCGCGGCGAGCGGGCCGCTCAGGAAGCCCGGCACCGGCGCGTCGCGCACCGGGCCCGCGAGATCGACGCCGTCGCTCCACAGCGTGGTCCACGACAGCAGCGCGTCGCTCATCGCGATGTCGAGCCGGGCGCCCTGTCCGGTGCGGGCCTGCCCGACCACCGCGGCGTTGATGCTCGCCACCGCCGCGAGCGCGGCGGAGAGATCGGCGATGGGGAGGACGAGCGGGCGCGGCGCGTCGCGCGCGTCGCGCTCGAGGTGGCACGCGCCGGTCAGCGCCTGGAGGTTCAGGTCGTGACCGGGCTCGTCGCGGCGCGGCCCTTCCTGGCCGAACGCGCTGATCGCGCAGTAGATCAGCCGCGGGTTCAGCGCCGACGCGCGCTCCCAGCCTGCGCCCAGTCGATCCATCACACCGGGCCGGAACCCCTCGACGAGGACGTCCGCCCAGCCGATCAGCGCGTCGAGGGCCGGACGGCTCTCGGGCGCGCGCAGGTCGAGCACGACGCTGCGCTTTCCGCGGTTCACCTGCGCGAACAGGCCGCTCGCCCACCGGCCTGGGTCGCCGCGCGGGGGCTCGACCTTCACGACGTCGGCGCCGAGCGACGCGAGGCAGAGCGTCGCGTAGGGGCCCGGGAGGTTCTGCGTGAAGTCGAGGACCTTCAGCCCGTGCAGCGGCGCCAAGGGTTCAGCGCCGCCGCTCGGCGTGGATGCGCACCGTCGTGCGCCCGAAGTGACGCTCGATCTCGACCTC
>CAYQSE010000055.1:20486-28154 GCA_964419905.1 uncultured Enterobacteriaceae bacterium
GTGTCGTCGGGTCGCGCGACCTCGAAGTCGACGAGATCGTTCAGCGGCGTCGAGTTGCCGCGGTCGTCGAGCAGGATGGCCTTGGGCAGACCGGAGAGCGGCTCGGAGACGTCCTCCTCGCCCAGCGTCGAGTCGCTGGTCACCCACATGCTCGTGTCGCGGCTGTGCACGCGTACGGCCGCGAGCCCGTCGTCTCGCAGCCGGATGACCTCGAAGTCGATGTCGGTGGTGATCTGGGCTTGCAGCACCTCGGCTTCGGCCTCGGGGCTCGTGCGCACCTCCATGTGCAGGTCCAGCCGGACCTCGTACTGGGCCGTGCTGCCCGGTGTGAGGCGGTAGCGCAGCACAGAGGCCTTGTTGTCCGCGGTGACCCGGCTACGATGCTCCATGAAGTCCCTCCCAGGGGGTGTCTACCACGCGTCGGCCGTATCGTCGGCTTGCGTGCGCGACATCGAGCGCATAATGGGGCCGCGTCGGTCCCTCTGGACCCGCTCTACGTTGTGAGGTCGCTATGTTGCACCGTGTTTTCTGTGCGTTCATCGCCGTCGTGATGGTCGGCTGTGCCGACGTCTCCACCGACCCGCTCGCCGAGGGCGAGTTCATCGTCGAGGGCGACAAGGAGATCCTCGACGTCGAGCCGGGCAACCGCTCGGTCGGCTTCGAGTACCGCGGCCCGAAGACCTCGGGCCTGTCGTCGCAGTCCGAGGTGTGGACGGTCAGCCGCAGTTGGCATCAGGTCACGAACGAGCCGGGCATGGCGTGGTCGTCCAACAGCGGGCTGACCTGGGACGAGAAGTACGCCGCGTGGGTCGACCTGATGGGCCCGGTCACCGGTGACGACGGCCACATGACGGTCGAGCTGATCACGCCGTGGGGCAAGAAGCTCCCGTCGCCGCGGCTCGAGTGCGCCGAGCTGGCGATGTTCCTGCGCACCGCGTTCGCGTCCTGGTACGAGCTGCCGTTCTTCATGAGCGCGTACTCGTCGACCTCGGGCACGATCTTCAGCGGGCACTTCGGCGTCGTCGACGCGAACGGCACCCGGGTCACGAACACGCCGCGCTACGGCACGCAGTACACCGACCACACCGCGTCGTTCGCCGGCCGCACCAACGCCTACATCGTGGCGAACTGGCCCAGCGATGGCACGCTCGCGACCAAGTACCTGACCAGCCAGAAGGACGACTACAACACGTTCCTCGGGCCCGACAAGTACGCGGGCGCCTACTTCGACGAGGTCTTCCTGAACAAGCGGGTCGGGCACTTCCTGGTCCGGCTGCTCACCTGGCATGGGTCGATGCACCTCGCCAGCGTGAACAACATGTGGAACCTCAAGCCGGGCGCCATCCGCCCTGGTGACGTGCTGCTGCACCGCTGGCAGTCGCAGGGCATCGGCCACGCGATGGTGATCAAGGAGGTCGAGGAGCTCGGTCTCGGTCAGCTCGACGCGCAGTTCGTGTTCGGCTCGATGCCGCGCATCCAGCCGCGCTGGTACAGCGCGAACCTGTCGAAGAGCTACTTCACGTCCGACTATGCCGGCAGCGGCGCGCTCGACAGCAGCGGCACCGCCTACAGCCGCCTCGGCGGCGGCGTGAAGCGCTGGCGCACGCCGGTCGTCTCGAACGGGTACTGGACCGCGATCGTCCCGGTGGTCGACCGCACCGAGTGGATCGCGTCGAACGACTACCCGGCCATCGAGGCGCGGCCTGCGACCTTCCAGCAGATCCTCGGCAACCTCACCCCGACCGAGCAGCGCGACGTCATCCTCGATCGCATCGAGATCGCGCGGGCCAACCTGCGCCTCCGCCCGGCGTCGTGCGCCAACCGCCAGCGCCGCGAGGAGGCGTTCGACGACCTCTACGCGCTGATGTCGAGCCAGTGGGGCTGGAGCAAGGAGCAGGTCGACCGCCAGTACCGCGTGCTCGACGACTACGTGCTGGCCGAGCTGGTCTACAACCAGTCCAAGACCTGCTGCTGGAACTCGACCACCGGCGCGATGTACGACATCGTCATGGACTACGCGACCGAGCAGGCCGAGGACGCCGAGGACGCCGACACCTGCGCCGAGCCGGTCGTGTTCCGGGCGCGCAACGGCGGCTACGATCCGTTCCGGGCCTACGCCCATTCCACCGGCCGCGGCGCGCAGTGGGTCGAGTGGTCGGCCGACGAGGCGTGCCCCCAGTCCGGGGTCAGCAACGACACCGAGGAGAGCCCCGTGTGGAGCGACTTCTGCGACGTCGTGGACTCCGTGATGGGCTGGGACGCCTGCCCGAACGGCAACGCGCCGACGCTGTTCTACGCGGACGGCGACGGGGACAACTACGGGCGGACCAACGACACGATCGAGGCGTGCAGCCGCCCCGCTGGCTACGCGTCGAGCCCCGGTGACTGCCGGGACGCCGACCGCTTCGTCCACCCCGGCGCGGTCGAGATCTGCGACGGGATCGACAACAACTGCGACGGACGCATCGACGAGGGCTGCGGCACGGGCGACGGCGGCAGCACCGACCCCGATCCGTCGGGCGGCGGCACCGACTGCGGGGGCGGGTGCGACGCGCGCAACCTGTCGGGCCCCGGGCCGTTCGCGCTGATGCTGTTCACCACCTTCGGCTTCGGGCTCCGTCGCCGCCGCTGGGCGTGATCGCGCGATGCGGTTCCGCGGCAGGTCGGTCCAGCTTCGGCTGCAGCTTGCCGCGGCCGCCGAGGCGCGTCGGCGTGGCTACGTCGCGCGGCCGCTGACCGCGGATCTGGTCGTCGTGCCCGCGTGGCAGGACGACCTCGACATGCAGGTGCTCACGATCGGGCGCCTCGGCGGACGCGATCCGGCCGAGGTGTTCGCGCTCGCGGCGCAGCAGCTGGTGGGCGGGTTCGGGCTGCTCGAGCAGCGTCGGACGGGCGACGGGGCGACGATCTGGGTGCTGCGCGGCGGCAACCCGTGGGTCGCCACCTGGCTGTTCCAGCTCGAGGCCTGGATCGACGCGAACGTCGTCGGGAAGGCGGAGGGGCAGTGGTACGAGCCCGCCGCCGGGCTGCTCGTCGCGATGCCCACCCGCAGCACGCTCTACGTGCACCTGCTGAACACCTGCGACGCCGTGGACGCGACGATCGGCGCGCTCGCGATGACCGCCGCGTGCGCGTACCACCACACGCCCGAGGCGCCGTGGAGCGCGGACATCCAGGAGATGGTCCCGCGCCCGAGCCCGCTGTCGCCCGAGGTGTTCTGGTGGCGCCGCGGCAAGCTCGCGGTGCTGCCGACGCGCGTGGACCTCCAGAGCGGGTCGGTGTACGTCGGAGATCACGAGATCCCGACGTAGATCCTCGGAACACGCGTGTTGATCCCGGTGAGGATCTCGTAGGGGATCGTGCCGGCCCACGCCGCGAGATCCTCGACCCGCACCGCGTCGGGGCCCTCGCCGCCCAGCAGCAGCACCTCGTCGCCGTTGTAGGCGGTGTCCCACTCGATGTTGACCATCACCTGGTCCATGCAGATCCGGCCGACCACCGGGTAGCGCTTGCCGCCGATCAGCACCTGGGCGTGCCCCGACATCGCGCGCGGGTAGCCGTCGCCGTAGCCCACTGGCACGGTGACCACGCGCACGAGGTGGTCGGGCGCCCAGGTGGACCCGTAGCTGACCGGGTTGCCGGGGCGGACGACCTTGAAGTAGACGACGCGGCTCTTCCACGTCATCGCGGGCGTCACCGGCACGCTGCGGCGACACGCATCGGACGGGTAGATCCCGTAGAGCAGGATGCCGGGGCGCACCAGATCGAGGTGGGACGCGGGGAGCTGGGCCACGCCGCCGGAGTTGGCGATGTGCCGCAGCGGGGGCTTCAGCCCGCGCCGCTCGTAGAAGGACACGACCTCGAGGAAGCGCTCGAGCTGGAGCCGCGCGAAGCCCAGGTCTTCCTCGTCGGCGGTCGCGAAGTGGCTGAAGATGCCCTCGACGTCGACGTGCTGGCACGCGAGGCTCTCCTCGAGCAGCGCGTCCGCCGAGTACCAGTGCACGCCCAGCCGCTCCATCCCCGTGTCGATCTTCAGGTGCACCTTCGCACGCTTGCCGAGCGACGCTGCGCACGCCTCGACCGCGCGCAGCTTGTCGACCGACGACGCGGTGAGCGTGAGGTCGTGCTGCACGAACAGCGGGATCTGGCTGCCCAGGATGCCGCCCATCACCAGGATCGGGGTGGCCACGCCCGCCTCGCGTACGCGGAGGGCCTCCTCGAGGTAGGCCAGCCCCAGGTAGGGGGCGCCGAGGCGCTCGTAGAGCTGCGCGATGGGCACCAGCCCGTGCCCGTAGGCGTTCGCCTTGAGCACCGCCATCACCCCGGCGTCGCCGACGTGCGCCTGGATCGCGCGAAAGTTCGCTGCGAGGCGGTCCAGGTCGACCTCGAGGTGGGTCGGGCGCAGGACGCCGTCTGCGACGAGCGGCTCATGGATCGGCGAAGGGCGGCGCACGCGCGGGGTCTATCCCGCGGTGGCCACGGCTGTCTCTTTCGGTCAACGGGCGCGCGCCGCGATGCGACGTTTTCGGCCATCTGCTAGATTCGTCCGGCTCGTTCCGTTGGGGGTGCTCCGTGGCCTTGAGTCGCCGTGATCTTCTGCTTTCGTCCGCCTCGGGGCTCGCCCTCGTGTCGATGCCGTCGTTCGTCGCCGCGTGCGCGAAGGGGGGCGCGATCGGCGCCGCCGGTGCCCGCGAGCTCCCCGACAACCCGTTCGCGACGTGGTTCGGCGTCGACGCGGCGCTGCTCGATCGGGTGTTCGCGGAGCTCACCGCGCGCGGGGCCGACTTCGCCGACCTGTACTTCCAGCACACGCGCTCCACCAGCGCCAAGCTCGAGGACGGCCTGATCAGCGAGGCGTCCAGCACGATCGACCAGGGCGTCGGGCTGCGCGTCGTGGTCGGCGACCAGGTCGGCTACGCCTACACCGAGGACCTCACGCTCGACGCGATGCTCGCGGCGGCCCGCACCGCGGCGGCCATCGCGAACGGCGCGCCGGGTCGGCTCCCCGCGCAGTACGCGCTGCGGCCCGAGGGCAACTTCTACCGCATCGCGCGCCCGTGGTCCGAGGTGGGTATCGACGAGTCCCTGCCGATCCTCCAGGCGGCGGAGGCCGCGGCCAAGGGCCTCGATCCGCACGTCACCAAGGTCACCGCGTGGCTCGCGAGCAGCGACGAGCGCGTGCTCGTCGCCGATCTCGGCGGTGGGCTGCACGTCGACCGGCGCCCGATGACCCGGCTGTGGGTCAACACCGTCGCTGCCAAGGACGGCGAGACGAACTCGAACAGCAGCAACGTCGCGGGCCGCCAGGGGCTCGAGTGGTACACCGACGAGCGCATCAAGCAGGTGGCGCAGGAGGCCGTCGATCGCACGATGGTGCTGTTCGACGCCCGCCGCCCGCCCGCCGGCGAGCTGCCGGTGGTGCTCGCGGCTGGCGCCAGCGGCATCTTGCTGCACGAGGCGATCGGGCATGGCATGGAGGCCGACTTCAACCGCAAGGGCACGTCGATCTACTCCGACATGATCGGCAAGAAGGTCGCGCCGGACTTCGTCACGATCATCGACGACGGCACGCAGGAGCACCTGCGCGGCGCGCTCAACGTCGACGACGAGGGCACGCCGTGCGGCAAGACGCTGCTGGTCGAGAACGGGGTGATGGCGAGCTACCTGCACGACCGCATCAGCGCGCGGCACTACGGCCTCGCGCAGAGCACCGGCTCGGGTCGCCGCGAGTCGTTCCGGCACGCGCCGATGCCGCGTATGCGCTCCACCTACATGGCTGCCGGCCCCCACACCCGTGACGAGATCATCGCGTCGGTCGAGCGCGGGATCATCGCCGAGACGTTCACCAACGGGCAGGTGCAGATCGGGGCGGGCGACTTCACGTTCTTCGTGAAGAACGGCTGGCTGATCGAGGACGGCAAGGTCACCGCGCCGATCCGCGACGTGAACATCATCGGCAACGGTCCCGACGCGCTGCGCAAGGTCACGATGGTGGGCGACGATCCGAAGATCGACACCGGCGGGTGGACGTGTGGCAAGGACGGCCAGAGCGTGCCGGTCAGCCAGGGGCTCCCCACCGTGCTGGTCTCCAGCATGACGGTTGGAGGCGACAATGCGTGACGCGCTCCGCTCCGCGGCCGAAGAGGCCGTCGTGCTCGCCCGTGCCGCGGGCGCCGACGAGGCGTTCGCCACCGCGTCGCGCTCGCGCGAGGTCGACACCCGCTACCGCGACGGCGCGCTCGAGGAGGTCAAGGACGCCACGTCCCGCGCGATCTCGCTCCAGCTCTACGTCGATGGTCGCTACGCCTCGCACCGCACCAACGATCTGCGCCCCGACCGGCTGCGCACCTTCATCGACGAGGCGGTCGCGATCACCCGGGCGCTGCAGCCCGATCCGCACCGCGTGATCACCGATCCCGCGCTGTACGCGGGCCTCTCGGACGCCGACCTCGATCTCGTGGACCCCGAGGTCGCCGGGCTCGGTCGCGACGCGCGGATCGCGTTCTGCGAGGGGCAGTACGCGATGATCGCCGGCGCCGATCGCCTGATCAGCGCCACCTCGGCGGTGTCCGACGGCCACGCCGTGCGCGCCGTCGCGTCCTCGAACGGCTTCTCGGGCGTGCACGAGAGCACCTGGCTGTGGATGGGCTCCGACGTGACGCTGCGCGACGACGGGGACGCGCGCGCCGAGGGCTACATGTGGGGCGGCGCGAACCACCGCGGCGACGTGCCCGGGCCCGAGGAGATCGGCGCCGAGGCGCTGCGGCGCACGCAGGTCCGGGTCGGCTCGCGCAAGGGGCCGACGGTGCGCGGCACGATGGTGGTCGACCCGTCCGCGGCGCCCAGCCTCATCGGCCGGCTGTTGGGCCCGGCCAGCGCGGCCTCGGTGCAGCGGGGGCAGTCGTTCTGGGCGGGCAAGCAGGGGAAGCGCGTACTCTCCGAGCGGCTCACGATCACCGACGAGCCGCTGCTGCCGCGCGGGCTGGGCAGCCGGAAGTTCGACGGCGAGGGCATCGCGAGCCGGCCGCTGTCCATCGTGCGCGACGGTGCGCTCGAGACGCTCTACGTCGACACCTACTACGGCAAGAAGCTGGGCGTGGCGCCGACGACCGGCAGCGCGTCGAACCGCGTCGTCGCGCTCGGCGACCAGGACCTGGCGGCGCTGCTGCGCGCGGCGGGCTCGGGCGTGTATGTGACCTCCTGGCTCGGCGGCAACGCGGACGCGACCACGGGGGACTTCAGCTTCGGGATCCGCGGTCACCTCATCGAAGGGGGGCAGATCGGAGCGCCGGTCGGCGAGATGAACGTCACCGGAAACCTGATCGACCTGTTCGCGCGGCTGGCTGCGGTCGGGAACGACCCGTGGCCCTACTCGTCGACCCGGGCCCCCACGCTCGTCTTCGACGGGGTCCAGTTCAGCGGAGTCTGACCCCGAACAACCCGTCTCGGCCACGGCGGATGCTGTCGGGCAGCCAGTCCGTGGGCCGGCCGTCCCGGCCGGCCGCCTCATGCTCAGCCAAGGCGGAGGCTGTGCCGGCTCGGGTGTGTGCCGGCGCGAACGCCGCCGGCTGCTTCGCCGTCTCCGGCTCGCGTCGAGCGCTGTCGTGCAGCCGGTCCGTGGGCCGGCCGTCCCGGCCGGCCGCCTCATGCTCAGCCAAGGCGGAGGCT
>CAYQSE010000055.1:28254-28333 GCA_964419905.1 uncultured Enterobacteriaceae bacterium
GTGCCGGCTCGGGTGTGTGCCGGCGCGAACGCCGCCGGCTGCTTCGCCTCCGCCGGCTGATCGCGTCTCCGGCGCTCGT
>CAYQSE010000056.1:0-11364 GCA_964419905.1 uncultured Enterobacteriaceae bacterium
TGTGATCCATCGACAGGCGGGACGCCCGCCCCACGTTCATGGATCCTCGCGAACCGTCATTCAGACGGTCTTCGTAGAGAAGTGATCCATCGTGAGACCCTCACGGGGTCATCGGCAGGTGCTGCTCGACGATGTGGAACTCGACCCGCCGGTTCTCCTGCTTGTTTGCAGGGGAGTCGTTGGGCACGAGCGGGCGGCTCTCGCCGAGCCCCTCGGACATCAGCCGCTCGCGCTCGATGCCGCGCTCGACGAGGTAGGCCACGACGGCCGCGGCGCGGCGATCGGAGAGCTCGAGGTTGTAGGCGTCCGAGCCGTCGCTGTCGGTGTGCCCCTCGACACGCACCTTGAGGATGCGCGGGTTGTCGAGCAACACGGCGGTGACCTGGTCGAGGATCTCGAAGGACTCGGGCTTGATGCGGGCCTCGTCGACGTAGAACAGGACGCGATCGAGGATCTCGATGCGGTCGGCGCGCACGACCACGCGGAGCTGATCGGGACAGCCGTCCTCGTCCTCGAAGTCGTTGTAGGTCTCGGGCTCGTCGGGGCAGGCGTCGACCGGATCGAAGATGCCGTCGCCGTCGCGGTCGCGGACCGGCGCCAGCGTGGGGAGCTCGGGCACGGGCTCGGGCGGCAGGTCGAGCACGAGGACGGGCACCGGATCGGGCTCGGACGGGCGCTCCGGGAACGGCGTGTAGCCGAGCGACAGGAACGCGCGGGCCGCGGGCGCGCCGGGCGCCGCGGTGAGGCCCGCGCCGCCGCCGACCAGCCCGACGATGCCTGACGGGTGGTGGAAGCGCAGCGACGCGACCGCCTCGGCGGCGCTGTGCAGCCGACCGGTGAACGCGTGCGGCTCGGTGAGCGCGCGGCCCGGCGCGGCCACCGTGCTGCCGAAGCCCTCGAGGTTGAGCCGCAGCGTGTCGGGCGCCAGATCGAAGCCGGCCCCGAGGCCGTACATCACCTCGTCGTCCACCGCGAGCGTGCGGGACACCGTAGAGGAGGTCGGCATGTAGCGGTAGCCGCCCCAGCCGGCGAGGTGCACGGGACCCGCGGTGGCCGAGAGCACGAGCTTGCCGCCGAACGTGACCATGCCGTGCGTGAGGTAGGCGGCGCTGGAGCCCGTCGGCACCGTGACGAACGGGCGGATGGCGAGGCCCAGCACGCTGTCCTCGCCGAGCGGCCGGAACGCGACCTCGGCGATGACGTCGCCGGTCGCCAGGGTCTCGGGCTTCGCGTCGTCGAACAGCGCGGAGGGCTGCGCGAGCACGACCTGCACCGCGGGCATCCCGACGTCGACCTGGAGCCACTTCGTGACGCCGACACCCGCGCGGAGGTGCACGGCGACCAGGTGGTCGATGCCCGCCTCGGCGAGCACGAGGCGATCGCCGTCCGGCGCGGAGAGCTGGAGCGGGCGAAACGCCCAGTCGGCGATCAGCGCCGCCTCGACCCGTCCCGGCGCGAGCTGGCGCGCCGACGGGGTGACGGCGAAGCCGCCGGCCGGGCTGGCCGGATCGAAGCGCTGCACGTTGAGCCCCAGCGCCGACTCGGCGGGCGGCTCGGCGGGTGGCTCGTCCTGGGCGATGGCCGCCGTCGGCAGCGCGAGCGCGAGCAGCAGGCCGCGACGCCGACGCAGCGCGAGGAGTCCCGCCGCGAGCAGCAGCAGCGCCGGGCCGGGCCGCGGTCCGCCGTGCTCGCAGCCGATCCGACCGCCCGTCGGGTACATCGGCCACTCGAACGGATCGAGCACGTTGATGATGCCGTCGCCATCCTCGTCGCCGAGCCCGTCGGGGCCGTCCTCGATGCCGTCGCCGTCGGTGTCCCGATTGTGCGGATCGGCGCCGACGCTGACCTCGGTGCCGTCATCCATCCCGTCGCCGTCGGTGTCCGGGTTGTTCGGATCGGTCGGCGGGAAGCCCTGCTCGGCGCGCGGGTTGTTCGGCAGCGCGTCGTTCACCTCGACCCCGTCCGACAGCCCGTCGCCGTCGCTGTCCGGGTTCAGCGGATCGGTCGGTCCGTAGCCAGCCTCGGTGCGCGGGTTGTTCGGCAGGTCGTCGCGGACCTCCTGGCCATCGGTGAGCCCGTCGCCGTCGGTGTCGGGGTTCAGCGGATCGGTCTCGCCCGCGTCCACGCGCCCGTTGCCGTTCGCGTCTTCCTCGCCGTCGCTGAGCCCGTCGTCGTCGGTGTCCGCGTCGAGCGGATTCGTCCGGGTGCTCGGGTCGGCGTCGGGGACAAAGCCGCTGCCCGTGTCGGCGTGGCCCGTCGTGACGCCGAGCTCGGTGCCGTCCTGTACGCCATCGCCGTCGGTGTCGGGGTTGAGCGGATCGGTCCCGGTGTTGCGGACCTCCTGCCCGTCGAGGAGCCCGTCGTCGTCGGTGTCCGCGTCGAACGGATCGGTCTCGCCGGGATCGACGATGCCGTTGCCGTTGACGTCCTCCTCGATGTCGAGGAGCCCGTCGCCGTCCGAGTCGCCCGGCACCGGGACCGCGTCGCTGCCGTCGCAGTCCTCGTCGATGCCGTTGCCGGGGATGTCGAACGCGCCGGGGTGGATCTGGTTGTTGTTGTCGTCGCAGTCCGGGCCGGCGTTCGGCCCCGTGGACGGTCCGTCGTAGCCGTCGCCGTCCACGTCGGTCAGATCCGCGCCATCGCAGTTCTGATCGATGCCGTCGTAGGGGATCTCGACGGCGCCGGGGTGGATCGTGGGGTCGTCGTCGTTGCAGTCCGCGCCGTCGTAGTCGGGGCCGCGCCAGTCGTCGTAGTCGCGGTCCCAGTCGTCGCACAGGTCGTCGAACCACGCGTCGAGGTAGATGTCCTCGGCGTCCCACAGGCTGCCGGCGGCGACGAAGACGTAGCCGAAGTCGGCCTCGCCGAGCTCACCGAGCACGGGCTCGGTGTGACCCCACATCAGATAGCGGTCGCCGCGGGTGCCGTTGAAGTCGCCGTTGATCACCGGCAGCGAGGTGTCGAAGCGGCTCGGGCTGTAGAGCAGCGCGCGGTGACCCGCCCGATCGCTGCTGTCGCACAGGCCCACCGCCACCGTCGTGCTCGACACCGGCGCGACCGAGCTCGCCAGCTCGAGGACTGGGTCGTAGTCGTCGAACGTCTCGAAGTTGCCGGTACCGGGCTCGTAGTAGTCGGCGTCGCTGTCGACGCCGCGCTGCAGCATCACGCTCTGGATCGGCTGCGACGTGAGGTTCTTCACGGTGAAGTGCACGTACATGGCGCGACCGCCGGCGAGCCAGTGCTCCCACCGGGTGATCTCGAGGTGGTTCGCGGTGTACCGCAAGCGCACCCGCTTCTCGACGCTGTTGTTCACCGTGACCGTGGTGTCCGTGTAGGACATCGGCAGCACGCCGGTCGCGAGGCCCGAGGTCGGGTGGCTGTGGATGCCATAGGTGGACGTGGTGCCGGCGCGGGTGTAGCGCACCCCGAAGCCTTCGCCGACGAGCGCCGGGTAGGAGACGTCGCGCCACTTCGCCGCGGTGGCGTCGTAGACCTCGAGGCCCTTGGCGGTCGCGCCGTCGTACCACAGGCCCTTGTCGCCATAGGAGACGCGGATGGCCGAGCCCGAGACCTGATCTCCGGCGAGCGCGGCGGGCGACAGGACGAGGAGAGCGAGCAGAGCGGTGCGCATGAAAAATCCAGAGCGGGTTCTCCGGCGCAGAGGCGACGGGAGCCCCCTCCAGATGCCACGGCGTCCCGTCGTACGCAACGATTTCCGGAGCGCGCGACAGGAGGATGAAACCGCCGCCCCGCCCGGGAGACGGCAGCGCGGGGCGCGTCGCGGCTGATCGTTGCCGACGGACGAGGCGGGTGATAACCGCGGGGCCATGTCTACTATCTCATCTGTTCTGTTGTTCGCCGTCGCGGCCGTCTCCACCTGCACCCCGAGCGCTCCGCCCCCGCCCCCGGCCGGCGGTGGCTCGACCGGCGGCGGCGTCGTCGTGCTCCCCGAGTGGACCACGGGTGACACCGAGGGCGATCCGAACCCGGGCGTGCTCGGGATCGGCCTGCTCGTCGACGTTCGGCACGGCACGCACGCCGGCTTCGACCGGATGGTGTTCGAGTTCGAAGGTCCAATCCCGGCCTACGAGATCGCGTACGTCGACAAGCCCACGTGGCAGTGCGGCTCGGGCGCCGAGGTGTGGCTCGACGGCGACGCGTGGCTGCGCATCGACCTCGAGCCCGCCGCAGCGCATACCGACGATGGCCAGCCCACGCTGCAGGCCCGCTCGTTCCGTTCCGGCTACGAGATCCTGCTCGAGGCCGAGCAGGTGTGCGACTACGAGGCGATCGTGAGCTGGGTGGCCGGCAACAGCAGCCCGAACGGCTACCGGGTGTTCGATCTCGCCGATCCCGCGCGGCTCGTGGTCGACTTCCGGCACTGAGCGCAGCGCGCGCGCCGACCTACGGTGCCACGACCGCGAGGTCCCAGAAGCGCACCGCGTACTTGCCACCGTCGCGCGTCTCGATGGACGCGAGCCATCGCCCGTCGGTCGACACGGCGACCTGCTGGTTGGCGTAGGAGAGGTCCGTCGGCCAGCCAGCGGGTGGCTCGAACGCGGTGTCCTCGGCGTGGCGCGGCAGCCAGCCCAGCACCTGCCCGTCCGCGGGGTCGTGCACGCTCACGCCGTGGCGTCGCCCAACACGAAACAACTGCGTGGGTCCCCACGCGAGTCCTCCGACGCCGTGATCCCCGCGCTCACCCTCGTAGCGGGCGTCTACGCGGAGTGTGCCGTCCGCCACGTCGAACACCTGGAGCCCAAAATAGGGGTGCGACACCGCGAGGAGGCGACCGTCGCGCGAGAACGCGATCTGCTCGGGGAGGCCCTCGGCGGTGAACGTGCGGAGGAGCGAACCGTCTTCCGCACGCCGAAGATCGACCCAGATGGTCGGCGGATCCGGGAAGCGCTCGCCGCGCATCCGCAGCGCGAGCGTCGTGCCGTCGGGCGACGCGGCCACCGCGTCGATGTTCAGGCGACGACCGTCCTGTTCGCGCGGCAGCGTGAGCAGGCGCGACCGGGACGGGACGTCGAACAGCACCCCGGGGGGACCGACGCTGCAGTCCGCGAGCAACGAATCGCCGGCCCACGCGAGCCGCCACGGCGCGGTGCACACGTCGAGCAGGTCGGCGGCGTCGAGGGGGATCTGCGCGGCATCGCCGCCAGCGACTGGCACGAGCACGATCTCGTCGTACAGCGCGACCGCAAGCGTCCGACCGTCCGGTGAGACGGCGAGCCCCCACCCCGATACGATGCCGGGCCGGCCGAAACCTCGGTCGGGATAGGGCGACGGCGCCCCGTCGGGTCGCAGGAAGCGCACCTCGGTCGTGCTCGGGTCGCTCACCGTCACCGCGAGCGTTCCGTCGGGCAGGAACGCGAGGTTGGTCGTGTGCCCCTTGGGTACCACAGGGACGAAGCGCGTCGCGGTGGCCCCCGACCACACCCCCTCCACGCCGAGCCCGCCGCCGCACGCGAGCGCCGCGAGCACCGAGAGCGCGCCGATGCCTGTCGCTACAAGTCTCATGGCCGCGAGTCTGCACGCGGCGCGCGCTCGTGGCAACGGCCGCGCGCGCCACGCGCGACGTCGGGGGGGCGCGATCAGTACGCGAGCGGCCCGGGGGGGAACAGGCGACGCCGGCGGTTCGCCCAGCGCAGCTTGCCGTGTCGATCGCCGTGGTAGCTCGCCTGGGGCACGAGCAGCTTGGTGCGGAGCACCACCTCGTGCCCGGCGCTGCGCTGCGCCGCGTGGTCGTCCGCGATCTCGGCGGCGACCAGCGCGCCGGTCTCGGCCGCGCCCTCCATCCACCCCTGGAAGTCGAGCGAGCAGTGCTCGCCGCAGAAGTGGACGTAGCCCTCGCGCGTGCCCTCGGTCGACCAGTACGCCCACTGGCCCGGTCGGTAGCAGGTGTAGCTGCCGAGGCTCCACTCGAAGCTCGGCCAGTGCATCCGGTGCGCGGTGCCGGTGTAGGCGTCCTTCGCGCCCGGCCAGATCACCTCCAGGTCCTCCAGGATCTCCGAGAACCACGCGTCCGCCGTGCCCGTGGCGCTCGCGACGCCGACGTCCCCGCCGGTGAAGTTCGTCCAGATGCCACCGTCGCCGGACTGCCCGATCGTGCTGTCCCAGCCCTGCTGCACGCCCAGATCGGTGGTGAGGTTGCCGGACTCGTTGAGGTCGTCCCACCACGGGCGGCTCGAGAACCCACCCATGATCTTCGCGTTCGTGCCGTACGCGAGCTCGGCGATCACCTCCCGCTTCTCGTCGCTGAGCGCGAGGTCGGTGAGATCGACCTGCCGGAGCTTCGTGAACGGGAGCGCGAACACGAGGTGATCGACCTCGGTGGTCGTCGTGTCCCCGCCGCGGTCGAACGTCAGCGTGAACGGCCCGCGGCGCGGCCCGGCCGCCTTCACGAGCGCCGCCCCCGTCGTGATCCGCTCGCTGCCGATCGCGTCGGCGAGGGCGGTGGTGAAGGTGTCGTTGCCCAGGTGCGTGTGGTAGCGCTCGTCCGACGCGCCGAAGATCAAGAACTCGTCCTCGGAGTCCCAGCCGAACAAGTAGAGCAGGTTCAGGCAGGACTGCTCGTCGGCCTCGAGCCCGTACTCCCCGGTGTAGGCCACCTTCAGCACGCCGTGCAGCTCCGGCATCGTGGCGACCGGGACGTGCTCGTCGAGCCAGTCCGACAGCGTCGTGACGTCGAGGGCCTCGAACGCGTCGTCGTCCTCCTCGGCGTCGGCGACCTGCTGCGCCATCGTGTCGATCACCTGCTGCGCCTGGGCGAGGAGCGTGGCCTCGGTGACGCGCTCGCCGTCGAAGTAGAACGTGTCGCGGTGCATGTCGGGCTTCTCGAGCGCCCACCGATCGTCGAGCGCGATGTCGAACTCGTCCGCGAGCGCCCACAGGCTCGCGTGGTTGCTGTCGATCAGCTCCCCGCCGATCTCGAAGATCTGCCCCTCCGGGAACAGGTCTCGCCCGGTCCACATCCGCCCGCCGACGCGATCCTGGGCCTCGTAGACCTGCACGAGGAAGCCGGCCTCGACGAGCCGGTGCGCGCAGTGCAGCCCCGCGATGCCCGCACCGACGATCCCGACCCGCACCTCGCCGGGCGGGCGACCATCCCCGGCGCACGCCTGCACGAACGGCAGCGAGGCGACGCCGACGCCCGCCATCGCGCCCTTGAGCAGGGCGCGCCGAGAGATCGCGGCGTCATGGAACGCCGCGGAGGCCTCCGCGGGTGGCAGCCCCTTCAGACGGGACCATGCGGCGAGCGCGAACAGACGACGAACCTGGGCAAGCGCGGGCGAGTGAGCCATGAATCCTCCTGAGCGCGAGAGGCTACAGAAGGCGATCGCGCCGCGCGCGGTCTTGTTCGCCCGACCGGTCGTGGTCCCCGCCGCGGGAGGGCTTCAGCAGCCGGATCCCAGCCTGCTACCAATCCTTCTGCACGCGACCCAGGAAGGTGTACAGCGAGCCCCACTCTGGCGCGCTGACCTCGTCGAGCCGTGCCATGTGCGCATCGGTGAGCTTCACGTCGACCGCGCCGAGGTTGTCGTCGAGGTGCGCGCGCCGGCGGGCGCCGATGATCACCGAGGTGACCGCCGGCTTGCGCAACAGCCACGCCAGCGCGACCTGAGCGGGGGTGGCCTCGACCTCGGCCGCGAC
The DNA here is from genome assembly GCA_964419905.1 of uncultured Enterobacteriaceae bacterium. Lineage (GTDB taxonomy): Bacteria > Myxococcota_A > UBA796 > UBA796 > JAFDJI01. The sequence continues at coordinate 7,654 of CAYQSE010000056.1, forward strand.
CGCGCGCACCGCCTCGAGGATCTCCCAGTTCTTCTCGGTGCCGATCTGGTCGGTGCGCTTCCACACCGCGAGACGCGCGTCGCTCGGGGCCTCGCCGTCGCGGCGGTACTTGCCGGTGAGGAACCCACCCGCGAGCGGCGACCACGGCAGGATGCCGACGTTGTTGCGCCGGGCGAGCGGGACGTGCTCGCGCTCGATCGCGCGGTCGAGCAGGTGGTACTGCATCTGCGCGGTGACGTAGCGCTCGAGGTGCTGGGTGCGGCTGGTCCACAGGCTGTCCATCAGCCGATACGCCGCGTAGTTGCTGCATCCGATGTAGCGCACCTTGCCCGCGCGCACGAGGTCGTCGAGCGCGCGCAGCGTCTCCTCCTCGGGCGTCGCCAGATCCTGCATGTGGATCTGGTAGAGGTCGATGTGATCGGTCTGGAGCCGACGCAGGCTGTCGTCCACCGCCTGGATGAGGTGATGCCGCGAGCCCCCGCTGCCGTTCGGCCCGTCGTGCATCTTGAACCGGAACTTCGTCGCGAGCACGACGTCGTGGCGACGCCCCGTCTTCGCGAACCAGTCGCCGATCACGCGCTCGGACAAGCCCTCCTGGCCATACACGTTCGCGGTGTCGACGAAGTTGATGCCGGCGTCGAGCGCGCCATCGAGGATCGCGTGCGCCTCGGCCTCGCTGCTCCCGACCCCGTGCATGAAGCTGTTCTCGTCGGCCTCGCCGAACGTCATCGTGCCGAGACACAGCACCGACACCTTCACGCCCGCGCCGCCCAGGTTCCGGTATTCCATCGCGTCCTCCTGCCTGAATGATTTCGCCGTAACCGGTGTAAGCGACCGGCAGGCTCCCCCGTCTGCGACGCGGCGTCGCGGGTGCTACGTTCCGCCGCCGCCCCTCGGAGAAATGCAGATGCGTCCAATGCCCTGGCTCGTCCTCGTGGCGCTCGCGGCCCCCGCGCTCACCCGAGCTGCACCACCGGGCGCCTATGTCGTGAGCGATCGAGATCATCGGTTCACCGTGGAGGGCGCCCTCGCGCCGGCCGGGGTGCCGATCCCCTCCACCGCGGCCGAGGGGTTCGACGTCGCGCTGTGGGCCCGCTCGGCGCTGTACGCGGTCGAGACCCGCCGCGGGCCGGATCCGTGCAACGACGGTCGCGACGGCCTCCAGACGGTCGCCCTCTACACCCTCGAGGCAGGCCCCGAGAGCGTGGTGACCAGCAACCCGGGCGCGCGCACCGCCAGCGTCTTCCTGTCGGGCAAGATGACCCGTCACGTCCCGGCGCCCGACTACTGCGAGTCCAGCCGGTTCGTCGTCGCGGCGGAGGACCTCGGGGTGTTCCGGATGGCGTGGCCGACCACGGGGCATGTGAGCCCGACCACGTTCACCGCGAACGATCGCGACAGCAGCCCGAGCGCGCGACTCCCCACGCTCGACGCGGTGTGCGAGCGCGCCATGGCCCAGGTCGTCCCCACGTATCGTTCGCTCGCCTCGGACGATCGCGCCGCCTCGCCATCGGGCGCGCAGCGAGGCGGATCGACGGCGGGCGCGCAGCGCGGCGGCGGCACGCTCTCGCTGCCCCCCGCGCCACCCGGGCTGCTCGCCGGCGACGCGACCGTGTTCGTCCAGGGGATGCACGGGCTGCAGTCCAGCGCGGCCGCGGCTCAGGTCGCCCAGAACACGCGGACGTTCATCACGCAGATCGCCGACATCCACTACGGGAAGCCCGGCAAGGCGCTGCAGAGCCTCGGGCGCGGCATCGGGATGAGCGCGCTGAACGACATGGCCTCGCGCCACATCTCGAGCACCGCCAACGACTTCCTCGGCGGGCTCGGCCGCATGATGGAGAAGTACCAGCAACGGGATTCGCTGCCCGACCGCGTCGTCGTGGCGCTCGAGGAGCCTTCGAGCGGCGACCGCTACTACAGCGCGCTCTCCGAGCACTTCGTCGGGATGATGAAGGACACCTGCGACACGCTCGCGGGCCTCGACGACGGCGCGCGGCCCGACGCCGCGTCGCACGGCTTCTTGTACGGCCCCGGCGTGGGCACGCGGTTGAGCGGCTGGGCGCCGATGGGCGCGCCCTCCGCGCACGCCGCGGGCGCCGCGCCCGGCACCGACGTCGCAGCGATGCTCGGTCAACTCCAGGCGAGCGGCATGGAGATCCCCGCGATCGCGCCCGAGCACCTGGCGCTGATCACCGCGCAGAAGCCCTGGCTTCAGGCCACCGCGGGCACGGCGCGGCTCTCGTTCCCGCAGACCCCCGAGCTCCAGGTGCACCTCCGCGTCCAACTCCTCGACGCGCAGCCGCCGCTCGCCGAGCCCATCGTCTCGCCGAGCGACCCGCGCCGCGTGCTGCCGGCCGCCGCGGCGGAGGCGAAGTGCGCGGCACCACCGCCCGTGCGCTTCGGCGAGATCTATTTCGGGGCCGACGGAGCGCCCGATTGGGTCGAGCTGCACCAGGCGCCGCTCCCGCCGCCGCCCGGCGCGTCGCGCGGGATCGGAGGCGACACGCGGAGCGTCCCGATGTCGGGCTGGCACTTCGAGAGCGGTCCCCGTCGCTACGCGATCCCCCACGACACCGTGCTCACCGCGGGCGGCGCGCTGCTGCTGCGCGGCGAGGACTTCGGCTTCGACCTCCACCTCGGCGGGCCCGGGCTGCGCGTCACCGACGCGGAGGGCTGCGTCGTCGATCAGGTGCAGCCCCTCCCCCCACCCTACGGCCTCGACGTTCCGCCGGGCCACACCCACCAGCGCGAGGAGCGGCTGACCGACGGGGTCCGTTCGCTCCGCTGGCAGGCGTCCGCGGCGCCGGGCGGGACACCGGGGACCCGATGAAGGTCTGGATTCCGATGCTGCTGCTCGGCGCGTGTGCGCCTCCGTCAGCCCCAGTCCGAGGCGATGTACCCGCCACGGCAGCGTCCGAGGCGGTGACCCCGGCGTCGGCGGCCCCGACGCCACGCGCGGTGCTGGCGCCGTTCCACAGCCCGGACGGTCTGCTCGCGATCCCGCTGGGCTGCGTGATCGACGGCCGCGCGCTCGACGCCGCGGCCTGCCACGCCGCGATCTCCGTCGGCGACGCGGCGCGGCTGCCCAGCGCAGGTGCGACGCACCTCGGCGCCCCAACCGAGGCGCGGTGCGCGGCGAACGGCGCGGTCGCGCCGGCCTGGGTGGTTCCCATGGGCGCGGGCGCGGTCGACTTGCCCTGGGGCACGCTCGGCCACGCCCCGAGCGCCGACGCACCGCTGCCCGCGCCCACCGCACCCGACACGGCGCTCCTCGCGCGCGCGCACGCCGCGGTCCGTGACGGCATGGGCTGGCCCTTCGGGCCCGACGATCCGTCCCAGGTCGAGGTCGCGGTGGTGTGGGCGGGCGCCGAGGGCCGCGTGCTCCGCCTGTGGAGAGCGTCGCCCGACCCGGACAAGCCGGGCAACGGGACCTTGTTGCTCGCCACCGCGGACGCGCTCCACCCGCTCGGCGCGGGGCTGGACTGGAACGGCGTCGTCGACCTGGCCGCCGTGCTCGACGCGCCCGATCAGCGTCTCCTCGTCATCCGCTCACAGTGGATGGGCGGGGAGGGCCTCCACGTCATCGCCCTCGACGGAGCCGCCATCCGCCCGCTCGGTGAGTGGGTGTGTGGGTCCTGACGCACGAAGGCGGGCCGCGCGGCGTCGCGCGAGCACTCCATATTTGCCGATGGGTGCGACACGGAAACG
>CAYQSE010000056.1:11374-27919 GCA_964419905.1 uncultured Enterobacteriaceae bacterium
CGCGCGGCGTCGCGCGAGCACCGACAGCGCGAGCAGGGACAGCGCCCCGCCGCCGCCGCCCGCGCCGCCGTCGCAGCCGCACGCCCGCAGCGCGCAGTCGTCGGGTGCGGCGACGAGGCGCAGCGCGACGTCGCCGCGGAACGGTGGCAGGCCGATCGGCGCGTCGCACGCGACCCCCTCCGCGATCGGATCGCCCGAGGTGGTGTCGTAGGCGGTCCAGCGGACCTGGGGCAGCGACGGAAGCGACACGGTGGCGTCCCCGATCTCCCGGTCAGACGGGTCCGGGTAGGTGTGCTCGGGGTCGTGCACCCACACCAACCCCTCCGCGTCGTTACCGCGCGACCGCACGAACAGGTCGTCGGGGGCGTGCACCGCGACCGGCGCCATCGCCGGCAGGTCGAGGTCGGCCACGATGCGCGACATGCCGCGCAGACGCCACCACAGCCCGGCCGGCGCGATGTGGGTGTCCCACCACCAGGTGTGGGCGTTGCCCGAGGCACCCGAGAGCAGCGCCGCCCAGCTCGCGGCGTGCCACGCGAGCCCGTCCTCGTCCTGGGCATCCCCGCTACCGAACCAGTCGATGCCCCACTCGCCCACGGTGACCGGCGCGCCAGCGTCCGTGTGCGTGGCCTCGATCGCGCGGGTGAGCAGCGTCAGGTCGACGCCGCGGTAGCTGTGCACCTGCGCGTGATCGCTGCCCGCCCACAGCACGCCGGAGCCCACTGGCGGCGCCTCGGCGAGCGACCAGGTGATCGGCCGCGCGCCGCCGTCGAGCGCGCGCACCGTCGCTGCGCGATCGGCCGCCCACGCTGCGACGGTCAGCGCGGAGACACCGCTGATGCCGTCGATCTCGTTCATCAGCTCCCAGCCGAACAGCGCCGGGTGCGCCCCCCACCGCGCGACCGCGTACCGCAGGAACGCGTCCTGGTGCGCCGTGGCCGCGGCGTCCTCGAAGAAGCACGCGGAGCGCGCGCACGGCCCCCCGTTCGCCGCGTTGTAGGGGTTGCTGGCCCACGACGACCACACGAGCGCCTCGAGCTGCGAGTGCTGCCACAGCACCAGCGACACCCGGATGCCGCGTGCCTCGGCGTGATCGAGGATCGCGTCCAGGTTGGCCGAGGCGACCGGGTCCATCCGCCCGAGGTCGGCCCACGACGGGTTCTGCCGGGTGAAGTGCGTGACCCAGACGCGCGCGTGCGTGCCGCCGGCGTCCGCGAGCGCGTCGAACCACGCCGCGTAGTCGTCGGTGCCGCCGCCATCCGACCAGCCGAGGTTCAGCCCCAGCAGGGCGAACGGCGCGCCGTCGGGGAACCGGAAGCCCCACCCGTCCGGCCGCACCGGGCCGCGGCGCCCCGTGTCGACGACCTCGAACGTCAGCGCGTCGACCACCTCGCCGTCCACGCGCACTTCCCCTGCGTGCCTGCCGGATCGGGTGGGCTGGTAGCGCCACGCCCACCCCTCGCCGTCGAAGTAGGCGGGCCACACCGCCGCGCCGCCTCCGGGGCCCTGCACCCGAACCTCGACGCTGACGGCAGCCGGATCGTAGGGATTGTCGACCGCGACTGGAACGTCGAGCGCGAGCGCGAGCATCCCGAACAGCGCGACCTCGACGACCCCGTCCATGCAGCTCCTCCACCGCGCATGCAGCGCCCGCGCGGGGTAACTGCGAGCGCTCGTCCGGGGAAGTCCTTGCACACCTGGCTCCACACGTTGCACACCGCGCTCCGCGCCGAAGAGGCCGCCCAGTGGGCGCGCCACGAGGCGCTGCTGGCACTCCCGCTGCCAGAGCGGGTCGACGCGGGCGTCACCTGGCATCCGGTGCGCCTGGAGGTCGATGACCGCGAGATCCTGGTGCGCCCGCTGCGCGGCGCGTCGTTCTCCGACGAGATCGGAGCCGGCGACGCGGTGACGCTCGATCCGCCCGGGCGGCCAGGCGGCGGCCCGCGCGCCCGGGTGCTCGGCGTCGACCCGGACGTCGCGGTGCTGCGGCTGGCGCGCGGCGCGGAGGCGCCAGACGAGGCGGCGGTGACGCTCGCGTTCGATCCGTCCACGTTCGTGCGACAGCGCCAGGCGCTCGAGCGGGCCGACCGCACGCCCGGGCCGCTGCGCGACCTGCTCCTCGCGGCCCGCCTGCCCGACGCGCCGATCACGCCGACCTCGACGCAGATCGCGGCGCTGACCGCGCTCGAGGCGGCGCAGCGCGAGGCCGCGGTGACCGCGCTGTCCGCAGTGCGCCTCGCCGCGATCCACGGGCCGCCGGGTACCGGCAAGACACACACCCTGGTCGCCCTGCTGCGCGCGCTCGTCGCGGGCGGCGATCGCCCGTGGGCGCTCGCCGACAGCAACGCGGCGGTCGACCACCTCGCGGCGCGCGCCGCCGCGGCCGGGCTCGACGTGGTGCGGATGGGCCCGCTGCACCGGATCTCGGGCGAGGCCGCGCCGCTGGCACTCGACGCACGGATCCGCAGGGGGCCGAACGCCGACGCGCTGACCGCGATCGACCGCGAGCTGTCACGGGCGCGCGCGAGCCGCGCCCCGTTCCACGCGCTGCGCGACCTGGAGCGCGCCCGTGACGCGCTCGCCGACAAGGCGCGGCGCGAGGCGCTCGCGAGCGCCCAGGTGATCGCCACGACGCTGGGTACGCTCGCGCGCGTGGCCGCCGACCTGCCGCCGGCGCACACCGCGGTCGTCGACGAGGCGAGCCAGGCGATCGAGCCGGCGGTGTGGGCCGCGGTGCCGCACGTCCAGCGCCTGGTGCTGGTCGGCGATCCACACCAGCTCGGGCCGGTGATCGTGGGCGCGCCCGATCCGCTCGGTCACTCCCTGCTCGACCGGATGCTGCGCGAAGGCCGCGTACCGATGCCGATGCTCGAAGAGCAGCGCCGGATGAGCCACGAGATCGCCGCGCTGGTCCGTCCGGTCTATGGCCCGCGCTACCGACCACACGCCGACGTCGCCGCGCACCGCCTCGACGCACTCCCGGGCGTGACCGCGACGCCGTGGACGTCCGCGCCGTTCACGCTCGTCGACACCGCGTGCGCCGGCGAGGGCGAGGTGCGCGATCCCGTCACCGGCTCGCTGCACAACCCGCTGGAGGCGCGCGTCGTCGCCCACATCGTCGCCGCGATGCGCGACGCTGGCGTGCCCGCCGACGCGATCGGGGTCGCGACCCCGTATCGGGCTCAGCGCGCGAGGCTGCGCGCGCTGCCCGCGCTACAGGGCGTCACCGTCGACACGATCAACGCGTTCCAGGGCCGAGAGCGCGAGGCGATGGTGCTGTCGCTGGTGCGCGCGAACGAGCGCGGTGAGCTCGGCTTCGTGGCCGACGAGCGCCGCCTGACGGTCGCGGTGACGCGCGCGCGCCGCGCGCTGGTGGTCGTCGGCGAGCTCGCCACCCTCACCGCGCACCCGCGCCTCGCGTGGATCGCCGCAGAGGCCGAGGCGGGCGGCGCGCTGCGCAGCGTGTGGGAGCTCGACGGCCTACTGTAGGCCGCCACGCCGGAGATGCGTCGGCTACAATGCATCTGATGCGTCCCACTGAATCCGTGCTCACGCACGCGCCCCCGACGAACGCGCTGCTCCAGTTCGGCCCGTTCGAGCTGCGGCCCGCCTCCGCGCGACTGCTCAAGGACGGTCGCCCGCTCGACGTCCAGCCCAAGGTGCTCGACCTGATCGCCCACCTCGCGGCCAACCCGGGCCTGCTGATGACCCGCGAGCAGCTGCTCGACGCGCTGTGGCCCGACGTGTTCGTGTCCGACGACGCGCTGTTCCAGACGTTGCGGAAGGCCCGCCGCGCGCTCGACGACGACGCCCGCAGCCCGCGGTGGATCGAGACGGTGCACGGCCGCGGATACCGGTTCATCGGCAAGGTGCAGACCCGCGAGCGGACGAGCGAGGCGAGCGGCTCCAGCAGCGGCTTCTTCGGCAGGGAGGACGCGCTGGCTGCGCTCGATGCCGCATGGGAGGACGGCGCGCGCGTGCAGGTGCTGCTCGGGCCCGGCGGGATGGGCAAGACGCGCCTCGCGCTCGAACACCTCGAGCGATCGCGGCCCCGGTGGGACGAGGTCGTGCGGATCGACGCGACCCACGCGCCCTCCACCGACGCCCTGTTCGTCGAGCTCGGGAGCGCGCTCTCCGTCCCGATGAACCCGCAGCGGGGCGAGCCGGCGCTGACGCGGCTGGGTCGCGCGCTGGCACGGCGTGGCGCGGCGCTGATCCTCGTCGACAACCTGGAGCACCTGCTGCCCGACGCCGAGGCCGGTCTCGGTGCGCTGCGGGAAGCCGCGCCCGACGTGCGCTGGCTGATCACGACCCGTGTCCGCCCCACCCTGTCCGGCGCCGCGATCACGCACCTCGGGCCGCTCGACCGCAAGGACGGACGCGAGCTGTTCGTGACCCGCGCTGCGCGCGCGGGGGTGGTGATCGAGCCGCGCTGGTACGACACGGTGGACGCCCTCGTCGACGACCTCGACGGGATGCCGCTCGCGATCGAGCTCGCCGCGGTGCGCAGCACACTGCTCGATCCGGCCGCCCTCCGCGCGCGGCTCACACGCTACCTCGACCTGTTGTCCGACCCCGGTCAGCCGGGTCGCGGGCTGCGCGCCGCGATCGCCGCGAGCTGGGAGCGCCTCACCCCCGCCGAGGCCGCCACGCTCTCGCAGTGCGCGCTGTTTGGCGGCACGTTCACGGTGTCACAGGCCGAGGCGGTCACGCGCGCGCCCGAGCCCGCGCCACCGGTGCTCGACGTGCTCACCGCGCTCGAGCGCCACTCGTTGCTCGAGGCGCCGACCGCACAGGCTCGCCCTACCGCGGGCCGGCTCAGGCTCTCCGCGAGCGTGCGCGCGTTCGCGCTCGAGCGCCTCACGGACGGCGACGCCGCGCGACGGCGGCTCATCGACGCCCTGCTCGCGCTCGAGGACGTCGCGTCCGCGCTGTGGGAGCGCCGCGACGCCCGGTTCGCCGAGCAGCTCACCGCGGAGGCCGAGAACCTGCGCGGCGCAATCACTGAAGCCGAGCGCCTCGGCGACCCGGGAGGCGCCGCGCGCCTCGCCCTGGTGTACGCCGGACTCCTCGCGCACGCGGGCCGCGTCTCCGAGCTCGAGGGGCTCGCGGCGCGCTGGGCCGACCATCCGGGGCTCAGCGTGCCGATCCGCGTCCACATGGCGCTCTACCGCGAGCGCGCCGGCTTCCAGGCCGCCCGCGATGACGGGATGTCGCGGCTCGACCCGCTCCAGGCGCTGGCCGACGCGCATCGGGACGAGGCGCCCGAGCTCCCGGCGCTCGTCGCGCTGGCGCGCTGCGACATCTCCGCGATGACGGGACGCCACGACGCCGCGGTGGAGGCCGGGCTCCGGGCCGCCCACGAGGGATGGACGACGGGCACCATGCTGCGCGGGTGGCGGTACGCCGCGGTCGCGCGGCTGCGTCAGGGGCGCCACGCCGAAGCCGAGGCGCTCGCCGTCGAGGGACTCTCACGCTGCCCGGTCGAGGGCTACGACCACGCGCGCGTCGACCTGCGGGACACGCGCGCCTGGGCGCTCGCCAACCAGGGTCGCTACCCCGAGGCGATCGCGCTCTCGCAGCAGAACCTCGAGACCGCGACGGCCTGCGGGATGCTGCTGGAGCGCCTGTCCGTGCTGTGCAATCTCGGCTCGTTCCTGCAGGAGGTCGGTCGGTTCGAGGAGGCGCTCGCGCGACAGACCGAGGCGGTCGAGATGGTGCTCCGGCTGGAAGGCGCGCACCGCTTCTACGCCACCCAACTGAGCAACCGCGGGCTCACCCTGTTGCACCTCGACGACCTCGCCGCCGCCGAGGCAGACCTGCTCACCGCCCGCGCGGTCCTCGGCGAGGAGCACACGATGCTCGGGTTGTTCTCGAAGATGAACCTGGCGGCGCACGACGCGCTCGCGCGGCGATACACCCTGTGCGTGCAGCACAGCCGCGCCGCCCTCGCGACCCTGGAGACGACGCCGCCGATGGTGCGCGTCGCCGCGTCGCTGTGGCTCCTCGTCGGGCTGTCGGCGCTCGGCGAGCAGGACGCCGCGCGCGCGGCGCTGGGCGAGGCCGACGCGGCGGAGCGAGCCGGCGTCCCCGCGTTCCTCGCGGCGTCCCTGGCGCAGGTCCGCGCGCTCGTCGACGGCACGGCCGTGCCCACGCCGACGTCCGACGCCCATCCGCTCGTGCTGCTCGTTCGGCGCGCGATCACGCGCATCCCGTCGGCATCACGATGAGCAGGCGCGCCTACGACGGCGTGAGCGCGCCGGAGCCCGCCGCGTGGCAGGCGCTCGAAGAGGAGGAGCGCCTGGACGCGGTGCGCGAGGCGCATCCCAGCCCCCTGGACGGCATCCACGACGGGGTCCGAAACGTCGAGCTGCACCTACGCATGCACGTCGTGATCGAGGACCAGATCGCGACAGGGGTGCCACCCGAGACCGCGCGTGCCCTCGCCCGCCTGGAAGAGGCCGGCCTGCGCCGGCATCCGGCCACGCACATGCTCATCGAGGCGTTCGCAGCGACCCTGCAAGCCGTGATGGGCGGTGCGCCGTTCGAGGCGGAGTGGCCCCGCAGGCTCGCGGCGCTCGACCCGTCCGCCTACATCGCAAACGAGCTCCGCCGCCGTCATCGCTGATCCGGCCGGGACGGCCGCCCTGCGACTCAGTCGTTCTGCTGGCGCGGGCGGTTCTCCTGGTAGGTCTCCCACGCCGCCGCGCTGGCCTCCCAGTAGTCGCCGACCGCGTAGAAGTGCACCGCCTCGTCCGTGGTCAGCGCGAACGCGCGCCCGTCGAGCGACGCGGACACGTCCTTGGCCGAGACCGGGGTGTACTGGCTCGCGACGATCTCGCCGGTGCCGCCGTCGATGACGAAGATGCCTCCCGCCTGGGCGTCGCTGACCGAGACGACCGCGCGACCAACCGCCTGCTGGGCGTCGATGCTCGTGATCGGGTGGCCGACGTCGACGGTGTAGCGGGTGAGCCCGTCGGGCTCGATCACGCGCAGCACCGAGTCACCCGGATCCGCGACGTAGAGGGCCTCGGACAGGTCGTCCCACACCACGAGCCCCGCGCCGTCGTTCATCAACAGCTCGAGGTCGCCGTTCGGCGAGACCAGAGACAGGCCACCGTCCGCGCCCACGTAGGTCCAGTCGTCGCCAGGGCCGGCCGCGAGCGTCACGCCGTCGCAGCTCTCGAGCGGCACGTCGACCCGGTTGTCCCCGTGGAAGGACACCGCGCAACCGTTCGCCTCGGTCTCGGTCAGCGCGACGAAGCCCTCGGGGTAGATCCGAACCTGGCGCACGCCCGGCACGGCCACCGTGTCGTGCTCGGCGCTGCGCGTGTTCGGATTGCGCTGCAGGTGCACCTGGTCGTCCGACATCACCGCGACGACCTCCTCGCCCTGCTGCCAGCCCACCGCCTCGACCCGCTCGCGCGAGGTCGGGTAGTCCCACTCGGTGTTGATCTGCCCGGTGCCGATGCCGAGCAGACAGGTGACCTCGTTCATCCCGACCTGGGCGTCGCGCTCGAGGCCAGGCATGCTGCGCATGACGACCCCGTTGATGTCGCCCTGCGTACTGGCGAGATAAAACACCGAATCTCCACTGCACCCCGCCGCGAGCGCAAGGAGAGAGACGACCGACCACCGCATGGAGACCTCCCGAGTGTCCAGAGGATGCCGGACGCGCGGACCCCGCGCCACATTCGAGAAAACTGTCGACAAGGTGAGGTGTGCGGTGTGCGACCCCCGATCGGTCGTGAAAGCACCTGTCATCGCGGTCGCGGGCACGGTGCCGTACCGTCGCCGGATGACAAAGCATGACGCGGAGGCCCGGTGAACGTCGCCTGGATCCTGTGGATGAGCGCAGCCCTCGGCTACGAGACCGACAACCTCACCGACCGGCACCTGCCGCTGCCCGACGTGACGGCACAGCTCGACGAGGAGGTGAACGTCCAGATCGCCGCGGCGATCGAAGAGACCAACGCCCGCACGCGGTGCGCCCTGCCCCCCGAGGAGGCGCAGCGCGCGCTGGCTCACGCCATCTACCTGCGCACGGCGGTCAATGAGGTGCCGGTCGGCCGCAAGGGCATCGCCTCGCTCGGCTACGACAAGTACGGCGCGTGGATCGAGAACGCGGGGATCCCGCGGCGATCGTTCACGGATCGCCAAGACATCTTCGGCTCGATCAAGCTGATGGAGTCGCCGATCCTGAAGCTCGCGGGGGTGTGCTCGGTCGTGCAGATCGGCGACGTGCAGGTCGGCATCGACAAGCTCGAGCACTTCTTCGAGGAGGGCTACATCGGCTGGCAGCGCGCCCGCGAGGGGAAGCGACCCGGCGCACAGATCCGCTGGGCGACGCGCACCGAGAACACGATCTACGGGCTCCAGACCTCGCAGACGTTCAGCTACGGCGACCTGCGCGCGGACTACGACGGGATGGTGTTCTACGCGAGCCTGCTCGATCCGTGGACCGGTGTGGCGCGCGTCGGCGCGGACGGCTGCCTCGAGGTCGCCGAGCCATTCACATGGCGGCGCTGGGTGACCTGGGAGTACGACGAGGTGCTGAACCCGCCCGTGCACACCGCCGTCGCCCAGGAGGCGCTGACGCGGCACCTCGCGGCGCGCCGCGACGAATACTGCGCGAGCTTCCGGCTGTGGGCGGACGACGACTACGCAGCCCACCTCGCGCGCGTGCTCGCGACGCGCCCCCCCTACGCGGGCGCGAAAGCGCCGGGCCGCACCGACCCCTACAACCTGATCGCGCTGTGCGCTGGCTGGGAGCCTCCTGAAGGCGCGTCCGGATCGGGCGGCTTCCACCTCGGCACGCTCGACGTCTCACCCGCCGACTGACGTTCAGTGCGCGTGGTCGTGCGTGCCCGCGCGGCGCTCGGTTCCGTCCAGCGGGAGCAGCTCGAAGCGGGTGGCGACGAAGCGGTCGTCGACGAGGCGCCCCTCGACCGTCGCCTTGCGGGCGAGCGTGCACATGCCCTCGGGCCCGTGCGCGTGCACCGCGTCCTGCGGCGCCACGCCCTGGACCCAGTAGTGCCGCCCGTCGAGCTCGATCGCCCAGAAGCATCCCGCCCCGCCGGGGATCTGGAACACGCAGGTGCCGCACGCGACCTCGGCTTGCTGCGCGACGACCTCCACACCGGCGTCCCGGCATCCGCCGGCGAGCGGGGTGACGCTGGCGAGCGCGAGCGCGAGCAGCGCGGTTCTGAGCAGTGCGGACATCGAGCCTCCCGACGAGGCCGGTCTATCCAGATCCGCGCCGAGCGGCGCCCGGGTCGCCACCGAGGTCGGGACGACGCTACAGTGAGGGCTCGCATGGAGCGTAGGCGTTGCTGATCCTACTGTGGCTCACCGCGTGCGGGCCGCTCATCGGTGAGCCCGACGACTCGGACACGTCCGACACCGACACGTCCGACACCGACACGTCCGACACCGACGGAGTCGACACCGACGCCCCCGACGCGAGCGCCGCGCACGTCGTGGTCTACCTCACCCGCGACCCCGAGGGGCGCACCTGGCCCGAGGACCTCGACGAAGAGGACGAGCTCTGCCCGGCGGACTTCACGTTCCGCGGCGGCAACGGGTGGTCCACCGTGTGCGAGTCGACGACGGACGCCTCGGCGGTCTACCCGGTCGCAGACACCCAGGGGCGCACCTGGCCCGAGGACCTCGACGACGAGGCCGAGCTCTGCCCGAGCGGCTGGACCCACGTGGGCGGCAACAGCCTGAGCGCCGCGTGCACGCGGAGCGGCGCGTGGTCGGTGATCGACGTCTTCGCGAACGCCTCGGGCGACGAGATCGACGAGGTCGGGGTCGCGGCCGGCTGCCTGACGCCCTACGCCGCGCTGGGGTACGGCGTGTACGGGAGCGCGCTGTGCGGTCGTACAGGGCTGTACGCCAGCGTGACGCTCGCCGAGGACGCGGACGGCCGCAGCCCGCCCGAGATCTCCGAGGCCGCGGTGTGCCCGTCGGGCTGGTCGTTCGCCGGCACGTCGTGGTACGGCGCGTCGGTGTGCACACGTGCCGGCGGTACCGTGCTGGGGCTCACCCGCGACGTGCTCGGGCGCGACGTCGACGACCTCGACGATCCCGCCGCGGTCTGTCCCGAGGGCTACGGCTACATCGGGGGATTCGGCGGCACCGCGTACTGCTGGTCGGCGACGGTGGAGGTCTCGGTGTACCTGACGCGCGACGCCGCGGGGCGCACCTGGCCCGAGGACGTCGAGGACGAGGCCGCGCTGTGCCCGTCCGGCTTCCGCCACGTCGGCGGATCGAGCTGGGCCACCGCCTGCGCGCGCTGACCCACCTTTCCGATCGGGGTCGCGGTGGCCACCTTTGAGCCATCGGAGGTCCCCATGTCCGAGCCGCTCCTGTTCCGCTGCGCCGCCTGTGGCGGCCTGAACCGCGTACGCCCCGAGAAGCGCGACGCGGGCCCGACGTGTGGCCGCTGCCAGGCCACGCTCGACACCAGTGGCGCGCCGCAGCACGTCGACGATGACGCGCTGGATCGGCTGATCGCAAGCAGCCCGGTGCCGGTGCTCGTCGACTTCTACGCGGACTGGTGCGGGCCGTGCCGCGCGCTGGCCCCCACGCTCGACACGCTCGGCCGGAAGCACGCGGGCCGCGCGATCGTCGCGAAGGTCGACACCGAGCGCTTCCCCCGCAACGCCTCGAACCTGGGCGTGCGCGGGATCCCCGCCGTCTACCTGTTCGCCGGTGGGCGCGCGGTCGAGGAGGCTGCGGGGCTGCGCCCGCTCGGGTTCTACGAGGGGCTGCTCGCGAAGCACGGCGGCTGACGGACGCCCGGGCCCGGGCTGGATACCTTGCCGGACCAGCCCGGAGTGAGCGATGCCCGAGTTCGCGTTCCAGGAGATGTTTCCGCTCTCGCACCACGACGACACGCCGTGGGTGCAGCTGACGAGCGACCACGTCACCACCGGCGACTACAAGGGGCGACGGATCCTCGAGGTCGCGCCGGACGCGCTCGAGCTGCTCGCCGCGCGCGCGTTTCGCGACGTCTCCCACCTGCTCCGCCCGGGTCACCTCGCCCAGGTCCGCGGGATCCTCGACGACCCCGAGTCCTCCGACAACGACCGCTTCGTCGCGCGCACGCTGCTGCGCAACGCGGTGATCGCGTCGGCGATGGTGCTCCCGTCGTGCCAGGACACCGGCACCGCGATCGTGATGGGCAAGAAGGGTCAGCAGGTGTTCACGCAAGGCGACGACGCCGAGGCCCTCTCGCGCGGCATCTTCCGGACCTATACCGAGTCCAACCTGCGCTACAGCCAGCTCGCGCCGCTCACCACGTTCAACGAGGTGAACACCGGCACCAACCTGCCCGCCCAGATCGACCTGTACGCGACGAAGGGCGACGCCTACGACTTCCTGTTCGTCGCCAAGGGCGGCGGGTCGGCGAACAAGACGTTCCTGTTCCAGGAGACCAAGGCGCTGCTGAACCCGGACAGCCTGCGCGCCTTCCTCGAGGCGCAGACGAAGAAGCTCGGGACGGCAGCCTGCCCGCCCTACCACCTCGCGATCGTGATCGGCGGTACGTCGGCCGAGATGACGCTCAAGACCGTGAAGCTCGCGAGCTGCCGCTACCTCGACGGGCTGCCCACGCAGGGCAGCCGCCTCGGGCACGCGTTCCGCGACGTCGCGCTCGAGCAGGAGGTGCTCGCGATGACCCAGCGCATGGGCATCGGCGCGCAGTTCGGCGGGAAGCACTTCTGTCACGACGTGCGGGTGATCCGGCTGCCGCGCCACGGGGCGTCGTGTCCGGTCGGCATCGGCGTGTCGTGCTCGGCCGATCGGCAGGTGCGCGGCAAGATCACCGCGGATGGTGTGTTCCTCGAGCAGCTCGAGATCGATCCGGCGCGCTTCCTGCCGCCGGTGGGCGAGCACGAGCTCTCGGGCGAGGTCGTCCAGGTCGACCTGAACCAACCCATGCGCGAGATCCGCGCGCTGCTGTCGCGCTACCCGGTGAAGACGCGGCTGTCGCTGAGCGGCAGCATCGTCGTCGCCCGCGACATCGCGCACGCGAAGCTCAAGGAGCGCCTCGACCGCGGCGAGGGCCTGCCCGACTACCTCAAGGACCACCCGGTCTACTACGCGGGGCCTGCCAAGCGCCCCGAAGGCTACGCGTCGGGCTCGTTCGGGCCCACCACCGCGGCGCGCATGGACCCGTACGTCGACCTGTTCCAGCAGCACGGCGGCAGCCACGTGATGCTCGCGAAGGGCAACCGCAGCCGGCAGGTCACCGAGGCGTGCGCGCGCAACGGCGGGTTCTACCTCGGCTCGATCGGGGGCCCCGCAGCACAGCTCGCCCTCGACGCGATCCGCAAGGTCGAGGTGATCGACTACCCGGAGCTCGGGATGGAGGCCGTGTGGCGCATCGACGTCGAGGACTTCCCCGCGTTCCTCGTCGTCGACGACAAGGGCAACGACTTCTACGCGCAGCTGAAGTAGGCCGCCATGCGCTTCGCGGCCTCCCTGCAGACGCTGATCGACGGCCTCGATCCCGTCGCGCACGCAGACGGCGTCGCGGCGCTGCGCAAGTGCCGTCGGTTCGACGACCTCGACGCGCTGGCCGCCTCGGGCGGGTGGATCAGCCCCCAGGGCAGGAACCCCCGGCTGCGACTGGTCAAGCACGGCAGCGGCACGTTCCTCGTCCTCGCCTACGACGAGGGTTGGGGCACCACGCTGGTCCAGGCCGACTTCTGGCGCTGAGCCGCTGCTAGCCGCGACCCCGCTCGCCACGCCACGTCGCGAGCTGATCGCGCTCGGCGCGGCGCGTCTCGCCGCCGAACCACAGCGTCACGTCGATCGTCGGCATCAGTCGCAGCTCGGGGAGGGAGGTGGTCGTCCCGCCCAGGCGGAGCTGCACGGTGCGCCACGAGAGCTGCCACGCGACCGAGCCCATCCAGGCGGTGCCGAGACCGGCGGACTCCTCGACGGCGATCGACTCGCCGGTGCCGTAGACGTCGTCCACCCGCGCGCTCGCTCGCGCATCGGCGGCGCGGAACCGGAGCACGAGGGCGTCGCGCCGGTTGAACCGCAGGTCGGAGGCCAACTCCACGGTCCACGCCCGTAGCGCGGTGCTCGGGTCGATGCCCGAGGTGTCGACGTTGGCGAGCTTGAGCAACCAGGGCACGCCTGCCTGATCCCCGACGTGCCGCCCGACGATGAGGTGCACCGAGACCGGATCGGCGACGCGGACCGAGAGGTGCGCGCGCGCCTGGAAGTAGCGCACCATGAAGCCGCGGTCGTCGTCGCGGTACGCGAAGCCGCCGCTCACGCCGAGGTCGACCGGGCCTGCGCGCAGCGCGTTCCACTTCACCTGCCCGTTCGCGACGCCCACCGCGGCGAGCGCGACGACGGTGGAGACGTGCAGCCGCGGGAGCACGCCCACCGAGAGGTTGAACAGCCCGACCCGCGCGGCGCCCGGCTCGACCGCATACGCGGTGAAGTCGGTCTGCGCGTAGGGGAGCCCCGGAAGGTTGCCGCGGACCGGGCGGCGCTCGACATGCGCCTCCGTGTCCACCGACGCCACCGACTCGGCGCTGTCCGCGACCGGCGCCGCGAACGCGAGGACCAGCGACAACAGGGCGATGAGCATCCGACCTCCCACGAGGAGGACCACAGCGAGGGCGACCTCTCTCAGCGTAGTGTCGGAATCGGGACATGCGAAAATTTTTTTCTCACACCTCTATGTCACCCCAGAACAACGCCACGAACCCGTCGGCCGTCCTGTGGATGCGTTAGAGCGCCTGCCCCTGGAGGGACGATGGGCTTCTACGCCGGCAAGAAGGTCTACATCATGGGCGGCTCGGCGGGCATCGGGCGGGAGCTGGCCGAACAGCTCGCCGCACAGGGCGCGAGCGTCGTGGTCGGCGCGCGCGGGCAGGCTGCGCTCGACACCACGGTCGCGGCGATGCGCGGCAAGGCGAGCGGCACCGGACAGGTGTTCGGAAGCACCGCGGTCGACGTGACCGATCCGAAGGCCATCCGCGCGGCGGCAGACGAGGCCATCGCCCTGATGGGCGGCATCGACGTGCTGATCTGCAACGCGGGCTTAGCGCGCACCGGCACGATCGACAGCCTGCCCGACGAGGCGTTCGACGAGCTCCTCCAGATCAACTTCCTCGGTCACGTCCACACGGTGCGCGCGTTCCTGCCCCACTTCATCGCGCAGAAGTCCGGGAACATCTGCCTCGTGTCGTCGATGCTCGGCTGGTTCAGCACCTGGGGATACGGCGCGTACTCCGCGAGCAAGTGGGCGATCGGCGGGTTCGCCGAGGCGCTGCGCCAGGAGATGATGCTGCACGGCGTCAAGGTCACGCTGTACTACCCGCCGACCACCGAGACGCCGGGGCTGGAGCGCGAGAACGTCGACAAGCCGCCAGTGCTGCTCCAGCTCGAGATGGACAACAGCTTCACCAAGACCTACAAGGCTGCGCCGGTCGCCGCCTCGATCCTCGATTCCATCCAGAAGGGCAAGTTCGAAGCCTATATCGGGCTCGACAGCTGGCTCGTGTACACGATCCTGCGGCACTTCCCGCGGCTCGGGCGCTGGCTGAACGACAACGAGCTCCGCACGGCGATCAAGAAGGTCGAAGCGCGGTCGAACGACGCCGCGCGGAGCTGAGATGCGCACGCGCGGCCGGGTCTGCATCCTGCACGTCGGCGGCACCATCGGCATGGTGCGCGGCCCGAACGGCTACGCGCCCGAGCGCGGCTTCGTGGACCGCTACCTCGGCGCGATGGCCGAGATGTCGCACGATCCGCTGCCCAGCTGGGAGCTGCACGCGCTCGAGCCGCTGATGGACAGCGCGGACATGCACCCGCGCGACTGGAAGCGCATCGCCGAGGCGATCCGCGTCCGCTACGACACCTACGACGGCTTCGTCGTGCTGCACGGCACCGACACGATGGCCTACACCGCGTCGGCGCTGTCGTTCCTGCTGCCGGGGCTCGCGAAACCGGTCATCCTCACCGGCAGCCAGCTCAGCCTCGAGGACGTGCGCTCGGACGGACGCCAGCACGTGATCACCGCGCTGCTGCTCGCTGGCGCCTACCCGATCCCCGAGGTCGGGCTGTTCTTCGGGTCTACGTTGCTGCGCGGCAACCGCAGCCAGAAGGTCAACGCGAACGACTTCGTCGCGTTCGAGTCGGGCGACCTTCCACCGCTGGCCACCGCGGGCGTGACCATCGACGTCAACCGCCTGCTCGTGCGCAAGCCGGGCGCCGGACTGCCCGAGCGCATCGGCCTGCATCGCGAGCCGGTCGTCGTCGCCATGCGCGTGTTTCCAGGCATCTCGGCGGAGCTGATCCGCCGCGTGCTCGCGTCACCGGTCGAGGCGGTGGTGCTCGAGACGTATGGCTCCGGCACGTTCCCCAGCCGCGATCCGGCGCTGCTGCGCGCGATCGAGCAGGCGGTGAACCGGGGCGTGCTCGTGGTGAACTGCAGCCAGTGCGCCCGCGGGCGTGTGCGCCAGGAGCTGTACGAGACGAGCACGTCGCTCGCGCGGATCGGCGTGGTCAGCGGCCACGACATGACCGTCGAGGCGGCGCTCACCAAGCTCTACTGTCTGCTCGGCGCCGGGCTGTCGGTCGAGGAGACCCGCCGCCGCGTCGGCGAGGACGTCGCCGGCGAGCTCACCCCGCCCGAGGCCGCGCCGCCGCTGCCCCGACACCGGCTGTAGCCACGGAGAGAGCACGGAGCGCGCAGGAGATCACGCCTTCGGGCTTGCGATCCGTGCACCGATCGGTAAAGGAAGCCGCGCCGTGATCCCTCTGGGTCTGCGGTCGATCTGCGAGGTATTGTGATGCACACGCTCTTCGCGACCCTGTTCGCGGTCGCCACCGCCGTCCAGACCTGCACGCCCGGCACCCCGGCCACGACCGAGCCACCGCCGGAGGGACTGCACGCCGCGGTAATCCCTGAGATCGACGAGCTCTGCTATTACGCCGACGACGGCGGAGAGCGGGTGTCGAGCGCGTGGCTCGTCGACGACGCGCTGAACCTCACGCTGACCTACCAGGGCGGCTGCCGCGTGCACACGCTCGCCTCGTGCTGGGACGGCGGTTGGTCGCTGGGCAGTTCGCCGACCGTGGACATCGAGATCCTGCACGACAGCGGCAGCGACCCGTGCGACACGTGGATCGCCGAGACCGTGTCGTTCGACGTGTCGTTCGTACGCACCCGCACCCTGGCCGAGATGTCCGTGGACGGCGTGTGGCTCGACGTGCAGGGCAAGCGGGTCTGGTACGAGTTCTGATCCTGCGACATCGCGGGTGGCCGGCCGGGACGGCCGGCCCACGGCTTGGAGCGAGCGGCAAGGCTCCGAAGCACACGGGGAGCAGCGACGTGTTCGGCCGTCTCGGCCGACCGATCGAGGTCTGCGCCGCCGGCCGGGACGGCCGGCCCACGGCTCGGCTGCCGCGGCATGGCACGCCGGCAGGCGGGGCCGAAACGCGTGGGTCGGCCGTCTCGGCCGTCGATTGATCACATCTTCACGAAGACCTGCTGCAGGCGGGTTCGCGAGG
>CAYQSE010000057.1:0-14190 GCA_964419905.1 uncultured Enterobacteriaceae bacterium
ACGCCCGCCCCACATGATCTCGGGCCGCAGCCGAGATGTGATCAATCGACAGGCGTCCCGCCCGGCCGCGCCGATCACGCCGGGACGGCCTCCGCGGCCGCCCCCGCGAGCGCGGTCACGCCCTGCACGACCACGTTCTCGGGATCGGGCCGTAGCCCCTCGGCCACGTCGACCTTGCCCTTGAGCTCCGCGATCAGCTCGTAGAGATTGCGCGCGAGCAGCCGACTCGCGTCGGTCGCCATCCGGCTCGGCAGATCGGTGAAGCCGAGGAGGGTGACGCCATGGCGCACCACCGCCTCGTCGGCGACGGTCAGCTCGCAGTTGCCACCCTTCGCCGCAGCGAGATCGACGATCACGCTGCCAGGCTTCATCCCCTTCACCATGTCGGCGGTGATGAGCGTCGGCGCCTTCTTCCCCGCGACGAGCGCCGTCGTGATCACGATGTCGACCTCGGCGCTGTTCTTCGCGAGCAGCGCCATCTCCTTCTCGATGAAGTCGTGGCTGAGCTCTTTCGCGTACCCGCCTGCGTCCTCCGCGGCCTCGTCGAGATCCATGTCGAGGAAGCGGGCACCGAGACTGCGCACCTGATCGCGCACCGCGGGCCGGGTGTCGAACGCGCGCACGACCGCGCCGAGCCGACGCGCGGTCGCGATCGCCGAGAGCCCAGCCACGCCGACGCCCACGATCATCACGTGCGCCGGCGGGATCGTGCCTGCGGCGGTCATCAGCATCGGCAGGTAGCGCCCGAAGTGGTTCGCCGCCTCGAGGACGGCCTTGTAGCCGGCGAGGTTGCCCATCGACGACAGCACGTCCATCTTCTGGGCGCGCGCGATGCGGGGGACGCGCTCGGTCGCGAACACGCGCACCCCGCGCGACTTCAGCGCCTCGAACGACTCCGGGTTGTCGTCAGGCCACAGGAACGAGAGCAGCGACTGGCTGGCGCCGAGCCGCGCCGCCTCGGCGGGCGTCGGCGCGTCCACCTTGACCACGAGGTCGGACGCCCAAGCGGTCGCGGTGTCGACAACGACCGCGCCGGCCGCGACATACTCCGCGTCGGCGAAGTCCGAGGCCTCGCCGGCCCCCTGCTCGAGTTGGACCACGAAGCCGAGCTTCACGAGCTTCTTCGCAGTCTCTGGAGTGACCGCCACCCGCCGCTCACGCGGCCGAGTCTCTTTGGGTACACCGAGCTTCACGACGCGCCTCCTGGGCAGGCGAACAGCATACCTCTCCCTCCGACACGCGGGGTCGGGCTTCCGACGGGGGGCCTCCGCGCGGTATACCCGAGGGGTCCCATGAGCCCGCCAACGAACCCCCCGGCGCGCCCCTACCCACGCAGCCTGGGACAGGGTCGCTACACGATGATCACGCTCCTCGGTCAGGGGGGCATCGCGACGGTTTGGCGGGTGCTCGACAGCGTGCTCGGGATCGAGCGGGCGCTGAAGCTGCTCGACGACGAGGCGAGTCGGATGGCCGTGTTCCGCTCGCGCTTCTTGACCGAGGCCCGGGTGATGGCCCGACTCGAGCACCCGAACATCCTGAGGGTCTACGACTACGGCGACGAGAACGGACGCTACTACCTGGTCATGGAGCTCATCGACGGCGGCAGCGTCGCCGACCTGCTGCGCGCGACCCAGCCGCTGCCAGAGCAGCGCGCGCTGCGCGTCGCGTTCGACATCCTGAGCGCGCTCACGGTCGTGCATGCCACCGGCACGATCCATCGCGACGTGAAGCCGGGCAACATCCTGATCGGACTCGACGGGTCGGCGCGGCTGTCGGACTTCGGCATCGCACGCCTGCCCGACGAGCGCCCGCTGCACCAGGAGCTGCGCACGGATCGCGTCGGCACCATCGGCTACACCGCGCCGGAGGGCATGGAGTCGGTCACGTCGCTGACCCCACGCGCGGACCTGTACGGCGTCGGTGCCACGCTGTTCGCGATGATCACCGGCCGACACCCTGCGGTCCTCGAGCGACTCGACGGCCACCCCGAGTATCTGGACGGGATGAGCAAGCCGACCGCCGCGATCGTCCGCGCGGCGACGCGGCGCGACCCGAGCGCGCGTCCGGCGAGCGCGCGCGCCATGGCGATTGCGGTCGCCCGCGCCTACGACGCGCTCACCGGACCCACGGGCGGACCGGTCGAGGCGATGTGGATGCGCGATCTGGACGCGTCGTTCGCGAAGACGATGGCGCACGTGAACGCGACGATGACGCGTCCGCCCGCACCGCCGCGCGTGGACACGAGCACGTCCGTGCGCCGCGAGCGCTCGGCGGCCGCCGCGCGCGCGCAGCAGCACGCGACGGTGCAGACCCTGACCATCGCGCTGGGTGTGACCTCGGGCGTGATCGCGGTCGCGGTGCTCTTGCTGCTCGCCCTGCGGTGAGCCGCGCGATTTGCGCCGAGGGGCCTCGCGGCCTATCGGACCTCTGGGGCTCGAAGGCGTCGGGCTCCGAGACGCAGAGAACCGATGGCCAGCTCCCCTCCCCCTTACGCCTGGGTCCGAATCGTACGTCCCATCCGCGCGCGCGCTTCGCTGCGCCGGCTCGTCGCGGCGGCGGTCGCGGGCGGCGCGCTGGCGTTCGGGCCGATGTGGGGGATCGAGCGTCCCGCCCCCGCCGCGCCAGAGCCGGTCGGCCTCGCCGAGGCGTCACGCACGACGCCCGCGGTCGTCACACGCACGGACGCCGAGTGGATCGGCCCCATCGTGAGCCGCAACGTGTTCGACGCAGCGCGTGCGGTGCCTGCGGATGAGGACTGGGCGGGCTGGGACGACGCAGACGAAGCGATCGAGGTGCCGTGGTTGTTGGCGGGCACGATGGTCGCCGAGCCGCGCACGTTCAGCACGGCGCTGCTGATCGAGGACTCCGAGGACGGCGCCCGCAGGGTGATCGGGCTCGGCGACGCGCTGGGCGACGGCCTGATCGTCGTCGACATCAGCCAGGACGAGATCGTCGTGCGCCGGGAGGACGGTGCCGAGGCGACGCTCGCGCTCGCGGCCTGGGACGCCCTCAACGCCCACCAGGGACCCGTCGAGCCGACGATCACGAGAGCGGGCCGCCTCGCGTGGAAGGTCAACGACGCCGCGCTGAAGCCGCTCTACACGAACCCGGGGGTCGCCCTGCGCGGCGTGCGCACCAAGAACGGTGCCGCCGGCGTGCGGCTGACCCGCCTGGTGCGCTCCAACACGCTGTACCGGCTCGGCCTGCGAAAGAACGACACGATCCGCGAGGTCGCCAGCGTAGCGGTGCGGGATCGCAAGGGCCTCGCCACGGCGCTCGCCACGCTGTCCCGACCGAGCGCGTTCGAGATCGAGATCACGCGCCGCGGCAAGCCCTACACGCTCCGCTACGACGTGCGCTGAGCCGGGCTCGCCACCGCGCCACGCGCCACACCCGCCTCGACGCGCGCCTGCGTCATCCCCAGCACGACGAGCCAGCCCGCCGCGAGCGCCAGCCCGAGCTGCTCGCGCAGGATCTCTTCTCCCAGCGGGCCCCAGGTCGGGCCCCACGACATGGCCGCCTCGCCGGACGGCTGCAGGCCCGTCATCGCCATCAGCACGGCCAGCGCGAACACGTTGGCCAGCGCCACGCGTGCGGTGAGGTGTCCGAGCGCCCACACCACGCACAGCACGGCGCTCATCCCGTATGCCACGACCCACGGGGCCGGATCGGGATCGTTGACCTGCACCGCGGCCGAGAACACCAGCACCACGGCCATCACGGCGTTCGAGATCTTCAGCGCCACCGCGTCCTCCGTCTCCTCCGAGCAGGGTACACCCGGGACCGGCGCGGTGGGCAGGCGACCCTACGGGCAGGTGTCCAGCACGCGGATGGTAGCGACCACGCCAGATTGGATCTGCGCGCAATAGCTGCCCGTAAACACGAGGCGCGTGCCGATGATCTGGTAGCCCGAGGCGGGCACCACGCTGCCGCCGAACCGGACCTGCACCGGGCCCGGCGGCGGAGCGGAGAGCGTGAACTCGCAGTTGGTGGCCGAGGCCAGGATCGACTCGAGCGCGGACGTGAGCGCCGGGCCGTCGTTCGCCTCGTAGTAGCGGATGGCTCCGGTGCGCGCGCGTCCGCCCGCGTCGGCCATGTCGTTGAGCCCGGCCTGGAGCGCGGGGATCCCGCTGGTGTCGCCGCTGGAAGACGGGCCGACGATGCCCAGCACGAACGTGTCCACCCCGTCGGCGCGCAGCGCGCTGATCGCGGCGACCGTCGCGGACACGGTGGAGCCACAGTTGGGCTCGGGCAGGCCGTCCGTCGCCAGGATCACGAACCGCTCGCGACTGGATGGGTTGGCGTCGAGGTAGGTCTGGCAGGTCGCGAACGCCTGCGGGGTCGGCGTGTCCCCGGCCCGTGGATCCGCGACCACGAGGCGCTGCAGGATGGCGCTCCCGGTGCCGAGCCCGAGGCCGACGTCCGGTGTGCCAGCGACCCCGCACCACAGCGCTTCGCTGGTGCCGTTCATGAGGGGGAAGGTGAGCAGCCCGAGGTGCATGTCGGCGACCTGCGGGACGGCGACGTTCATCGCGCTCAACAGCTCTTGCCACCGGGTGCGCGTGGTGCCCGCGGCGAGCCAGTCCATGCTGCCCGAGCGATCGACCACGAACATCAGATCACCCTCGGCCGGCACGACCGCCACCGACTCGTCGTACGCCTCGCAGCACGCCGCCTCGCAGTCCGGATCGTCGCAGTCGACGAACCCGTCGCAGTCCTCGTCGTCCCCACCGGTGCAGATCTCGATGCCGGGCAGCACGGCGTCCTCGCACGCGCTCCAGCGCACGTCGCCCTGCCCGTCCGAGATGCAGGTCTGCTCGCCCGCGCGGCACTCGCCGACGTCGAGCGTGGCGTCGGGAGCCCCGTAGCAGGGCTGGGTATCGCCGAGATCGCAGGCGCAGCCCTCGTCGATCAAGGTGTCGCAGTCCTCGTCGAGCCCGTTGTCGCACACCTCGATGCTCGGGCCGACCCAATCCTCGCAGGCCGTCCACGCGCTGCCGGTCGCCGTCTCCACGCAGTTGTAGAAGCCGGTGCGGCATGCGCCGACGTTGGCCGTGCCCACCGGACCGCCGTAGCAGACCTCGCGATCACCGGGCATGCACGCGCACCCGGGATCGATCTCGCCGTCGCAGTCGTTGTCCGCGCCGTCGCACGCCTCGTCGGACGGCGCGGTCCAGCCGTAGCAGTCGCCCCACGAACCTACATCGCCGTCGGCGTTGCAGGTCTGCAGCCCCCAGCCACACTCACCCACACCCGCGTCGCCGGGCAGCCCGGCGTAGCAGTCCTGTTGATCGCCAGGCACGCACGGGCACCCCTCGTCGACCTGCCCGTCCCCGTCATCGTCGAGTCCGTTGTCGCAGAGCTCGCCGTCGGCGGACAGCTCGGTGTCCGACGGCTCGCTGGTGTCTTCGATCGCGTGCCTGAGCGAGCAACCCGTGAGCAGCAGCGTCACACAGAGCCAGCCAGCCAGGTTCATGTCGCCTCCGGGGCCACACCTTAGCCGCTGGCTTCGTCGTCCACCGAAAAGCCTTCACGCGACCTCGGCGACGTGCGGTCGGTGCGCGCCGCGCCGCTCAGCGTCCTTCCGGGCGCGTCGCCTTCACGCTGAACCCGATCTGCTTGCCGTCGGCGCCGAACTTGGTCTGGTACAAGACGCCGTCCTTGTCGCGGCGCGACTCGATGCGGGTGACCGGCACCGGCACCCCATCGACCACGGCCCAGATCAGGCGTTCGGAGAGCGCATCGGCGCGCTCTTCGCGGGTCGTCTCGGTGTTCAGATCGACGATCGTGACCGTGCCCGGATGCGGGCTGGTCGCCTCGACAGGCGCCTCCCCCAACGTCTGGACGACAGCCGGCGTGGGCTCGGGGGCGGGCGGCGACGTGGACGGCGCGCGACCGCAGGCCAGCGACAGCAGGAGGATCAGGCGCATCACGGTGGACCTCGTTGGTGCACGCATCTAACGAGGACGACCCGGGCGTGCCGCGGGGTAGGCTCAGCTGCTGGAGGTGGACATGGCCCCATCGCGACGCGAGATCCTGGCCAGCCTCGCCGCGCTGTGTGCGACCCCGGCGGTGGCCGCCGATGGCGGATCGACCGGGCAGGACGCCGAGGGGCTGCGCGCCGCCGAGCGCCTGCTGCTCGTGGAGTACACGCCCGACGAGCGCGCGCTGATGCTCGAGAGCCTGGAAGGCGTGCTCGATCTGGTGCGCGCGCGCCGCGCTTTCCAGCCCCAACACGCCCACGCGCCAGCCCTCGTGTTCGATCCGCGACCGCCGGGATGGTCTCCCACCGAGCGCGCGCGTGTCCCGGCTCCCCCTACCCCGCGCGGCCGCGCGCCCAGGGACGCCGACCTGTCGTTCGCGTCGATCGAGCAGCTCGCGCGCTGGATGCGCGACGGGCAGCTCACCAGCGAGCGCCTCGTCGCGCACGCGCTCGACCGGCTGGAGCGGCTGGGCCCGCGCCTCGCGTGCGTGATCACCCTGCGCGATCGCGCCGACGCGCTCGCCGAGGCCCGCGCCGCGGACGCCGAGCGCGCCGCGGGGCACGTGCGGGGCCCGCTGCACGGCATCCCGTGGGGCGCAAAGGACCTCCTCGACACCGCCGGGCTGCGCACCACCTGGGGCGCCACGCCGTTCCGGGACCGGGTGCCCACCGAGGACGCGCACGTCGTGCGACGGCTGCGCGAGGCGGGCGCGATCCTCGTCGCGAAGCTGAGCCTGGGCGCGCTCGCCTATGGCGATCTGTGGTTCGGCGGGCGCACCCGCAACCCGTGGAACCTCGACGAGGGCTCGAGCGGGTCCAGCGCGGGCTCCGCGGCGGCGGTGGTCGCCGGCCTCGTCCCGTTCGCCGTCGGCTCGGAGACGCTCGGCTCCATCGTGTCGCCGTCGATGCGCTGCGGCGCGACCGGGCTGCGCCCTACCTTCGGGCGGGTCGGCCGGAGCGGCGCGATGCCGCTGTGCTGGTCGCTCGACAAGCTCGGGCCGATCTGTCGGAGCGTCGCGGACACCGGGCTGGTGCTCGCCGCGCTCGCCGGGCCCGATCCGGCCGATCCGAGCAGCCGCGACGCGCCGTTCGACCCCGCGCCGGTCGCACTGGATGGACTGCGCGTCGGCTACGACCCGGCGTGGTTCGACGGCGCCGAGGCGCTCGATCGACAGGCCCTCGACGCGCTGCGCGCCGCCGGGGTGACGCTGGTCGAGACGACGCTGCCCGACCTTCCGTGGGACGGGCTGCTGCTCGCGCTCTACGCCGAGGCCGCCGCCGCGTTCGAGGACCTGACCCTCGACGGTCGAGACGACGCGCTCGTGTGGCAGGACGCCGAGGCGTGGCCGAACACCTTTCGACAGGCGCGGCTGATCTCGGCCGTCGACCTCGTGCAGGCCGACCGGCTCCGCCGCGCCGCGATGCGTGCGCTGCACACCGTGTTCGCGGGCGTGGACGCGCTGATCGCCCCCTCGTTCGGCAACCCGCTGCTCGTCGCGACGAACTTCACCGGACACCCGAGCCTCACGCTGCGCACCGGCTTCGTGCGCCGCGGCACCCGCGCGCTCTCCGGCGACGAGGCCGACGGGAAGCAGCACGACGTCCCCCACGGGATCACGCTGTGGGGCCGCCTGTTCGACGAGGGTGCGCTGCTCACGCTCGGCGGTGCGCTCGAGCGCCACTTCGGCGGCGCCGCGCGACATCCCCGCGGCTTCTGATCACGTCCTCGTATCGCCGAGGTCTTCGTGGCGAAGCACGGAGACTCATCGCGCTGTAAGGAACGCGTAGGGTGCCGACCGACGCGGCGGCGCGCAGGATGAGGAGGCCTGACTCCCGAGGCCCTCATGACAGACCACGACCGCCGTCCCCGAGACACCGAGCCACCCACCCCCGCGACATCGGGCGCGAAGCGCGGCGCCGGGCCGGCGCAGGAGAACAGCGTCGCGCTGTCCAACCTGCCCGCGGCCAGCGAGGACGGCGGGCTCCTCGGCCTGCTGATGAGCGGCGCGTCGAGCCTCTACACCTCGGCACGAGACACCCTGACCGACACGACCCCGCTGCGCGTCGGTGACTCGGGTGTCCGCGTGCTCATGCTCCAGAGCCAGCTCAGGCGGATCGGCTTCGAGCTCGCCTTGGACGGCGCGTATGGGCCGGACACCGAGGCCAAGGTGATCGCGTTTCAGCTGCAGAGCGGGCTCACGCCGGACGGCATCGCCGGGCCGCTCACGATGGACGCGCTGCTCGATGTTCGGACGGTCGCCGAGGAGGAGGCGCACGAGCAGCGACGCTTCGACGAGCCGCGCGCCGCGCAGCCCGACCCGGGCACAGGGGGCGACTTCGACATTCCGCTTCGCGACGTCATCTACGAGCAGCTCGCCCACCGCGTGGCGTACCTGCAGTTCCCGAGTGGCTTCCAGCTCCACGCGCCCGAGGACGTCGCGGCGTTCGAGGCGCCCCGCAAGGACAAGGACGGCGGCGCGATCCCGAAGTGGCTGGACGAGACGAGCGTGCAGACGCTGCTCGACAAGCTGGGCTACACGCCCCAGGTGGTCCACGAGGATCGGCTCACGGGCTTCCAGGTGGTGCTGTTCACCCCCACGCTGGCCGGCGTCGAGATCGCCGATCACCCGTTCTTCAAGTGGCTCGGGCCCGAGCGCTACCGCGCGGGCCCGGGACTTCGGCCCGCGCTCGCGTTCCGCGGCTCCCAGGACACCGCGAGCTGGGCGGACGACTCCAACCCCGAGGGCGTCGGCGCCTATCAGTTCCGGATGAATGAGGCCGACATCGTGAAGCTGCTCGCGATGGGGCAGTCCGACGCAGGCGCGCCGGACGTGATCGGGCACAGCCTGGGCGGCGCGCTCGCTCAGCTCACCGCCGCCCGCTACGGCAGCATGGTCAACGAGTGCGTGACGTTCCAGGCTGCCGCGATCACGCGCGACGAGGCGCTGCAAGCCGGGCGATCCGGCGTGGACTCCACGCACTACCGCGTCCAGGGGGACCTGGTCCCGCTGGCGGGCAGGGCGTTCACGCCAGGCGTCGAAGAGACGTTCCGCAGCGGCGCGGGCGGACTCGGGAAGTTCTCGGGCGCCCACACCAGCTACCCGCTCCAGGACATCCACCTGCACGACAAGAAGAAGGGGGGCGCCCACCTCCCCGCCCTCGATGCCTTCCACGCGGAAGAACGCCCGAACGGGAACTGGAACTGGATGGGGCGGCTCCACCCGAGGCGCGAGGTCGAGCCGAGCTCGGGCCGTCAGGGTGAGCAGGACTGGGGTCGCACCATGCCCCTCGTCGGCGACTTCCGCTCGAGCCCGGAGCACTACCTGAACGGCGCGATCACGCGCCTGTTCGAGGAGCTGCGCGCGATGACCACGGACGCGCAGCGGCGACCGGACTTCGACGTGGACGCGCACATCGCGACGCTGACCCAGCACGTCGATCAGCGCCGCGCGACGGTGATCGACGAGGCGGCGCGCGAGGCCATGGGCTACGATCGCAACCTTGTACAATATTACGCCTCGAAGCTGGTGCCTCTCTGGCAGGAGCGACGCGACCGCATCGTCGATCAGGCGTCTCGCCTCGCGCGGATGCAGGCCAGCCGTCCTCGATGATCAGGGCATCGCGCCGGCCCAGCGCAGCGCGCGGTCGGTGAACTCCGCGCTCAGCGCGGGGTAGTGATCCGCGCCGTGAAGCGTCCACAAGCGCAGGTCGTCGCCGGACGCGCAGCCACCCGCGTAGGTCGACACCGAGGTGTCCGCGCCCGCCTGGTCGTCGAGCAGATCGAGGGCGTCGCCGTCGGTGCCCCACGCGTCCACGTCGCAGTCGGCGCGCGTGGCCCAGCGGTCGAGCACCGTACGCGCGCCCGGGGCCTCGTCGTCGCCGCCGATCGGCATCACGTCGTCGAGATCGCCGTGCACCTGCAGGATGGAGATCGGCCGCGTCGCCTCGCACAGCGACGCGTCGAGGAAGCTGGAGCCCGCGAGGCTGACCAGCGCCTCGATCGGGCCGTCGGGCAGGCACGCGAGCCCGAAGCCCATGAACGCGCCGTTGCTGTGGCCGACGACGATCGTGCGGTCCGGGTCGATCGGCAGCGTGGCCTCGGCCTCCGCGATCAGCGAGGCCAGGTAGCCCGCGTCGTCGATACCGGTCTCGCCGTAGTCGCAGCAGGTGTCGGTCGCGTTCCAGAACGGGGAGCCCCACGCGTCCACGGTGCCGTCCGGCATCACCAGCGCGAAGCCTTGGTCGACGCGCTGCGACACGCCGATCCAGTCGTCGAGATCGGCCGAGAAGTAGTCGTAGCCGCCGAGCAGCAGCACGAGCGGCCACGGGCCGTCGCCGTCGGGGAGCAGGACCGGCGCGGGCCGATCGGGGTCGTCGCCGGTCAGCACCCCGTCGTGCGCGGGAGGGCCGACGCTGCAGGCAGCCAGGAGCAGGATCCACATGCCCCATCCTCTCACGAACAGGCGCTCGACCCAAGCAGGCCGCGGTCGTGACGACCGGGACGTGCGGCAGTCGAGACGATACGCGCACGGTCTCGCTGCAGGATCGGGTCCACTCCATGCTCGACAAGTCACCCTCGGTCGCCCCCTCGTCCGATCGCGCACTGCTCGGGCTGTTCGCGCTGCGCTTCGGGATGTTGCTGCTCGGCCTCACCGGCACCGTGTTCACGCTGCGCGCCTTCCTGCTCGGTGACGCGATCCTCGCCGACTTCGGGTGCTTGTGGGACTCGGGCTGGGCCGTCTGGGCCGGACAGGACCCCTATGTGCCCCACCACTTCACCACCGGCATGACTCGAGAAGGATCGCTCCACGTCAACGTCAACCTCAACCCGCCGCCTTCGCTGTTCCTGACCGCGTTGATGGCGCTCGTGCCTGGCCCCCCCGCGCGCCTCCTGTGGATGGGGATCGAGGCTGCGACGCTCTGTGCGGCGGCGCTGTGGGCTGCTCGAGGCGTCCGCGACGCGGGCGTGGCCTGGCGCGTCGTGCTGATCGTCCTCTCGGCGCCCGTCGCGTATGAGGTGGGGATCACCAACCTCTACGGCGTCCTCGCGCTCGTCGTGACCGGTTCGACAGTGGCGCTTCGCGCTGGGGACCGGGCGATCAGCGGGCTGTTCATGGGCGTTGCCGCCGCGATCAAGCCGCCCTTGCTGCTGTGGCCGCTGGTCATGGCCGCTGCGGGGCACCGCCGGGCCAGCGCCGCGTGCCTGTCGAGCTTCATCGCAGCCCACCTCGCCGCGCTCACGGTGTTCGGGCCCACCACCTACGGGAGGTGGGTGGAGGTGATCGCCGCTCAGGGCACGCGACTCGGGATGGCCGAGAACGTGTCACTGGCGGCCCCGCTGCATCACCTGGGCGCGCCCTGGGCGGGTCACCTCGCAACGCTCGCCTGTTCGGCCCTGGTCGTCTCGTGGGCGTGGCGCGCGCGAGCCGACGCAGTGACCACGAGCGCGGTCGCGGTGCTCGGCGTCCTGGCCGCGGGCCCGCTCACGTGGTTCTGGTCCATCCCCCTCGCCATGTTCGCCCTCGTCGCGCGCCCCTGGGGCGCGTGGACGACGTTCGGCGTGGCGCTGTTGATGGTTCCCACCACGCTGGTGCTGTCGACGACCGGCTCGATGTGGCCGACATCGGTCTTCGCGCACCTCTACCTCCTCGGGTTCGTCTTCGTGCTGATCGGGCTCTGGCGAGACCTCCTCGGCACGTCGCCGGCGGGCGAGGCGAGCGACTTCCGCGGCAGCCCGCCGTGAGGGACCGCCGTCACAGCACGCAGCGCACCCCGCCTTCGCGCTCCATCTCGGCGACACAGCGGTTGCAGTGATCGCAGCGGCTCACCACGTCCTCGCCCGCGGCGAGGCGCGCCACGAAGTCGGGATCGGCGAGCAGCGCGCGGCCCATCGCGACGAACGGGAAGCCGCGCGTGAGCGCGCGCCGGATCGCCTCGGCCGAGTCCACGCCGCCGAGCAGCGCGACCGGGATCGACACCGCGTCGAGGATGCGCGCGGCGTCGTCGAAGAAAAAGGTGGGCGTGTACGCGGGTGTGGTCATGAACCACGGGGCCGCGTAGCGCATCACGAGGCGCTGCAGCGGGTGGTGCTCGACGTCGGCCATCGCGCCCCACGGTGCCTCACCGCGCATCAGGTAGAACGGCGTGCGCTGCACCAGGCCGCCGCTGGGCACGATCGCGTCGGCGCCGTCGGCCGCCACCCAGCGCGCGACCTGCACCGCGTCGTCGAGCTCGAGCCCGCCGGGGAGGCCATCGCGGGTGTTCAGCTTGATGAGCACCGCAACCGAATCGCCCACCGCAGCCCGCACCGCGCGCACCACCGCGCGGGTCAGGCGCGCGCGCCCCTCGAGGTCGCCGCCCCACGCGTCGCGACGGTGGTTGAGCGCGGGCGAGAGGAACTGCGAGAGCAGATAGCCGTGCCCCGCGTGCACCTCGACGGCGTCGAACCCAGCCTCGGCGGCGACCTTTGCCGCCCTGGCGAACGCGGCGATCACCCCGTCGATCTCGTCGGGGCGCAGCGCGCGGATCCGCGGCGCGCCAGTGACCAGCCCGTAGGGGTTCCATCCGGGTGACGGGCCGGCGGGCGCCCCGCCGGAGCGACGCATCCGGGTGAAGCCGCCCGAGTGGCTGAGCTGCAGGCTGATGGCGGCGCCCTCGCGGTGCACCGCGTCGACCAGCGCGCGCAGCCCCGGCGCGGACTCGACGTCGACGCGGAGCTGCGCCGGGAACGTCCGTCCGTCCGGATCGACCGCGCCGTACGCGACGGTGGTGAGCCCGGCGGCGCGCGCCATCGCGACGTGGTGCGCGATCAGCGCGTCGGTCACCAGCCCGTCTGGCGTCATCCCCTCGAAGGTCGCGGTCTTGATCACGCGGTTGCGCAGCGTGAGCGGGCCCAGCCGCCCCGGTTCGAGCACGCTCATCGCGGCGCCTCGAGCCGTGCGAAGCGCCGCCAGCTGAGACTCAGCGAGGCGCGGATCAACGACGGCGCGAGCCACAGCGCCGTGCGAAGCACCACCGTATCCCAGCCGACGAACACCTCGCCGCGATCGGCGCGCACCGCGCGGACGACCTTGTGGGCGACGCGATCGGGCGACGCGCCGAACCGGAGCATCAGCGCGCCGAGCTTCGCGCTCTGCCCCGGATCGTAGGACCGCGCCGCGCCAAGCAGCCCGGTGGCGATCGTGCCGGGGAGGACCGCGGTGACCCCGACGCCGCGGGGCGCCAGCTCGACGCGCAGCGTCTGCGACAGCGAGCGCACCCCCGCCTTCGTCG
This sequence comes from uncultured Enterobacteriaceae bacterium, assembly GCA_964419905.1. Lineage (GTDB taxonomy): Bacteria > Myxococcota_A > UBA796 > UBA796 > JAFDJI01. The sequence continues at coordinate 13,256 of CAYQSE010000057.1, forward strand.
CCGCATACACCGACTGCATCGGCACGCCGTGCAGCGCCGCCATGCTCGCCACGTTGACCAGGTGCCCGCGCGACGCCTTGAGGTGCGGGAGGAACGCGCGGCAGGACTGCGCGACCACCCGGAGGTTCACGTCGAGCACGAAGTCGACGTCGTCGGCGCCGAGCCGCTCGAACGGGCCGTGCACCGTCACGCCCGCGTTGTTCACCACGAGGTCGACCCGTCCGTGTGCGGCGAGCACCGCCTCGACCAGCGACGCGACGGCGCCCGGCGCGCGCAGGTCGAGGACGTGCACGCTCGCGCCCGGCGGCGCGACGGCGCGCAGCCCCGCCTCGTCGCGGTCGACGAGCGCCAGCGCGCAGCCCTCGGCGGCAAGGCGCGCGACCAGCGCACGACCGATCCCACCCGCAGCGCCCGTGATCACCGCGACCTTACCCCTGAGATCCCGCATCGCGCCTCCGAGCGCCGTGACGTCGCGTGCGTCACCCCAGGACGCGCCGAAGCGCCTGCAGCAACGCCGCGGCAGTATACGGCTTCGGCACGAAGTGCCGCACCCCGGCGCGCGCCGCGCGGGCGACCTGCCCCTCCGCGTCGAGCCCGCTCGAGGCGATGATCCGGACGTGCGGATCGAGCGCCCGGAGCGCAACGATCGTCGCGGGCCCATCCATGATCGGCATCGTCATGTCGGTCAGGACCGCCGCGATCTCGCCGGCGTGACTCGCATAGACCGACACCGCCTCGGCGCCGTTCGCCGCGGTGAGGACGCGGTAGCCGAACCGCTCGAGGGTCTGCGCGGTGATCTCGCGCACAGACGGGTCGTCGTCCACCACGAGCAGCCGCTCGCCGGCCCCACGGGGGGCGGCATCACGCGCGGGCGCGGCCGCACGGACAGCCTCGGAAGGCGCGTCGGCCGGGAGATGGACAGAGAACCGCGTGCC
>CAYQSE010000057.1:14200-27850 GCA_964419905.1 uncultured Enterobacteriaceae bacterium
GGAGTCGACCTGGATGAACCCACCATGGCTCCGCGCGATCGCGTGGCACGTCGACAGCCCGAGGCCCGTCCCCTTCCCCACGTCCTTGGTGGTGAAGAACGGCTCGAAGATCCGATCCAGCACCTCGCGCGGCATGCCCGTGCCGGTGTCCTCGACGCGAAGGACCATGTACGGCCCGGGCTTCGCGTCCACGTGCAGACCCGCGCTCGCCTCGTCGAGCACCCGCCCCTCGACCGCGAGGGTGAGCAGACCGCCCGTCGGCATCGCGTCGCGCGCGTTCACGCACAGGTTGGTCACGAGCTGGTGCAGCTGCGTCGGGTCTGCGGTCACCGGCCACAGGTCCGCGCCAGCGACGAACGCCACCGACACCTCGGCCGGGAACGTGTCGCGAACGATCTGGTAGACATCGCGCGCGACGCGCGCGAAATCCACCACCGATCGGACCATCTCTGGCTCGCCGCGCGCGAAGGTGAGCAGCTGGCGCACCATGTCCGCGCCACGCTGCGCGCACGCGTCGAGCATCGAGAGGAAGTAGCGCTTCTTCGGGTCACGCTCGTCCTCCTCGAGGAGCGCGATGGCGGTGAGGATCGGGCTCAGCACGTTGTTGAGATCGTGCGCGATCCCGCCCGCCAACGTCCCGATGCTCTCGAGCCGCTGCGCGCGCAGGAGCTGCGCCTCGATCGCCTTTCTCTCGGTCACGTCGGTGTTGATCACGAGGATGCCGCGCGGTGTGTCGCCCTGCCCGCGCAGCGCGCTCCAGCGCGAGTCGACGATCCGTCGTTCCCCGCCTCGTGCGACGAGATCCAGCTCGCCAGCCCACGGCGACCCGACGAGGACCTCGTCTGCGCGCGCAGCCCAGGCCGCTCCGTCGACCCGCAGCAACTCGTCGATCGGGCGCCCGATCGCCTCCTCGCGTGACCAACCGAACAGGCGTTCGGCGCCCCGATTCCAGTACGTGATCCGCCCGGCGTGGTCCTGGACGAAGATCGCGTCCTGCGCGTGATCGAGCAGCGTCGCTTGATCGCGGATCTGTTGTTCGGCCCTCCGCCGGTCGGCGATGTCGTGGAAGTAGACCGCGAGCCCCTCCTCGGAGGGGTAGCCCCGCACCTCGGCCAGGATGTCCAGCGGACCGATCTCGGCCTCGAAGTCGACGGTGACGCGCTCGGACACCGCGCGTCGGACCTGGCGCTCGAACACCGTGCCGAGGGCCTCGGGGAACAGCGCCCAGATCGACTCCCCCAACAGCGCGCCGCGCGCGCGCTGGAGCAGGCGCTCCGCCTCGACGTTGACGTAGGTGAACCGCCACGCCGGATCGAGGGTGAAGAACGCGTCGGTGATGCTCTCGAGCGTGGTGGTGAGCCGCTCCGCGGAGCGCGTGGCGTCCTGCTCGAGACGCTTGATATCGTCGATGTCGATGCCGGTGCCGTACCACTTCACCACCGCGCCGCCGACGTCGCGCCCGGGCGTCGCCTGCACGCGAAACCAGCGGTAGGCCCCGTCCGTGCCGCGACGCATCCGATACTCGACCTCGTACGGCGACTGCGTCCGAACGCTGGTCGACCAGGCCGCGAGGCAGCGAGGCAGGTCGTCGGGGTGCAGGCAGGGCTGCCAGGCCAGCGGCGCCGGGATCTCGGCGCGCGCGCCGGTGTAGTCGAAGAACGCCCGATTCGCGTAGTCCACCGTACCGTTCGGCTCCGCGGTCCATACGACGAACGGCATCGCGTCGGCGAACTCGCGGTAGCGGCGCTGACTCTCGGCCAGCGAGGCCTCTGCCGCTCGCTGCGCCGTGATGTCCATCACCATCCCGAGGCGACGCACGGCGACACCGTCCACCACCTCGACGTTGCCGCGCTCGTACATCCAGCGGACCTCGCCGTCGGGTCGGCGGATGCGGTACTCGGACTCGAACATCCCCTCTTGCGTGCCCGCGAGCGCCGCGTCGAGATCCGGACGGTCCTCCGGGAGCAAGAAGCTGATGAAGTGCTCGAACGTCCCCGCGAACTCCGACGGCGTGATGCCGAACAGGGCACACGTCGCATCCGACCAGTGCAGGCGCCCCGTCCGCAGGTCGATGCTCCAGCTCCCCATCTGCGCGAGGCGCTCGGCGCTCTCGAGCAGCAGCGCGTGCTCGCGGAGCGACGCGTCGGCGGACTCGGGCGACGTCTCGGGAGTTCTCGGCAAGATGGCCTCGTCGCGGGCGGTGAAGCTAGAGTGTGCACCCGAGGCGCCGCGCGTCCAGCGCCCGACGGCGGATGCCGCGCGCCGACACGCTCAGACCCCGAACAAGGCCCGGTAGCGCGCGACCCTTCCGGCCAGCTCGGGCGCGGCGATGGCATCGCAGAGCTCATCGGCCTGATAGTCGCGGCAGACCTGTGGACGCGTCTCGTAGATGGTGCACCGCAGATCGGGCCCGAGGTGCTTGCAGGCTACGCCGACGGGCTTGCCGAGCGCGCTGATGTCCGGCGCGACGCAGCACGCCCCACACAGGGTGCACGCCCTCACGCTCGGAGTGGGGGGATCGGCGCCGTCCAAGGGGTTCATGGGGCCCACCTATCCCGTCTGTTCATGGGTACCGTACCGAGTACCTACGACGCGGTGGTGATCCCCGCATTATCGGATCGCACCGCCCAGCCCCGGAGGCCCCATGACGCCGTTCGAACAGACGATCCGCAGCATCCAGGAGTGGATGTCCAGCGAGCGGTTCGCAGGAATCACCCGGCTCTATTCGGCACGCCAGGTCGCCGAACAGCGCGGGACCATCACCGTCGACTACCCGGTGGCCCGCGAGGCGGCCGCCGCGTTCTATGCGCGGCTCCGTGCGCTCTACGCTGACGGGCGCTCCGTCACCACGTTCGGCCCGTACTCACCCGGTCAGGCGGTCGCGATGAAGCGCCTGGGGATCGAGGCGATCTACCTCGGCGGCTGGGCGACTTCTGCGAAGGGCTCGGTGTCGGAGGATCCCGGCCCCGATCTCGCGAGCTATCCGCTGTCCGCGGTGCCCGACGAGGCGGCGGTGCTGGTGCGCGCGCTGCTCACCGCCGATCGCAACCAGGCGTACCTGCGCTCGCGCCTCAGCGAGGCCCAGCGCGCCGCGACGCCGGCCTACGACTACCGCCCGTTCATCATCGCGGACGCCGACACCGGGCACGGCGGCGATCCGCACGTCCGCAACCTGATCCGTCGCTTCGTGGAGGTCGGCGTCACCGGCTACCACATCGAGGACCAGCGCCCGGGTACGAAGAAGTGCGGACACCAGGGCGGCAAGGTGCTCGTCGCCGCCGACGAGCAGATCAAGCGCCTGAACGCGGCGCGGTTCCAGCTCGACATCATGGGTGTGCCGGGCCTGATCGTGGCCCGCACCGACGCCGAAGCGGCCACGCTGCTCGACGGGCGCACCGACGAGCGCGACCAGCCCTACCTGCTCGGCGCGACGAACACGGCGATGCCAGCCTACCGGGTCAGCTACCTCGCGCTGCTCAAGCGCTTCGCCGAGGCGGGCGTCGCCGAGATCAACGGGCACCTGCTGTATGCGATCAGCGACGACGAGTACGCCGAGGCCGAGGTGTGGCTCGAGGCGGCGGGCCTGCTCGCCGTGGTCGACGAGGCCGCCGAGGCCTATCTCGCGCGCGGCGACGGCGACGTCGACCGCACGCTCGATCGCGTGCACAACGCGTTCATCGAGGCGTGGGAGGCTGGGGCTGCGCTCAAGACCTACGGCGAGGCGGTGGCCGACCACCTCACCTTCCGGCTCGCCGAGGGCGCCGAGTTCGCGATGAGCGTCGCCGAGTGGCGCGCGTTCGCGAAGACCGCGTCGCTGCGGGTGGCGCGCCAGCAGGCGCGCGCGCTCGGCGTCGACATCGAGTGGGACTGCGAGCGGGCGAAGACGCCCGAGGGCTACTACCAGATCCGCGGCGGCATCCCGTGCGCGACCGCGCGCTCGCTGGCCGTGGCCCCGTTCTGCGACATCTTGTGGATGGAGACCAAGACCGCCGACCTGCACGACGCGAAGGTGTTCGCGGACGCGATCCACGCGGTGTTCCCCGACAAGATGCTCGCCTACAACCTGTCGCCGTCGTTCAACTGGGACTCGACCGGGATGAGCGACGACGAGATGCGCGCGTTCCCCGAGGAGCTCGGAAAGCTCGGCTTCGTGTTCAACTTCATCACCTACGGCGGCCACCAGATCGACGGCGTCGCCGCAGAGGAGTTCACCACCGCGCTCCGTCAGGACGGGATGCTCGCGCTGGCGCGCCTGCAGCGGAAGATCCGGCTGGTCGAGTCGCCGTACAAGGCGCCGCAGACCCTGGTCGGCGGGCCGCGCCTCGACGCAGCCCTCGCCGCGTCGTCGGGCCGCACCGCGACGACGAAGGCGATGGGCAAGGGCTCCACACAGGTCCAGCACTTCATCCAGACCGAGTTCCCCACCAAGGTCCTCGACGGCTGGCTCGGCGAGTGGTCGGCCCACTACGGCCTCCCCGCGCTGCGCGCGCAGCTCCGACCGCATCGCGCCGGCTCCGAGCTGCTCGAGCTCTCGGTGGTCGACGGCGACGGGCGCCAGGTCGCCAACGTGATCTTCGCGTCGATCCAGGATCGTCGCCGTCGCAGCATCCTCTCGGTTCGCGACCAGAACGTGTTCGAGGGCACGATGCGCCAGAAGCGCCTGATGACGCTGATGCACCTGTTCCTCGTGCACCGCTACAAGGTCGACTCGGTGCACTACGTCACGCCCACCGACGACAACCACCACCAGACCCAGCACATGCACGCGCTCGGCTTCTACACCACCGTGCGCGACGAGGTCGGTGACATCATCGTCGCGGACGTCGACAAGCCGAACCTCGCGCCGCTGCTCGCGCCCGAGAGCGAAGCCATCACCCGACTGATCACCAAGCAGTCGTAGTCGACCCGCGCCGAGCCCATCCGGCCCGTGGCCGCGCCCGTCACACGAGCGCGGTCACGGCTCGGATCGCCGCGTCGAGCTCTGCCTCGGTGGTCTGCGGGCCGAGGCTGAACCGGAGCGCGCCGGCGGGCTCGGGGTGACCCATGGCGCTGAGCACCGGGCTGGCCTCGAGGCTGCCCGACGCGCACGCGGCGCCCGACGACACGCAGACGCCGTGCAGATCGAGGCGCTGCACCCACTCCTCGCCCGACTGCCCCGGGAACACGACCGTGGTGGTGTTCGGGAGCAGGTGGGCTGGATCGCCGACGAGCTGGGCACCGAGCGTGATCAGCGCCGCCCGCAGGCGCTCCGAGAGCGTGGTGAGTCGTACGGCACGCGCGTCGAGCCGCGTCAGCGCAAGCCGGCACGCCTCGCCAAACCCGACCACACCCGCCGTGTTCACCGTGCCAGCGCGCCGGCCGCGCTCCTGCGCGCCACCCGAGAGCAGCGGCGGGAACGGCTCGCCGTCGCGCAGCACGAGCGCGCCGACCCCGCCGGGCCCGCCCAGCTTGTGCGCCGAGAGCGCGACGCCATCCACCCGCGCCAGATCGAGCGCTACCCGCCCGGCGGCCTGGGTCGCGTCGACGTGGAAGAACGCGCCGACCTCACGCGCGAGCGCGTGCGCCGTGTGGATCGGCTGGATCACGCCCGTCTCGTGGTTGGCCGCCTGCAGCGCGACGACGGTGACGTCCGCGCTCAGCGGCGCGGGCACGACGACGCCGTCGCGCCCCGCGGGCCACCGCGCGACGCGCGCGCCCTGTCGCGCGAGCACGTCGGCGGCGGCGAGCACGCACGGATGCTCCAGCGCGCCGACGACCACGGCGCCGGGACGCAGCCCCCACGCACCCCGCAGCGCGAGGTGGTTGGCCTCGGTGGCCCCCGAGGTGAACACGACGCCCCGCGGATCGCCGCCGACCAGCGCCGCGACGTGCTCGCGCGCGGCCTCGACCGCGACGGCGGCGGCCTGGCCTGCCCGGTGTGCCGACGCCGGGTTGGCGGGCACGCCGAACCACGGCCGCATCGCGTCGAGCACCTCGTCGAGGAGCGGGCTCGTCGCGTTGTGGTCGAGGTAGATCATCGCGCCTGCACCAGCGCTGAGAGCCGCGCGACGGTGCCAGGGCCGATCCCGCGCACGCGCGTCAGCGCGCGGACGTCGCGGTACGGGCCGCGCGCGTCTCGGTCGGCCACGATCGCGGCCGCGCGCACGGGCCCGATCCCGGGCAGCCGCTCCAGCTCGGCGGCGGTGGCCCGGTTCACGTCGAGCGGTGCGCGCGGCGGCCGCGGCCCGACGTCGCCGACGGTGAGCAGCGGGCCCGCCAGCGCGAGCGTGCTCGGGCCAACGCCGCGCACCCAGAGCAGCTCGTCGAGCGCGTGGAAGGGACCCATGCGAAGCCGGAGGTCGAGGATCGCCGCAGCGGTGGCCGGCCCGATGCCCGGCGCGGTCGTGAGCCCGGCGCCGCTCGCCCGGTTCAGGTCGATCGGCGCCCCGAGCAGCCACGGGTCGGAGGCCGCGAGGACACGCACGTCGTCGCCGCGCACCTCGACGCGCGAACCCTCGGCGAGCGGCGTCAGGTCGTCGGACTCGCCCCCGGCAGCCCGGATCGCGCCGCCGAGCGTGCCGTCCGTGAGGTGGACGCCGGGCCTGGGCAGGGCGCCGACGACCTCGACCGGCAGCCCTTCGCCCAGCGCAGGCTCGACCGCAGCGCGAACGGTGAGCGCGAAGGTGAGCGCCACGATCAGCCCGCCCAGGGCGGCGGCATCTCGTCGGCGCAGCGGCGCGACCGAGGCGCTCATGCCCGCCCCGCGACGGTCGGCCGGGACGGCCGACCCACAGCAAGAGGCCCAGAGCCGCACCAGCGAAAGCCCCTTCCCCGTGGGCCGGCCGTCCCGGCCGGCATCCCAACCCCGGGACCTCCCCCCGATCTCCGTGGGCCGGCCGTCCCGGCCGGCATCCACCCCACCGCGGCGGCTGCGGCGCTCACACGTCCTCCAGCGGCCGGTGGCGCGGTCCGGTGCCGTGCAGCGTGACCGTGCGCTCGTCGTCGTAGCCCGCGAGCGTGACCTCGAGCCGATCGGGGGGGAGCACGTCGGGGAAGCGCTCCGCCCACTCCACGAGCACGACGCCGTCCCCCTCGAGCAGCTCGTCGAGTCCGAGGTGCTCGAGCTCACCCTCGTCGCCGAGCCGGTAGAGATCGGCGTGGTGGAGCGGGAGCCGACCGTCGGCGTGTCGCTGCACGATCACGAACGTGGGGCTGGTGACGCGGCTGCTCACCCCCAGCCCCTCGCCGACCCCCTTCGCGAGCACCGTCTTGCCGGCACCGAGGTCGCCCGACACGGCGATGACGGTGCCGGGGAACGCGGCGCGGCCGAGCGCGACGCCCAGCGCGCGCGTCTCGTCGGGGCTCCGGGTGATCAGGGTACGCATGAGGCTGCATGTCTCCCGGGGCGACGCCGCGCGCAAGGAAGCGCGCCCGCCGTGGTTCACGCGAGCGCGAGCAGCTCGGCGATCGCCTCGGGCACCGCGGCGGCGACATCCCCCGCCACCCAGCCGCTCGGCCTGCGCGTCTCGAGGAGCACGCCGGCGCGTCCGTGCACCCACGCACCGAGCCGCGCGGCGTCGCGCGCCGACACGCCCCGGGCGAGCAGCGCGCCAATCACGCCGGTGAGCACATCCCCCGAGCCACCGGTCGCGAGCACCGGCGAGTTGGCAGGATTCACCGAGATCGGCGCGCCCTGGGCCGCGACGAGCGAGTTGCGCCCCTTGAGCAGCGCGACGTTCCCGTCGCCAGCGAGCCGCGCGGCCGCGCCGAAGCGATCGCCCTGCACGTCGGTCACGCGGCACCCGAGCATCCGCGCAGCCTCGCCGGGGTGCGGCGTGACCACGCGCGGCGCTACCGAGCCCCCCAGCGCGAACGGCAGCGCGTCGGCGTCATACACGAGCGGCAGGCGGGAACGCTCCCACAAGTGCTGCAGCCAGCCGCCGAGCGCCAGCGGCGCGCCGTCTCCGCCAGCGAGGCCCGGACCGGCCGCGAGCGCGGTGAACCGGGTCAGCGACGCGGCGGGCACGGGCTCGGTGCGATCCCCCTCTCCAGTCGGCAGCAGCATGACCTCGTCGGGGAGCGCCGCGAGCCGGCCGAGCATGCCGCGGCTCGCCGCTACGGTGCACAGCCCGACGCCCGCCGCGAGCGCGCCGCGGCAAACCAGGATCGCCGCGCCGGTCATCGCCGCGGAGCCCGCGACGACCAGCAGGTGACCCGACCGGGTCTTGTAGTCGCCCGATGCGCGCCGCGGCCAGAGCGGGGCCAGGTCCTCGGGGTCGGGGACCTCGCCGATCGCCTCACCCCCCGCGGCCTCGAGTCCGATGTCCGCCACGACGACCTCACCCGCATACGCAGCGCCCGGCTCGGCGAGCAGCCCTGGCTTCACCCGTCCGAACGTCACCGTGGTCGTCGCGCGCACCGCCACGCCGAGCACCGCGCCCGTGTCGGCGTGCAGTCCGCTCGGCAGGTCGACGGCGACGATGGGGGCCTCGTAGCCGGCCAGGGTCAGCAACGCGTCGCGCCACGCGCCCGTGACCTCGCGATCGAGCCCCGTGCCGAACACCGCGTCGACCACCAGCCCCGCCTCGGGCCAGCCGTCTGTGGCAGGCACCCCGAGGCGTCGACACACCGCCTCGTTGATCGAGGCGTCACCGCCGCTCGGCGGCTTCAACGCCTTCAGCGTGACCTGGAACCCCCAGCCATGCAGCCAGCGCGCGATCGCGTACCCGTCCCCCCCGTTGTTGCCCGCACCACACACGACGAGCACGCCCTGGCGCGCCGCCGCGGCATGTCGCTCGACGATCGCGGACGCGACGGCGCGCGCCGCGGTCTCCATCAGGGCGATGCCAGGCAGCCCGAGATCCTCGATCATGCGCCGGTCCATCTCCCGCACCTGCGCCGCGGTGGACACCTGCCTCATCGCCACACCTCCAGCGCGGCGTCGCGCACCGCGTCGCCCACCCTCGCGACCTCGTCGGCGTCGCGCCCCTCGACGAGGATCCGCAGCAGCGGCTCCGTGCCCGAGTAACGGATGAACACCCGACCACCGGGCCCGAGGCGGACCTCGCCCGCGCGCGCGGCGGCCGCGATCGGGGTGTCCTCCAGCGCGCGCCGGTCGCTGACGGGCACCTTCAGCAGCCGGCTCGGGAAGGGACGGAAGTCGGCGACCGCGTCGGCGATCGACAGCCCGCGCGCCGCCGCGAGCGCGAGCGCGCGCAGCCCGGTGAGCAGCCCGTCGCCCGCCGGCAGCCCGTCGACGAACAGCGCGTGCCCCGACGCCTCGACGCCGAGCGTGGCGCCGTGCTCGGCGATCGCGGCCTGCAGGTGGCGATCGCCGACCGGGGTGCGCACGACCCGCACACCGGGGAGCGCCGACTCGACGGCGGCGTTGCTCATCACGGTCACCGCGAGCACGGGCGCGTGCAGCGCGCGCGTGAGCCAGACCGCCAGCGCGTCACCGTCGACGATGCGACCGAGCGCGTCCAGCAACACGCAGCGATCGCCGTCGCCGTCGATCGCCACCCCGCCGAAGCAGCCCTCGGCGCGTACCACCCTCGCGAGCTCGTCGGGATGCAGCGCGCCGCACCCGTCGTTGATCGCGCCGCGGTCGTCCCCGATCACGACGAGGTCGCAGGGCAACGCCGCACGCAGCCACGGCGCGGTGGCGACGCCCGCGCCGCGTGCCAGGTCGATGGCGACGCGCCTTCCGGTCAGCGCGGACAGGTCGCCCAGCGCGGCCCCCAGCGCCGCCGTGTAGCGGGCGGCGAGCCGATCGGGGCACACCTCGACCCGGCCACCGCCCCGCGAAGGCTCGGGCGCAGCGATCCACCCCTCGATCTGTGCCGTCTCGGAGTCCGTCGGCTTGCGCCCGCCCGGACCGAGCACCTTGAACCCGTTGTCCGCCTCGGGGTTGTGTGACGCGGTGATCACCACCCCGGTCGCGCCGGCCTCGGCGGCGACGGCGGCCGCGACGCCCGGCGTCGGCAGCACGCCACCGACCCGCGCGATCAGACCCTCCGCGGCCACACCCGCCGCCACCGCGCCCTCGAGCGCCGCGCCGCTCGGCCGCGTGTCCCGACCGACGATCACCGCCTCGCCCCCGGCGCCACGCGCCCATCGCGCCGCGGCCCGACCGACCGCCGCAGCCACGGCCTCGGTGATCGGCGACTCGCCCGCCCGACCGCGGATGCCGTCGGTACCGAAGCGGATCATCGCTTCACCGCGGTGACCGCGGGGGGCTCCACCGACAGCGCGCGCACCTCTCCCCCGCCCCCGTGGAGCACACGCAGGCGGGGCCCGACCACCGAGCCGAACAGCGCGCTGTAGCTCGGACGGACCGGCGTCTCTGGCAGGTGCAGGAACACGATCACGTCCTCCGCGCTCACCGAGGCGAGCTGGGCGGTGGGACCGGCGAGCACGACCTCGACGACCTCCGGCTCCGTGCGCCACGCCTCACCGCGCCACACCTGCACCGGCACATCCGCGAACCGCCGCTCGGTGATCCGCGGCTCCACGTCCACCACGAGGCGAATCGTCTCGTCGGTGACCAGCGCCACGGAGCGCGGCAGGTCGAGCTCGACGCGCTGCACCGCGTCGTCGGCGAGGCCGGAGATGTCCATCGGCATCGTCGCCAGATCGGTGATGCCCTCGATCACCGCGCGCGGTCCGCGGATCGACACGACGGGCGGTCGCGCCTCGACCGAGAGGATCTGGTAGTCCTCCGCCGGATCGCCGATCAGCCGCGGCTCCACCTTCACCTTCTTCGCCGAGACCTCGTCGAGCACGAAGCGGACGCTCTCGGGCTCGATCCGCCGGATCTGGAGGTTGGACGGAAGCCCGACCACGGGGAGGCTGCCGAAGTCGAGATCGACCTCGCCCACGGTGTGCTGGGTGAGGTCGATCGGCACGTACACATCCTCGCTCGCCGCGCGCCGCCCCGCGTTGCGCGGCCCGAACAGCGTGAGCGTGGCGGACGCGGGCAGCGGCTCGAGGTTGAGCAGCGCGTCGGGAAGCTGCCAGACCAGCCGCACCCGCACCTTGGCCTCGACCACCTGACCACCCTGGACATAGAGCCACGCGACGACCGCGATGCCCAACGACAGCACCTTGTAGGCCGGGTGGCGCAGCAGGGAGCGCCCGATCGCCCGCAGGATGGAGCCCAGCGTCATGTCGTCGCCCCCGCCGGCTCGGGCTCGGCCGGAGCCCGCCGCTCGAAGCCCTCCGCGAGACGCTGCCGAAGGTCGTCCGCGTCCGCGACCGGCGTGATCGTGCCGAACTGCACGAACGCGACCGTGCCACGCTCCTCGGAGACCACCAAGCAGATCGCGTCGGTGGCCTCGGTCAGGCCGATCGCGGCCCGGTGTCGGGTGCCATACGCCTTCGACAGCTCCTTGGACAGCGAGATCGGCAGGAACACGCGCGCAGCGACGATGCGCCCGCCGGCGATCACGACGGCGCCGTCGTGCAGCGGGCTGGACGGGTGGAACACGCTCTGCAGGATCTCGGCGGAGACGTCGGCGTGCAGCGGCTGCGCACCGCTCGCGAACGGCTCGAGGCTGGCCTTGCGCTCGAGCGCGATCAGCGCGCCGACGCGTCGCTGCGACAGCGTGAACACCGCCTTGATGATCTCCTGCATCTGGTTCGCGTCGCTCGCGCCCGACCCGGAGCGAAGGAACACGGTGCCGCCGGCGCGCGCGAGCGCCCTGCGGATGTCCTCCTGGAAGAGGATCAGCAGCACGAGGATCACGTAGACGAACAGGTTGTCGAGGATCCAGTGCAGCGTGGTCAGCCCGACGCGCTCGGCCACCAGGTAGACACCGCCCAGCAGCCCGAGACCGAGCAGGCTCGCCATCGCGCGCGTGCCGCGGAGCAGCAGCAGTCCGCGGTAGATCAGCCACGCCAGCACGACGATGTCGAGCCAGTCCGCCCAGGTCGCCGTGGAGAACGGGCTGTCTTCGTAGCGCTGGAGCAGCCAGGTCACGCCACCCCCACCGCCTGGAACACCGTGAGCGCCTGTCGCGTCGCCCCGACGTCGTGCACCCGCAGCACGTCAGCACCCAACGCCGCCGCCGCCAGCGCGGCCCCGACCGATCCGTACACGCGCTGGGCGGGCTCGCTCACGCCGGTGAGCGCGCCGAGGAACGACTTGCGGGACGCCCCGATCAACACCCGGCAGCCGATCGCGTGCAGCGTGGGGATCGCGCGGATCAGTCGCAGGTTGTCGGCCCCGGACTTCCCGAAGCCGACGCCCGGATCCACGAGCACGCGGTGCTGCGGCACGCCCGCCTCGACGGCGCGCGCCACGCTCGCTGAGAGCATCGAGGCCACCTCGTGCACCACATCCTCGTAGGTCGTGTCCAGCTGCATCGTACGGGGGTCACCGCGCATGTGCATCAACACGACCTGCACCCCCGCGGCGGCGCACAGCGAGGGCATCTCCGGATCGCCCAGCGCGGTGACGTCGTTGACGATCGTGGCGCCGGCGTCGATCGCGGCGGCAGCCACCGTGGCCTTCGAGGTGTCGATCGACAGCGGGACGCCGGGGTGCGCCCGCGCGAGCGCCCGCAGCACCGGCACCACCCGCGCGATCTCGACCTCGGCGCGCACCGGCGCCGCACCCGGTCGGGTCGACTCGCCGCCGATATCGAGCCAATCGGCCCCCTCGGCGATCAGCCGCGCGCCGTGCGCGACCGCCCGCCCGACGTCGAGGTGGGCCCCGCCGTCGGAGAAGGAGTCCGGCGTGACATTGACGATCCCCATCAGCAGGGGAGCGTGGGTCAGGCCCCCATCCACGCGAGCCCCTCGGGGCGGACCGGTCCGGACTGCTCGACCAGCCGCGCGAAGTCGTCCTTGTCGAGCGTCTCGTGGTCGATCAGCGTCTGCGCGATCCGGTGCAGCACGTGCATGTTGGTGACGAGGATCTCCTTCGCGTGCTCGTAGGCGGACGACAGGATGGACTTCACCTCCTGGTCGATGCGCCGCGCGGTGTCCTCGCTGTAGACCTGCGCCCTGGACATCTGCCGGCCGAGGAACGGCTCGGAGGACTGCTCGCCCCACGCGACCGGCCCGAGCGCCTCGGACATGCCGAGCTCGCACACCATGTAGCGGGCCATCCGCGTGGCGCGCTCGAGATCGTTCGCGGCGCCGCCGGTGATCGTGTTCAGCGCCACCTCCTCGGCCACCCGACCGCCCATCAGCATCGCGATCTGCTTGAGCATCGCCTCGCGGGTCATCGACAGGCGATCCTCGTCGGGCATCGTCCAGGTGAGCCCGAGCGCGCGCCCTCGGGGCACGATGGTGATCTTGTGCACCGGATCGTGGCCGGGCAGCAAGTGCGCGACCAGCGCGTGGCCGGCCTCGTGGTAGGCGGTGGTCTTCTTCTCGGCCTCGGGCATCATCATCGAGCGCCGCTCGGGCCCGAGGAACACCTTCTCGCGCGCCTCCTCGAGATCGGACTGGCTCACCTTGCTCTTGTTTCGGCGCGCCGCGAGCAGCGCCGCCTCGTTGCACAGGTTCTCGAGGTCGGCGCCCGAGAAGCCGGGCGTGCCCTTCGCGATCACCGTGAGATCGACGCCCTCCTCGAGCGGCATCCGCCGCGTGTGGATGTCGAGGATCATCGCGCGGCCCTTCACGTCGGGCGCCGGGACCACCACGCGGCGATCGAACCGCCCC
>CAYQSE010000058.1:0-7190 GCA_964419905.1 uncultured Enterobacteriaceae bacterium
AGAATCCGCTTGAGCGATCGCCGCCGACGCGTTCACGCTCGCACGAGGGAGGCCTCGCGCGCTGCGCCGCCCACGCGATCACGCTGCGCCGCGGAGTGTCCGCGCGCGCGTCCTCGGCTTCGCGCCCCGACCTCCGACCGACAGCCGCACCTGCGCCCTGGTGGCCGACCACGGCGCGACGCGTCGTCGTGCCATACTCGCCCCACGGGCCCCACCGGCGCGGCCCAGTCCGAGGCACGATGACCAAGCACCTCTCCGAGACGGAGCGACGCGCGCAGATCCTGCGATCGGCGCGCTCGGTGTTCATCGAGCGCGGCTACCTCGCGGCGCGGGTCGAGGACGTCGCCCGCCGCGCAGGGCTGTCCAAGGGCGCGGTGTACTTCTACTTCGCGTCCAAGCGCGATCTCTTCCTCGCGCTCGTCCGTGAGGAGCACGAGAACACCTACAGCTTCCTCGAGCAGGCCGAGCACGACGAGCGCCCCGCGGCGGTCAAGCTCCTCGACCTCGGGCGGCGCTACCTGGACTACTTCGCGGGCCTGAAGTCCCCGCCGCGCTTCTTCCTGATGATGGGCGAGCAGGCCATCCGCGACGAGGAGGTGCGCGAGGAGGTCACCGCGGTGCACGAGCGCTTCGTCGACGCGCTCACCCGCATCCTCGCGCAGGGGATGGCGGAGGGGACGTTCCGCGCGCTCGATCCGCTCGCCGTCGCCCAGCTGCTCAAGGCCCTGGTCGACGGGCTGGCCGGCCAGTCCGCGATCGGGCTGCGACCCGACGCGCAGCGCCTCGCCGGCGACGGCATCCAGGCGATTCTCCAAGGCATCCTCGCCCCCCCGAACCCCAAGTCCTCCGAGGCCCCATGAGCTTGCCCGCCCCGGTCGCGTTCGTCTCCAAGGACCGGGAGATCCTCGTCCTCGACCGCCGCGAGACACTCCACCGGCACACGCTGGAGCTCGACACCCCGTTGATGTGGGGGACCTGGCAGCTCGGCGCCCCGCGCGTCGCTGCCTTCTCGTGGCCCACCTGGTCTCCCGACGGGCGCAACCTCGCGTGCTTCCGCCTCCCCTCCGAGGAGATCCCGTCAGCGCGCGTGTTCGTGCACGAGGTGGGCGGCGTCAGCTCGGTGCAGCTCCTCGATCTGGGCGAGCGGCTGCCGATCTACCTCCACTGGGCGCCCGCGGGCGATCGGATCGCCGTGCTCAGCCAACAGCGGGACCGCCTGCGCCTGAGCACCGGCAGCCTCGATCACGCGGGCCGCGAGACCACCCTCGCAGAGGGCAGCCCGCTGTTCTTCACCTGGGCCGATGCGGGGCGGGTCGCCGCCTATGTGGGTGACCTCGACGGCGCACCCAGCCGGGTGTCGCTGGTCGGCCCCGACGGTGCAGGCCGGGACCTGCCTGGCCGCCCCGGGAACTTCTGCGCGCCGCTGTGGCTGGGCGGACGGGTCGTGTACGTGACGCAGGACGACGGGCACACGCACGTCGTGTCCGCGACCGACCTGTCGTCGCGCCCGGAGCGCATCGAGGAGGTGAGCGGCCTCGTCGCGCTGATCGCCTCGCCGGACGGCCATACGCTGGCGCGCGCGGTGGCGCCCGACGGCGACGGCACCCCGTATCGAGACGTCGCGCTCATCGACGTCGCGACCGGCGGCATCCGCGCCGTGATCGACATCCCCTGCCTCGCGTTCTTGTGGGCGCCGACCGGCGACCGGCTGCTGCTCGCGCGGGTCGACACCGAGCGCAACCTGCTCGAGTGGCTCTCCGTCAGCCTCGATGGCGACTTCACCCACGTCTGCGACATGTACCCCACGCGCGACCTCGGCTTCTATCTCCGCTTCTTCGAGCAATACTCGCAGTCGCACACGCTGATCGATCCGACCGGCCGGTACGCCGTGCTCGCGGGCACGATGGTCGACCACGGCCAGTCCGACAACACGCCGCGGATCTGGAAGGTCTCGCTCGACGACGGGAGCCGCGAAGAGCTGGACGAGGGATTGTTCGCCGTGTGGGGCCCGACTTCCGCGCCGCTGTAGCTACCGAGGACTCCCTCCATGCCCGTCCGCCGCACCCTTCGCGCCGTGCTCAGCCTCCCCGCCCTCGCCGCGCGCGTCGAGGAGACCGAGCGCGCGCTCGAGCAGGTCACCGCGGAGCTCGCGTCGCTGCGCGCGGCCGTCGCCGACGCGCGAGCCCTCGCGGGACAGGCGCGCCAGCAGGCCGCGAGCGCGCTGTCCACCGCCGAGTCCACCGCCGACGGCCTGGCGGACGTCGAGGCCGCGCTCGCGCGCCGCGCCGACTAGACGTCGAAGCGGACGCCCTGGGCGAGGGGCAGCGAGGCGCCCCAGTTCAGCGTGTTCGTCTGGCGCCGCATGTACGCCCGCCACGCGTCCGAGCCGGCCTCACGACCCCCGCCGGTCTCCTTCTCGCCGCCGAACGCGCCGCCGATCTCGGCACCCGAGGTGCCGATGTTGATGTTGGCGATGCCGCAGTCCGAGCCCGCGTGCGACAGGAAGCGCTCCGCGTTGCGGAACGAGTCGGTGAACAGCGACGAAGACAGCCCCTGGTCGACCTCGTTGTTCAGCGCGATGGCCTCGCCGATCTCGCTCCACGTGTACACATAGAGGATCGGCGCGAACGTCTCGACGTGCGCCATCGGCAGGTCGCCGTTCACGCGCACGACCGCAGGCTCGACGAAGAAGCCGGGCCGATCGAGGCGGCGGCCGCCGCACAGGATCTCGCCGCCCTGCTCGCGGATCTTCGCGATCGCGTCCTCGTACATCTCGACCGCGTCCTCGTCGATCAGCGGGCCGACGAGCACGCCCTCTTCCTGCGGATCCCCGATGCGCATCGACTTCACCGCGCGGACGAGGCGATCGGTGAACGCCTCGGCGATGCTCGCGTGCAGCAGCAGCCGCCGGGTCGAGGTGCAGCGCTGGCCGGTCGTGCCGAACGCACCGAACGCGACGCCGCGCAGCGCGAGATCGAGATCCGCGTTCGCGTCCACGATCACCGCGTTGTTCCCGCCCAGCTCCAGCAGCGTGCGACCGAGGCGCTCGGCCACGATCGGACCGACGATCTTGCCCATGCGGGTCGAACCCGTCGCGCTGATCAGCGGGATGCGTCGGTCGGCGACCATCGCCGTGCCGACGTCGGCGTCCTCACCGATGACCAGGTTCATGACCCCACCGAAGCCGTGCGCCTGGAACACCTCGTCGACGATCCGATGGGTGGCGATGGCGGTCAGCGGCGCCTTGAGCGACGGCTTCCAGATCATCGTGTCGCCGCACACCGCAGCGATCATCGCGTTCCACGCCCACACGGCGTTCGGGAAGTTGAACGCGGTGATGATGCCGACGATGCCGAGCGGGTGCCACTGCTCGTACATGCGGTGCGAGGGGCGCTCGGAGTGCATCGTGAGCCCGTAGAGCTGACGAGACAGCCCGACCGAGAAGTCGGCGATGTCGATCGACTCCTGCACCTCGCCCTCGCCCTCCGACAGCAGCTTGCCGACCTCGAGCGTGACCAGCCGACCCAGATCGGCCTTGTGCGCGCGCAGCGCCTCGCCGACCTGCCGCACGATCTCGCCGCGCTTGGGCGCGGGCACCATGCGCCACTCCTGGAAGGCATGCGCGGCTTCGGCGACGACGCGCTCGTAGTCCTGACGGCTCGCGAGGCGGACCGACGCGATGACCTCGCCGGTGGCCGGGTCGACGCTGTCGACCACGCGTCCGGTCGTGGGAATCCAGCCGTTGGCGGCAGCGCCGTGGTTGACGGCCTCGATGCCGAGACGGGAGAGGAAGGGCTGCATGGGGATCTCCTCGGGAGCCTGTTGGGCGCCCCTGCTATCCGGTCCGGGCGGCCGGGGCAGGGAACCGCGGCGGGTCGCGCGGTGTTAACTCCGGCGCATGCTGACCTCCCTGCTCACCCTGCTGCTCGCCGCGCACGCTCAGGACGCGCTGTCGCTGTCTGCGATGCGCCTCGTACCCGTCGGCACCGAGCCCACGCTCACGCTGACGGCGAGCTCGGACGGCGAGGTCACCGTCGACGGTCGCTGCGGCGTCACCGCGTTCCGCGGCAAGCGTCGGATGACGCACGGCGACCAGTGGACGGTCGGGCTCGGCACGCTCCCAGAGGGGACGCACGCCTGCACCGCGACGATCGGCCTGCGTGACGACGCCGGGGGCTACGGCACGATGACCACGCCGTTCGAGGTCCGCGTGCTCTCGCCCCTCGACCTCGCGGTGCGCTCCGAGGAGCTCTCGGTGGCAGACCGTACGCTCACGGTGCGCGCGTCGCGACCGCTCTCCGCGGTCACGATCGACGTGTACGGTCCGGGCGGCGCGCGCGTCGGCGGCGCAACGACGGGTGTGCCGGGCCTGGCCGTCGCCGAGGTCGAGTGGACCCAGGGCCCCGGCACCGAAGCCGTGAAGCTCGTGGTCACCGCCAAGGACGCCGACGGCTTCACGCGCGCGCTCGAGCTGGTGCCCTGGCACTACCTGATCCCGCACGAGGACGTCGTGTTCGAGACGGCGAGCGACGTGATCCGCCCCGACGAGACGCCGAAGCTCGAGGCCGCGTGGGGACACCTGCAAGAGGTGCTCGACAAGTACGGGTCGGTGGTCGAAGTGCGCCTCTACGTGGCCGGCTACACCGACACCGTAGGCCCCGCCGACGCGAACCAGGCGCTCTCCGATCGCCGCGCGCGCAGCATCGCCGCCTGGTTCCGCGCGCGTGGCTTCCAGGGTCCGATCGCCTACCAGGGCTTCGGCGAGGGCGCGCTCGCCGTCCCCACCGGCGACGGGGTCGACGAGGCCGCGAACCGCCGCGCCGTGTACGTGCTCTCGGCGAGCCCGCCCGCGGCGTCGTCCGACTTCCCGCGCGGCGCGTGGCGGGCGCTGTAGGAAGGGATCACCGGTCGTAGATCGAGATCAGCTGCTCGAGGCTGCGGTCGGGGCTCCGGTTGAGCGCGGCCCAGCGCGCAGCGAGCGCGGCCATCGCGTCGGCGTCACCCCGCGCGCGCGCGAGGTACCAACGCGACGCGAGGAGCTCCTCGTGGTCGAGGTCACCGTACGCGTCGAGCCATGCGGACGCGCGGTCGAGGTCGCCGAGGTCGATCGCCGCACGCGCGCGCACCCCGTCGATGAACACGCCGCCCGCGCGGCGCAGCCCGACGCGCTCCAAGCTGAGCGAGGCGGAGAGCGCGTCGCCGACCCGCCGCGTCGCCTCGTGGCTCCACGCGGCGATCTCGGGATCGCCGCCACGACCGACGATCGCGCGCCGGAACACCGCGAGGGCGGCGACAGGATCGCCGAGATCGAGCCAGCGGCGACCGTCCAGCGCCAGCAGACGCGCGCGGGCCTCGCGCGCGCCAGCCAACTCGGCGCGCTCGATCGCCGCGGAGACGCGGAGGTCGAAGTCCGGCGCGCCGGTCTCGAGCGCCATCCACACCGCGATCACGTCCAGCCCGACCTGCGCATCGAACAGCGCGTCCAGATCGCGAGCCGCCATGCCGACCACTTCGGCGTCGGCGGCGCGTAGTCCGGCGTGTGCGCGACGCAGCGCGTGCGCCGCGCTCGGCTCGAGCGTCCACGCCTCCTCGGCGGCCGCGACCGCCTGCGCGAGCTCGCCGTTGAGCTCGAGGCACTGCGACTCGGCCGCCGCCGCGTCCGCCGTCCACGACGCGCCCCCCCGCGCGGCCTGCAGCACCGCGAGCGGCTCACCACAGTCCCACAGCGCGGCCTCCGCGAGCGCGAGGCCGAAGCGCGCGTCGGCGTCCTCCGGATCGCGCTCGAGCATCGACCGATAGATCAGGATCGCGCGCCGCGGCTGCCCCTGCGCCATGTAGCCGTCGGCGATGGCGAAGCCCGGCTTCATCCGGCCGAACACCTCGCCGTCCAGCCCCTTGTCGAGTCGCCCGGCACGAGGACGTTCCCCCACGCCGGGCGGCGCGGCGACGGCAGGCGGGGCGAGCGAAGCGGCGAGCAGCAGGATCCAGACGCAAGGTCGCATGGCGAGCGCCTATCACGCCGTCCGGCTACCGTCCGGGCGCACGACGCGGTAGTCCCCTGCGTCGCCCGCGAGGAGGCCGAAGTTGACCGACCCGTCGCACGTCGAGCAGGACCCCGACGCGATCCTTCGCCGCGTAGACGCGCTGGACGAGGCCGCCGCCGCCGCGCGCATCGCCGCGCTCGTCCCCGAGCTGAACCGCCACAACGCGCTCTACCACGTACACGCGGCGCCCGAGATCGACGACCGGACCTACGACCTGCTCTACCGCGAGCTCGAGCTGCTCGAGACGCGGTTCCCGGCACAGGCGCGGCCCGACTCACCGACGCGGCGGGTCGGCGCCGAGCCCGTCGCCGGGCTGCAGCCGTTCACGCACCGCCAGCCGATGCTCTCGCTCGGCAACGTGTTCTCGCCTCACGAGCTCCGCGAGTTCGACGCGCGGATCCGCAGGCTGCTCGGCGATCAGGCGCCCGATGCGGTTCGCTACGTGGTCGAGCCGAAGCTGGACGGGCTCGCGATGGAGCTGGTCTACGAGGACGGCGTGCTGACCGCCGCCGGCACGCGCGGCGACGGCGTCACGGGCGAGGACGTGACGCACAACGTGCGCACCATCCGCGCGATCCCGCTCCGCCTGCAGAACGGCCCGCCCGCCCGCGTCGACCTCCGCGGCGAGGTGTTCTACGACCTGGAGGGGTTCCAGCGGATGAACGAGGCGCGCGAGGCGGCCGGTGAGAAGCCGTTCGAGAACCCGCGCAACGCAGCCGCGGGCACGATCCGGCAGCTCGATCCCACCATCGCGGCCAGCCGTCCCCTCACCTTCCTCGCGCACAGCTTTGGCGACACCGGCGACACCCACATGCCGACGACCCATGCCGATCAGCTCGCGCTGGCGGCCGGCTGGGGCGTGCCGGTCAGCACGCTGAACCGGGTCGTCGACGGCATCGAGGCGGCGATCACCCGGGTCGAGGCGCTCGCGGGCCTGCGCCACACGTTGCCGTTCGAGATCGACGGCGCCGTGATCAAGGTCGACGACATCCGCCTGCAGCGCGAGCTCGGCTTCGTGACGCGCTCCCCCCGGTGGGCCACCGCCTACAAGTACCCCCCGCCCCAGGTCGAGACGCTGCTCGAGGGCGTGCTGTTCTCGGTCGGGCGCACCGGCGCGGTGACCCCGGTGGCGTGCCTGGCCCCGGT
>CAYQSE010000058.1:7200-8676 GCA_964419905.1 uncultured Enterobacteriaceae bacterium
TCCAGTACAATTGGGTGGAACGACGGTGAAACGCGCCTCGCTGCACAACGCCGACCAGCTCGTCCGCCTCGATCTGCGCGACGGCGACCGGGTGCTCGTGCAGCGCGCCGGCGACGTCATCCCCCAGGTGGTCGGTGTGGTGCCCGCGCCGGGCCGCGAGACACGGGCGCCGTTCGCCTACCCGGACGCCTGCCCGGAGTGCGCGACGCCGCTGCAGCGCGCCGAGGACAAGGCGGTCATCTTCTGCCCGAACCGCCTCTCGTGCCCCGCCCAGCTCAAGGCTGCCGTCCTGCACTGGGGCTCGCGGCTCGCGATGGACGTCGACGGGCTCGGCGAGAAGCTCGTTGATCAGCTGCTCGCGCGCGGCCTGCTCGGACGGGTCAGCGATCTGTACGCGCTGGACGCCGAGGCGCTGACCGATCTCGACCGCATGGGCGCGAAGAGCGCCGAGAACCTCGTCGCCGCGCTCGCCACCTCCAAGGATCGCCCCCTCGAGCGCGCGCTGGTCGCGCTCGGCATCCCCGAGGTGGGCGAGGCGACCGCGCGCGACCTCGCG
The DNA here is from genome assembly GCA_964419905.1 of uncultured Enterobacteriaceae bacterium. Classification (GTDB taxonomy): domain Bacteria; phylum Myxococcota_A; class UBA796; order UBA796; genus JAFDJI01. The sequence goes on from CAYQSE010000058.1 coordinate 7,757, forward strand.
CGGCACTTCGGGTCGCTCGACGCGCTGTCGCAGGCCACCGACGCCGAGCTCCAGGCGGTGTACGGCGTCGCCGAGCGCGTCGCGGCGCAGGTGCGCGCGTTCTTCGCCGATCCGCACCACCAGGAGGAGATCACGCGGCTGCGACGCGCGGGCGTGCGCTTCCCGGACGCCGAGCGGACGGGCGCATCGCCGTCCGGTACGGCGGTCGCCGGCAAGGCGTTCGTGCTCACCGGCACGCTGCCCACGCTGACCCGCAACGACGCCAAGGCGCGCATCCTGGCCGCGGGCGGCAAGGTGGTCGGCTCGGTGTCGAAGAAGACGGACTACGTCGTCGTGGGCGAGGACGCCGGCTCGAAGTTGGACAAGGCGAACGAGCTCGGGGTCGCGCTGCTCGACGAGGCCGGACTGCTGTCCCTGCTGGACGAGGCAGCACCGTGAAGTCGGTCCGCTTCGTCGTCGCGGGCCGCGTCCAGGGCGTGTGGTTCCGCGCGTTCACCGAGCGCGAGGCGCGCACGCTCGGCATCGCCGGCTGGGTCCGCAACCTCCCGGACGGACGCGTCGAGGGGCACGCCGAGGGCGACGAGGGGCAGGTGGACGCACTGCTGGCACGCGTCCGTGCGGGCTCTCCCGGGTCGCGCGTGGACGCGGTCGAGGTGTCCGCGGCGTCGCCCGAGGGCCACGCGACGTTCTCGATCCGACGCTGATCCGGGGCATCTCCCTGTTATCACCTGGGAATCGTGCAAATCCCGCGGTATATTGACAGAGCGCGCGAAGGATCGGGATAATCCGGGTCCTCGCGGAGCCGTCCATCGCGCTCCCCCCCCCCCCCCCCCCCCCCCCCCCCCCCCCCCAAAAACCCCCAGGAACGCGCTCGTGGGGGTGTGCAGGGGGACCCCCAAGTGGGGCGCGGGCGGCGGGGG
>CAYQSE010000058.1:8686-27435 GCA_964419905.1 uncultured Enterobacteriaceae bacterium
CGGGTCCTCGCGGAGCCGTCCATCGCGCTCCCCCCTCCCCCGACCGCCCCCGTCCCCGCCCGGAAAGACCCCCATGTCCGTCGATCTGCTGGTGCTCCAGGAGACGCCCTTCGAGGAGCTCGTGCGTCGGGCGAACGCCCTCGCCGTCCCGAACGCCGAGCAGCTTCGTCGCGCCGACCTGGTCTACGAGGTCGCACGCCGTGAGGGGCAGCGCGCCGGTGAGCAGTACGGTCGCGGCGTGCTCGAGGTGCACGGCGAAGGGTTCGGCTTCCTCCGCTCGCCGGAGGACAACTACCTGCCCGGCACCGCCGACATCTACGTCTCGCAGAGCCAGATCCGGCGGTTCAAGCTCCAGACGGGCGACACCGTCGTCGGCCTGGTCCGCTCGCCGAAAGAGGGGGAGCGCTACACCGCCCTGCTCCGCGTAGAGCTCGTGAATGGTGATCCGGCGGGCATCGAGCCGCCTGCCTTCGACAGCCTCACCGCGGTCTACCCCTCCGAGCGCATCGACCTGTCGAGCGACCCGCTGCTGCGCTCGATCGACCTCGTCGCGCCGCTCGGGCTCGGCCAGCGAGGGCTCCTCGTCGCGCCGAGCCGCACCGGGCGGGTCGACCTGCTGCGACGGCTCGTCGACGCCCTCACCGCCGACGAGAGCCTCGAGGTCACCGTCCTGCTCGTCGACGAGCGCCCGGAGGAGATCCAGGAGTGGCGCAAGTCGTCGCGCGCCGAGATCGTCGCGACCCCGTTCGACGAGTCCGCGCAGCGCCATCTCCAGGTCGCCGACATCGTGTTCGAGCGTGCGCGGCGCATGGCAGAGCGCGGGGACGACGCCGTGCTCGTCGTCGACTCGCTCACCCGACTGCTCCGCGCGTGTCTCGGCGAGGTCGCGCCCAGCGGGCGCAGCATCGGAGGCGTCGACGTCGCCGCGCTACACCGCCTCCGGCGCTACCTCGGCGCCGCGCGCGCGCTCGAGGAGGGCGGCTCGCTCACGGTGATCGGCGTGATCTCGGGCGATCCCGAGGCGCCGATGGATCAGGCGCTGCTCGAGGACCTCCGCGACGTCGCGAACTGGGAGCTCACGCTGTCGCGCGGGCTCGCCGACCGCGGGATCCGGCCGCCGATCGACGTCGCCCGCTCCGGCACACGGCGGAGCGAGCGCCTGCTCTCCGACGACGAGCAGCAGCGACGCGCTCGCTGGCGCGGCGGCCTCAGCGGCGACCCGCTCGAAGATGCCACCGCGCTCACCGCGATGCTGTCCGGTCCCACCGCGGTCGACAAGGTCACCGCGACCTCCTGAGCGCCGTGCGCCTCGACACGCGGCCGGCGGCGCAGTAAGAGGCGCCCTCCATCCCTCTTGGTGCCTCGGCCCACGGAGCCTTGCCATGAAGCCCGACATCCACCCCGAGTACCGTCACGTCGTGTTCCGCGACGTCTCGTGCGACTTTCAGTTCATCTCCCGGTCGACGATGAAGTCGAAGGAGACGATCACGATCGACGGCGTCGAGTACCCGCTGATCCGGCTCGACATCTCTTCGCAGAGCCACCCGTTCTACACGGGCACGCAGAAGAACCTCGACACGGCCGGCCGCATCGAGCGCTACTACCAGAAGTACGGGTTCCAGAACCCGACCGCGGAAGAAGACAAGTCTTCGAGCTGATCGCCCCTGGCGAGCAGGTCGGCCCCGTGCGCCGACCACTCGCCGCGCGCGACGGATCATCGGGCCACTCACTTCGATCCCAGGATACGTTCTGGGCGGAGGAGACCCATGCACCGAATCCCTGCGCCGGCCGCAGCGCTCGCAGCGCTGTTGTTCGTTCCCCTCGTCGCGTGCGACATCGTCCGTGAGGGCGAAGAGGGCAACTTCTACTTCCGTTACGACCACCAGGGCATCTGGTCGCTGAGCACACCGATCGCCAAGGGCGCCAGCACCCGCGTGATCGTGCTCGCCGACGAAGAGGGCACCGAGCGGGTGCTGATCCGCGATGCCGAGGTCGACGCTGTGGGCATCCTCGACGTCGACGCGCCGACACAAGACGTCATGATCCTGCGCGGGCAGTCCGCAGGCGAGGCGCGCGTCACCGTCACCGCAGCCGACGCGGAGGGCACCTGGGACGCCACCACGTTCGAGGTGCGCGACCCCGATCGGGTCGAGCTTCGCCTCCCCAACCCGTTCAACGAGGCGCCCGACGGGGCCGTGTTCGCGGCGGGGGGCACCGCGCGGATCCCGTTCGAGATCGAGGCCGAGGGCACCCGCCTCATCGGCTACGACCTGCCGGACTTCACGAGCGAGCCGGTCGGCAACGCGAACTTCGGCGTCGGGTCGATGCCGTCGAGCGTGCAGTTCCTCCACGTGGGCCTGCCGGTCGCCGGCACGGTCGCGCTCCAGCACCCGCTCGCGACCGATCTCGAGCTCGAGGTGGTCGAGGCGAACACGATCACGAGCCTCGCATGGCGCGACTTCGGCGTGAGCGGAACGGTCGCGGCGGGCACCGAGATCATCCTCCTCCTGCGTGCAGAGCAGGCCGACGAGACGCCGGTGATGGGCCTCGACGACCTCGCTTCCGTGACCGCGACCACCGCGACCTGCGACGTCGTCGCGAGCGATCTGTGGGGTGACGGCACGTTCATCGTCTCGCCGCACACCGAGGGCGACTGCACCGTCACCGCGAGCTTCCTCGCGCTGAGCGCGGTCTACGAGATCGTGGTCGGGCCCGCCAGCACGGAGTGAACCCGGCGCCCGGGCCTCCGTCGGGATAGGCGGGGGCCTCGGAGGCGGCAACGACGTGGAAGACAAGCTTCGGATGCTGGAGGAGCGCCTCGACGCGCTCAACCGTCAGCTCATGGACCCCGACGTGGTGTCGAGCTCGTCGCGGCTGCGCGCGCTGAGCATCGAGCACTCCCAGGTCAGCGAGATCGTCGAGGCGTGGCGTCACCTCAAGGGCCTGCAGGCGCAGCGGGTCGAGGCGCGCGAGATGCTCCAGGACGACGATCAGGACGTGCGGGAGATGGCGCGTGGTGAGATCGACGCGCTCGACGAGGCCATCGAGGGGGCAGAGCGCGACCTGAAGCTCAGCCTGCTGCCGAAGGACCCCTACGAGGGGCGTCCGATCCTGCTCGAGATCCGGGCCGGCACGGGCGGCGACGAGGCCGCGCTGTTCGCGGCCGACCTGTTCCGCATGTACTCGCGCTACGGCGAGACGAAGGGGCTGGGCATCGAGGTGCTGTCGTCGAGCTCGACCGGCGGAGCGGGCCTCAAGGAGGTCATCGCCTCGGTATCGGGCAAGGACGCCTACAACCTGCTGCGCTTCGAGGCGGGCACCCATCGCGTGCAGCGCGTGCCGGCCACCGAGAGCCAGGGGCGCATCCACACGTCCGCAGCGACAGTGGCGGTGCAGCCCGAGGAGGTCGAGCTGAACATCGACGCGAAGGACCTGCGCATCGACACGATGCGCGCGGGCGGCCCGGGCGGCCAGTCCGTCAACACCACCGACTCCGCGGTGCGCATCGTGCACATCCCGACCGGCCTCATCGTGCAGTGCCAGGACGAGAAGAGCCAGCTCAAGAACAAGGAGAAGGCGATGCGCGTCCTCAAGACGCGCCTGTTCGACATCGAGCAGGCCGCGCGCAACGCCGAGGAGGCCGCGGCCCGCAAGGCGCAGGTGGGCTCTGGCGACCGCTCCGAGCGCATCCGCACCTACAACTACCCGCAGAACCGGGTCACCGATCACCGCATCGGGCTCACGCTCCACAAGCTCGAGCAGATCGTCCAGGGCGATCTGGACGAGCTGGTCGGCGCGTTGACCGCGGATCATCAGGCCCGACTGCTGGCCGAGCACCGGTGAGCACGCTGGTCGAGATCTTGACCCGGACCGAGCACTGGCTCCGGGAACGCGGGATCCCGTCGCCCCGCATGGAGGCGGAGCGCATCCTCAGCCACGTGCTCGGACTGCCGCGCCTGAGCCTCTACCTGCAGTACGACCGCCCGCTGACCGCCGACGAGCTCGCCGCCGTACGCGAGCCGGTGCGCCGCCGTGGGCAGCGCGAGCCGCTGGCGTGGGTGCTCGGCGAGGTCGGCTTCCACGACCTCGACCTCCTCATCGCGCCCGGCGTGCTGGTCCCGCGCCCCGACACCGAGACGCTGGTCGACGCCGCGCTGGAAGCCATCCCCGAGGGTGCCGATCCGGTCTATGTCGCGGACGTCGGCTGCGGCTCCGGCGCCGTCGGCCTCGCGGTCGCGAAGCAGCGGCCGGGCGTCCGCGTGTATGCGATCGACAAGGACCCGACCGCGCTCGAGGTCACCCGGTCCAACGTGACGCGCCTCGGGTTCGAGCAGCGCGTCGCGGTGCTCGCCGGCGATCTCCTCGGCCCCATCCCCGACGCGCGGCCGATCGACTGGGTGCTGTCGAACCCGCCCTACGTGGAGTCCGCTGCGATCGACGGGCTCGAGCCGGAGGTCTCCCGGCACGAGCCCCGCCTCGCCCTCGACGGCGGCGCCGATGGGCTGGATGTCTATCGGCGGCTGGTGCCGCTGGCGGCCCGACGCGCGCGCCGGGGGGTGTTGCTCGAGGTCGGCCACACCCAGGCGGCGCGTGTGCTCGACCTGATGCGCCGCGCCGGCCTCGTCCACCTGCGCACCCACAAGGACCTCGCCGGCATCGACCGCGTCGTCGAGGGGCGCCGCGGCGGATCCTCGGAAGCCGAGGGCGCGTAGCCGCCGTCCGCCTTGCGTCCCTGTGCGCCGAAAGGTACAAGCCCGGTTCGTCCGCCGGCCTGAGGCCGGACTGTCCGGAGGACCGATGATTCGACCTGTTGCGCTGCTGTCCGCCCTGATCCTCACCGCGTGCTCGGGCTCCTCGACGTCGAGCCCAACGGGCGCCGACCGCCCTGGCGACACGCTGGTCATCGCCTACCAGAGCGACATCGGGAACCTCATCAGCGTGGTCGGCGAGTCCGCCGCCGACACCGACATCAACACGAACCTGTCGATGCCTCTCGTCGACACCGAGTTCGACTGCTCGCTGAAGAAGAAGCCCGGCATCGCGAAGGACTGGGAGTGGAGCGAGGACGGCACGGTGCTCAAGATGTCGCTGCGCGACGACATCACCTTCTCGGACGGCACGCCGCTGACCGCCGACGACATCGCCTACACCTTCGACCTCGTCTCCGATCCCACCGTCGCCAGCCCGCGCATCTCCAGCGTCGATCGCATGGTGCCCGGCAAGCGTCCGCTGGTCGTCGACAAGCACCACATCGAGTGGCACTTCACCACCGCCTACGACCGCGACACCCAGGTGGCGCACGCTTCGTCGCTCCCGATCCTGCCCAAGCACGTGTTCGAGAACGCCGACCGCAAGACGCTGCGCGGCCACCCGTACAGCAAGGCGCCCATGTCGACGGGCCCGTGGAAGCTCCACACCTACGAGCCGAACACGCGCATCGTGCTCGCACCCAACGAGAAGTTCACCGGCCCCGCCGAGATGAAGCCGAAGCTCGACCGGGTGGTGTTCAAGATCATCCCCGAGTACGCCACGCGGCTCATCGAGCTCCAGAACGGCGACGTCGACTACATGCAGTCGATCCTCGTCTCCGACGCCGACATGCTGCGCAAGAACAACCCCGAGATCCGGCTGGTCCGGCGCGGCTGGCGCTCGATGGACTACGTCGCTTGGAACCTCACCAACCCGCTGTTCCAGGACAAGCGGGTGCGCCAGGCGCTCGCCCACGCCGTCGATCTCGACGACATGATCGGCAAGGTCCTCACGTCCAGCACGGGCGAGGCCTACGCCCGGCGCGCCATCGGCACCGTCACCCCGGCGCTGTGCGGCGTACACAACGACGACGTGCCGCTCCTGCCCTACGACCCCGAGAAGGCGCGCACCCTGCTCGCCGAGGCCGGATGGGTCGACCGCGACGGCGACGGCATCCTCGACAAGGACGGCCAGCGCTTCGAGTTCACGCTGTCGACCAACACCGGCAACAAGCGGCGCTCCGACACCTCGATCCTCATCCAGGCGCACCTCGAGCGCGTCGGCATCAAGGTGAACATCGAGAAGCAGGAGTCGAACACCTTCTTCGAGAACATGCGGAAGAAGGACTACCAGGCCGCGCTCACGGGCTGGTCCGCGGCGCTGTTCGTCGACCCGTCGACGATCTGGCACAGCGACGTCACCTGCGATGGCCCCGACGCCGCGCCCGACTGCAAGCCGCGCAAGTACGAGTTCAACTTCGTCGGCTACAGCAACCCGAAGGCCGACGCGCTGATGGACAAGGGCCTTGCGACGCCCGATCCGGCCGAGGCTGCGCCGCTCTGGCGTGAGCTGCAGGAGGTCATCTACGACGACCAGCCCTACCTGTTCATGTGGTGGATGGACGAGATCGTAGGCATCCACGAGCGCTTCGAGGACACCTCCATCGACGTGCTCTCCCCGCTGCGCAACCTGCACGAGTGGAACGTCCCCGAAGACAAGATCAAGTACCGCCGCTAAGCCGCCCCCAACCGCGCCCCGAGGACGGAAGCGTTGTTTCGGTACATCCTCCGCAAGGTCCTGCTCGCGATCCCACTCCTGATCGGCGTCAGCACGCTGATCTTCTTCCTGATCGAGCTCTCGCCGGGCACCGTCGCCGACAAGTTCTTCACCCCGGACACCTCGCCCGAAGTGCGCGAGATGATCGTGGCGAAGTACGGCCTCGATCGCCCCGCGTTCGTCCGCTACCTGCTGATGATGAAGAACCTGATGGTGCTGGACTTCGGCGTGTCGATGGTCCAGGAGCGCCCGGTGTTCGCGATCGTGATGGAGGCACTGCCGAACACGCTCCTGCTCTCGGCGGTCACGCTGCTGGTCATCTACCCGACCGGCATCCTGCTCGGGACGATCCAGGGCGTCCGTCAGGGCTCCGTCGCCGACACCGGGATCAGCCTGACCAGCCTGTTCTTCTACTCGATGCCCAGCTTCTGGCTCGCGCTGATGCTCCAGCTCACGCTCACGATGCGCTGGGACCTCCTGCCCACCTCGGGCATGTTCAACGTCGTCTGGTACGACGACATGACCACGTGGGAGCGCATCTGGGACCGCGCCCGGCACATCGTGCTGCCGGGGCTCGCGATGGGCGTCGCGTCCGCGGCGGGCACCGCGCGCTACATGCGCAGCAGCCTGCTCGAGGTCATTCGGCAGGACTACATCCGCACCGCGCGCGCCAAGGGGCTGCCGGAGTACAAGGTCGTCGGCAAGCACGCGATCCGCAACGCGATGCTGCCGATCATCACGCTCATCGGGCTGTCCCTGCCCTACCTGTTCTCGGGCTCCGTGCTCGTCGAGACCATCTTCGCGTGGCCCGGCATGGGGCGGCTGATCGTCAACGCGATCTTCAGCCACGACACGCCCGTGATCATCGCGTGCTTCTTCGTGTTCACCCTGGTGGTGGTGCTCGGCAACCTGCTCGCCGACGTGGCGTACGCCTTCGTCGACCCGCGCATCAAGTACGACTGAGGCGAGATGACCGCGATCGTCAAGCATCAGGCGGCCAAGGCCCCTCCCCTCACCCTCGCCGGGCTCGCCCTGCCCGGACTGGGCCACCTGTTGGTCGGCGAGGTGCTGGTGGGCTGCGGCCTGCTCTCACTCCTCGGCGCGTGGGTCTGGGCGGCAGTCGCAGGCATGCCCCGCCTCGGCGACGTGCTCTACAGCGCCGGTGGCGGGCGGCTGGCGATCCACTCGGTCGTCGCCGTGGTCACCTGGGTGGCGACCGCCGGCGCGCTGTGGGCCACCGCGTGGCGGCGCGCCTTCCCGCGCCAGCTCACCGAGGAGGAGCACAACAGCAACCGGCAGGTCTTCCTCCGGCAGTTCCAGCGCAACCAGACGGGGATGCTCGGGCTGTTCGGCGTCTTGTTCCTCGTGCTGATGGTGATGCTCACGCCGCTGATCGCGCCGTACCCGCCGAACGCAATCGACGCGGGCGTGAAGCACCTGCCGCCTGGCTGGGCGCACCTGATGGGCACCGACGGCTTCGGGCGTGACCTGTTCAGCCGCGTGCTGTTCGGCGGGCGGATCAGCCTCGCGATCGGGTTCATCGCGGTCGGGATCGCAGCGACGATCGGCACCGCGGCAGGCGCTGTCGCCGCGTTCGGCGGCGGCTGGATCGATCGCGGCCTGATGTGGTTCGTCGATCTGCTCCTGTCCCTGCCGCGGCTCGTGCTGCTCCTCGCGATCGCCGGAATGTTCCGGTTCACCGGCCCCGAAGGGCTGTTCGTGATGATCGCGATCCTCGGCTTCACCGGGTGGATGGGCGTCGCGCGCATCGTGCGCAGCCAGGTGCTCTCGCTCAAGGAGCAGGACTTCATCCAGGCGGCGCGCGCGCTCGGCTACGGCAACGCGCGCATCGTGTTCCGCCACCTGATCCCCAACGCGCTCGCGCCGGTGATCGTCTACTGCTCGCTGGCCATCGGCGCGACGATGATCACCGAGGCGGGGCTGTCGTTCCTCGGGCTCGGCGTTCCGCCCCCCACCTCGACCTGGGGAACCATCATCAACGACGGCCGCGACTCCCTTCGCGTGGCGTGGTGGGTCGCGACCTTCCCCGGCTTGTGTATCGTAGCGGCGGTCATGTCCTTCAACCTCCTCGGAGATGGGCTGCGTGACGCGCTCGATCCGAAGCTGAGGGGACGCTGAACCCGGAGGCCCGATGCAAGGCCCCACAACTCTCCAGATGATCCTGTACGCGCTCCTCCTGCTCGGCGCGGGCTACGCGCTGGGTGGCTGGCTCGCGGGTCGCGTCCACGACGCGCTCGACCACGCGCGCGTCGACCCGGCGGTTCGGCGCGGGCTGGTCGCAGGCGTGCGACCCGGCGTCCTCCTGCTCGCGATCTTCGCGGCGTCTCGGGTGTTCGGCGTCGACCCGACGGCGTTCCTGATCGTGCTCGCGGCCGCAGCGCTCGCGGTGGCGCTCGCGGTCCGCCCCGCGCTCGAGGACGCGATCAGCGGAGCCTTGGTTCAGTCCTTGCGGCCGTTTCGGGTCGGCGACACGATCGAGGTGTTCGGCAGCCCGCACCAGGTGCTCGAGATCGGCCTGATGTACAGCGTGTTCAAGACGAGCGACGGCACCCACCTGACCGTCACCAACCGACAGCTCCTGGGGTGGCCGATCGCGAACCCCTCGGCCAACGGCCTGCGTCAGGTCACGCTGTCGGTGCGCGTGGCGCCCGAGACCGACGTCTCAGCGGCGAAGGCGGCGTTCCTCGTCGCGCTCGGTGCGCTCGACGCACTCAGTGGCGACCCGGCGCCCGACGCCCACGTCGTGGCGCTCGACGCTTCGGGCATCGCGCTCGAGGTGACGGCCTGGGTGCATCCCGATGCGGTGCCAACGGGCCGCGAGGCGATGCTCCTCGCGATCCAGGCCGGCGCGAAGCGCGAGCACGTCGCGCTGATCTCCGTCACGATCCCCAAGGACTGAGGGCCTCCCCGGATGTCGATTGCGCCCAACGCGGACGACGAGCGCCTGTTCGCGTCTTCGTTCAAGTCGGTCCCCGACATGTGGCTGCATCGCTGCCACTCGACGCCGAGCGGCGAGGCGCTCTCGTGGCGCACGCCGGACGGCTGGTCGCGGATGACGTGGGGGGAAGCCGAGGTGGCGGTGCGCGACGTCGCGAACGGACTGCTCTCGCTCGGCGTGGAGCGAGAGCAGCGCTGCTGCATCCTCGCGGAGACCTCCGCCCCCTGGATCCTCGCGGATCTCGGCATCCTGTGCGCGGGCGCCGCGACCACCACGATCTTTCCGGGCAGCCCCGCGGACGAGATCGCCTACATCGTGCAGGACTGCGCCGCGGTCGTGTTGATCGTCGACACCCTGGCGCGGCTCGCGGAGGTCCTCGCGCTGCGTGAGCGCCTCCCGAGCGTCCGCCACTTCATCGTGCTCGACGGCGAGCCGATCGAGGAGCGTGGCGTGCTGGCACTCGGCTCGCTCCAGGCGCTCGGGCGCGCGTTCGCCGCCGAGCACCCCGACGCCTATGAGTCGGCGCTGCGCGGCATCGAGCCCGACTCGCTGGCGACCCTGATGTATACGTCGGGCACCACCGGAGAGCCGAAGGGCGTGATGTTGACCCACGACGCGTGGGTCTACGAGGCGGCAGCCATCGACGCCCTCGGGCTCGTCTCCCCCGCCGACAAGCAGTTCCTGTTCCTGCCGCTGAGCCACGTGTTCGCGAAGGTGCTCCAGGTCATCTTCATCCGGCTCGGCGTGCCCACGGTGGTCGACGGCGACACCGACACCCTGCTCGACAACCTCGGTCAGACGCAGCCGACGTGGATGGGCGCCGTCCCGCGCGTGTTCGAGAAGGCGTACGACCGCATCGTCGCCGAGGCCAAGGCGTCGGGCCCGGTCGGCTACAAGCTGTTCGAGTGGGCGCTCGGCGTAGGCCGCCAGGTCAGCCGGCTCCGGCAGGCGCGGCGCGAGCCCTCGGGGCTGTTGCGCTGGCGATTCCACCTGGCCGACCGGCTCGTGTTCCAGAAGGTGAAGGAGCGCTTCGGCGGGCGCATCCGCTTCTTCGTGAGCGGCGGCGCGCCGCTGCCGCGCGACATCGCGGAGTTCTTCCACGCGTGCGACCTGCTCGTGCTCGAGGGGTACGGCCTCACCGAGTCGAGCGCCGCGTCGTGCTTCAACACCCCCGAGGACTACGTGTTCGGCACGGTGGGACGCCCGGTGCCCGGCACCGAGGTGCGCGTCGGCGACGAGGGCGAGCTCCTGCTGCGCGGGCGTGGGCTGATGCGGGGCTACCACCAGCGCGACGACGAGACCGCAGCCGCGCTGTTCCACGACGAGCGCGGCCGCGCCTGGCTGCGCACCGGCGACATCGGCGAGGTGCTGCCGACCGGCCACGTGAGGATCACCGACCGCAAGAAGGAGCTGATCATCACGTCGGGTGGCAAGAACATCGCGCCCGCGCAGTTCACGAACAAGCTGCGCGGACGCTGCCCGCTGGTCGGCAACGTGCTCGTGCACGGCGACCGACGCCCGTTCTGCGTCGCCCTGATCGCGGTGGACGAGGAGTCGGCCGGACGCTGGGCGGACGCCCGCGGCCTGGTGTGGAACCGCTACGCCGACCTCGCCGCACTGCCCGCGCTGCGCGAGGAGATCGACCGCGAGGTCGAGGCGGTGAACGCCGAGCTCGGCGCGCACGCGACCGTGCGCCGCTTCGCGATGCTCCGCGCGCCGCTCACCGTCGAGGACGGCACGCTCACGCCCTCGCTCAAGGTCAAGCGCCACGCGGTCGAGGCGCGCTACCAGACCGTGCTCGACGCCCTGTACGAAGGCACGCCGAGCCCCGACTGACGGGGCTGGCCGCGCACCGCGCACCGCGCGCGTTAGGACTGTGGCCTCGGAGGGTACATGGGCTCGCGCATCCCCGGATTCTACCGGGTCCCCCCGGCCCAGCGCCTCGCGCTGCTCGAGCGCGAGGGCGCGATCGGCCCGGCGGACTACCGTGACGGCGGGCTGTGCGTCGAAGATGCGGAGCTGATGGTCGAGAACGTGATCGGCACGCTCGGCATGCCCACCGCGGTCGCGCTGAACTTCCACATCAACGGCGAGGACCGGCTGGTGCCGATGGCGGTCGAGGAACCCTCGGTGGTCGCCGCCGTGTCGAACATGGCGCGGCTGGTGCGCGAGGCGGGCGGCTTCGTCGCCGAGAGCGATCCGAGCCTGATGATCGGCCAGGTGCAGCTCCTCGACGTCGCAGATCCGGCCGGCTGCGTCGCCCGGCTGGAGGCGGCGCTGTCCCACCTCGCCGAGGTCGCCGCCGCGGTGCACCCGCGGCTGACCGAGCGCGGCGGTGGCTTCCGGGGGTTCCAGATCCGGCACGTAGCCTACGACGAGCCCGGCGAGCCGCGCGAGGACATGGTGGTCCTGCACGTCCACCTCGACTGCGTCGACGCGATGGGCGCGAACCTCGTGAACACGGTGTGCGAGCACCTCGCGCCGCACGTCGAGGCGGCCACCGGCGAGACCGTCGGGCTGCGCATCCTGTCGAACCTCGCCGACCAGCGGCTGTCCCGCGCGATGGTGCGGGTGCCCCCCGCGCTGCTGGGCACCGACGAGATGGACGGCGCGCTGGTCGCCGAGCGCATCGTCAGCGCGTGGCGGTTCGCGTGGGCCGATCCGTACCGCGCGACCACGCACAACAAGGGCGTGATGAACGGGATCGACGCGGTCGCGGTCGCCACCGGGAACGACTGGCGCGCGATCGAGGCGGGCGTGCATGCGCACGCCGCGCGGGACGGGCACTACCGGCCGGTCACGCGCTGGCGCCTCGGCGCAGACGGCGCGCTCGAGGGGAGCATCGAGGTGCCCCTTCAGCTCGGCACGGTGGGCGGTCCCAGCCGTGTCCACCCGACGGTCCAGGCGAACCTGCGGCTGCTGGGGGTGCGGGGCGCGCGGGATCTCGCCGCGGTCGCCGCAGCGGTCGGGCTCGCGCAGAACCTCGGCGCGCTGCGCGCGCTGGCCACCGAGGGGATCCAGGCGGGGCACATGCGGATGCACGCCCGCACCGTGGCTTCCGCCGCCGGGGCGAGCCGCGACGAGCTGGACGCGGTCACCGCCGAGCTGTGCGAGCACGGCGACTTCTCGGTCGAGCGCGCCGCCGAGGCGCTCGCGGCGCTGCGCCGTGGCTGAGCGCCGCGGCGCGGGCAGCGCGGGCGGGAAGCTCATCCTGTGCGGGGAGCACGCGGTGGTCTACGGCCACCCCGCGATCGCCGTGGCCATCGATCGCGGGACGACGGTGCGGCTACGCGAGGCCAGCGGGCTCACACTGCGCGGCGGCGACGGCGCTGCGCTTCGCGACGCGCGACTCGAGGAGGCCGTGCGGGCCATCGTCGCTGGCGACTGGGAGGTCACGATCACGAGCGACCTGCCGATCGGGCGCGGCATGGGATCTTCGGCCGCGCTCGCGGTCGCCCTCGTGCGCGCGTGGGCCGACGCGACCGGTGAGGCGCTCGACGCCGCCGCGCTGCACGAGCGCGCGTTCGCGGTCGAGCGTGTGTTCCACGGCAACCCGTCCGGCATCGACCACGCGGTGTCGGCGCGAGGCGGGCTCGTGCGCTACCGACGCACGCCGGATGGGCCGGTGCTCACGCCGCTGCCGCTGCCGTCGTGGTCGCTCGCGGTGCTCGACAGCGGCGCCCCCGGCGACACGCGCGCGATGGTCGCCGGCGTCGCGTCGCGACGTCCGGGTATCGACGCGCACCTCGACGCGATCGGTGCGCTGGTGGGCGAGGCCGAGGCGCACCTGGACGACCCGCCGCGCCTGGGCGCGCTGCTCACCGAGAACCACCGGCTCCTCACCGCGATCGGCGTGTCGAGCACGCGGCTCGACGCGCTCGTGGCGCTGGCGCTCGACGCGGGCGCGCACGGCGCGAAGCTCGCCGGTGCCGGCGGCGGCGGCGCGGCGCTCGCGCTCGCCGACGATCCGGAGGGGATCGTCGCCGCCGCGCGCGCGCACGGCGTGGACGGGTTCGTGGTCCGACCGCGACCCGGCGTATAGGAGGCGGCGATGCGCACCGCCACCGCCACCGCCCACCCGAACATCGCCCTCGTGAAGTACTGGGGGAAGCGCGACCTGCCGCTGAACCTCCCCGCGGTGCCGTCGCTCTCGCTCACGCTCGACCAGTTCGCGACCCGCACCACCGTGACCTGGGGCGCCGACGCCGACGCGGTGACGCTCGACGGCGCGGAGGCGACCGGGGCGGCCCGCGCCAAGGTGCTCCGCTTCCTCGATCTCGTCGATCCTGCGCGCCCGCCGTGCGCGGTGGTCAGCGCGAGCAACTTCCCGGTCGCCGCCGGACTCGCGTCGTCGTCCTCGGCGTTCGCGGCGCTCGCGCTCGCGGCGTGCGCGGCGGCGGGCCAGGATCTCGACCCGACCCGGCTCTCGGTGCTCGCCCGTCAGGGCTCCGGCTCCGCCTGTCGGAGCCTGTGGGGTGGCTTCGTCGAGTGGACGCTCGGGGAGCGCGCCGACGGCTTTGACTCGCGGGGCGTGCCCGTCGCGCCCCCCGGCCACTGGGACGTCGCCATGGTGGTCGGCGTCGTCTCCGAGGGGAAGAAGCCCGTGGGATCGACCGAGGGCATGGAGCGCAGCCGGCTCACCTCCCCGTACTACGGGGCGTGGGTCGCGACCGCCGCCGCCGACGTGGCGGTCGCCCGGGAGGCGGTGCTCGCCCGCGATCTGGAGCGTCTCGGCGAGGTGATGGAGGCTTCCACCTTCAAGATGCACGCGACGATGCACACCGCGCGGCCGCCGATCTTCTACCAGGCGCCCGGCACGCTCGCGTGCCTGCACGCGGTGTTCGCGCTGCGCCGCGCCGGCGTCGGCGCGTGGGCGACAATGGACGCCGGGCCCCAGGTGAAGGTGTTGTGCGCGCGCGAGGACGCCGAGGAGGTCGCCGCCGCGCTGTTCCCACACACCGCGCGGGTCGAGGTGCTCGGACCCGGCGGCGATCCGGTGGTGGAGATCGCGTGAGGCGCCTGTTCCGCGCGCCCGGCAAGGTGGTCCTGCTCGGGGAGTACGCGGTGTTGGACGGGGCGCCGGCGGTGGTCGCCGCGCTGGATCGGGGGGTCTCCTGCACGGTGACCCCCGCCGACGCCGTGGAGATCGACACCCCGGCGGACGATCGGTTCGCGCGCGCTGCGCTTTCGCAGGCGGAGGCGCCACCGGCCCGGTACACCTTCCAGGACTGGAACCCGCCTGCGACCGAGACGAAGGCCGGGCTGGGCGGTTCGGCGGCCGCCGCCGTCGTCGCCGTCCTCGCCGCGCGGGCGCTGCGCGGCGCGCCCACCGACGCCGCCAGCCTGTTCGCGGACGCGCTCGCGGCACACCGCGACGTGCAGGGCTCGGGCAGCGGGATCGACGTCGCCGCTTCCGCGTTTGGTGGGGTGTCGCGGTTCGAGGGCGGCGCGATCACGCCGCTGCCGGTCCCGCCGCACCTCGTTGTCGTGTGGTCGGGGCAGTCCGCGCGCACCGGGCCGCGCGTGCAGCGCTACCTCGCGTGGAACGGGCGGGCGGCGTTCGTCGCCGCGTCGACCGCGTGCGTCGCGCGATTCGCCGAGGCGCCGATCGACGCGCTCGCCGACGCGCGGCGCCACCTCGAGGCGATGGCCGAGGCCGCGGGCCTCGACTACCGTACGCCCGCGCTCGATCGGATCGCCGCGTTCGCCGCGGAGCGCGGCGGCGCCGCCAAGCCGTCGGGTGCCGGCGGCGGGGACGTGGCGGTCGCCCTGCTGCCCGATCCCGAGGCCGCGGCGGCGTTCCGCGCGGCCTGCGACGCCGAGGGGCTCACGGTGCTGTCCGTCCGTGTCTGTGAGGGCGCGCACGAGGTCCGAGACTAGGGGAACGGCAGATCCAGCTGAGGGGTGAGCGCGTCGGCCGAGACGAGACCCGAGACCGACAGGCCGACGAGGCGCACCGGCCGGTGGCCCGCCTCGGTGCGCTCCAGCAGGCCCTCGGCGACCTCGGCGACGCGGCCCGGCACATCGGTGGGCTCGGACAGCGTCTCGGCGCGGGTGATGGTCGAGAAGTCGTCGTAGCGGACCTTCAGGGTCACCGTGCGCGCGCGCGTCGCCGTGCGCGCGAGCCCCTCGCAGACCTCGTCGGCCTGCGCGTGCAGCGTGGCCCGCAGCGACGCCTTGTCCAGCACGTCCTCGGCGAACGTCTGTTCGGCCCCGCGCGACTTGCGCGTCCGGTGCGGGGTGACCGGCCGTGGGTCGTCCCCCCGGGTCAGGCGCCACAGCCAGCGCCCGAGGCTGCCCAACCGGGCCTCGAGCGCGTCCGGATCGTAGCCGGCCACGTCGCCGATCTTCCGCATGCCGAGCGCGTGCAGCCGCGCGGCTGTCGCCGGCCCTACCCCCCACAGGCGCTCGACCGGCAAGGGGTGCAGGAAGTCGATCACCTGCTCGGGCCGCACCACGACGAGCCCGTCGGGCTTGCGGAGGTCCGACGCGATCTTCGCGACGAGCTTGCTGGGACCGACGCCGGCCGACGCGGTGAGGTTCAGCTCTTCGCGGACGCTGTGCCGGATCGCCTTCGCGATGGCCGTCGCCGAGCCCAGATCGATCTTCGGCGCGGTCACGTCCAGGTATGCCTCGTCGAGCGACAGCGGCTCCACGAGGTCGGTGTAGCGCTGCAGGATCTCGCGGAACGCGCGGGAGACCTCCTCGTACTTCCCGAACGACGGGTGGACGAACACCGCGTCGGGGCACAGGCGCGCGGCCTTCGCGCACGACATCGCGGAGCGCACGCCGAACGCGCGCGCCTCGTAGCTAGCCGCGCACACCACCCCGCGCCCCTCCGGGCTGCCGCCGACGACCACCGGAAGGCCCTGCAGCCGGGGATTGTCGCGCTGCTCCACCGAAGCGAAGAACGCGTCCATGTCGACGTGGATGATGCGACGGCTCACCTCTCCTCGTCACACGCGCTCGCCGACGCGTCACGCCGTGTCGGTCCCGGATCGTCGGCGAACGTCAGTCACGGCGCGTCGCGCCCGCCGAGCGGATAGGACTCCCCTCCTCCGCGGAGCGAGCCATGCCCGACCACACCCGCCGCAAGGCAGACCACCTCGATCTGTGCGCGTCCGACGACGTCGCGTTCCAGGGCAAGACCACCCTGCTCGAGCAGGTCGAGCTCGTCCACGACGCGCTGCCCGAGCTGCGCATCCCCGACATCGACCTCTCGGTGGAGCTGGTCGGCAAGCGACTGCGCGCGCCGCTGGTGATCGCGGCGATGACCGGCGGGCTCGCGCGCGCCGAGGCGGTCAACAAGGACCTCGCCGCGCTCGCGCAGGAGTACGGGCTCGCGTTCGGCTTCGGCTCGATGCGACCGCTGCTCGAGCAGGGCGTGACCACCGGCTACCTCGTCCGCGACGTCGCCCCGGACGCGGTGATCTTCGGCAACCTCGGCGTCGTGCAGGCGCGTGGCGCGAGCACGCAGCAGGTCGCCGACATGCTCGGCGCCACCGGCTGCGACGCGCTGTGCATCCACCTCAACCCGGCCCAGGAGGTCGTGCAGGCGGGCGGCGACGAGGACTTCACCGGCGGCTACGACACGATCGCGCGCTACGTCGCCGAGCTCCCCGTTCCGGTGATCGTCAAGGAGACCGGCTGTGGCCTGTCGCGCAAGGTCGGCACGCGTCTCGCGGCCCTCGGCGTGCGCCACGTCGACGTCGGCGGCGCCGGCGGCACCTCGTGGGTCGGCGTCGAGACGCTGCGCGCCCGCGCCGCCACCCGCACGCTGGGCGAGACCTACTGGGACTGGGGCATCCCGACCGCCGCCTCCGTGCTCCAACTTCGCGGACTCGGCCTGAAGATCATCGCCACCGGTGGCGTGACCAACGGCCTCGACATCGCCCGCGCCATCGCGCTCGGCGCCACCGCCGGCGGCATGGCGCGCCCCTTCCTCCAGGCCTGGGCCCGCGGCGGCCAGTCCGCCGCAAGAGAACAGATCACCCAGATCCTCCTCGAGCTCCGCGTCGCCCACCTCCTCACCAGCAGCCGCACCCCCGCCGACCTCCAACACGCCCCCACCCACCTCGGCCCCGCCCTCACCCGCTGGCTCCCCTGAGAGGGGGTCAGGTTGTTCGAACTCACACGGCAACCTCTTGATGTAGCGCTTTATACCCGCCCTCTCCGAGGGGTCAGGTTGTTCGATGCAACCTTCCCATCGTATGCGAAGCGAGCTGCGCGTCCCGAGCGCCCAGAACTACATCGTATGCGAACCGTAGGTTGCACCGAACAACCTGACCCCTGAAGTTACACCCTTCAATCCATGCTTCTCGACCGCTATCGAGGTGAGAACGAACAACCTGACCCCCTCAGAGGGCGAGGAGGATGAGGAGGAGGAGGAGGGCGAGGTTGGCGAGGGCGAAGGCGGCGCTGCGGAGGAGGGGGAGGTCGGCGAGGTAGGCAGCGAGGTGGAGGAGGCGGGCGAGGACCCAGGCGAGGCCGAGCCAGCCGGAGCGGACGGGATCGGCGCCGACGAGGTGGGCGATGAGGGCGATGGGCGCGAACACGGCGAGGGCCTCCCACGCGTTCTGCTGCGCGGCCCAGGTGCGCGCGGCGAGGCCGGTCGACGCCATGGACTGCGCGCGCGGCGTGTGGCGATCGTAGGTGCCGCTCCGAAGCTTCTCGCGGGCATGGAACGCATGCGCCAGGTAGGGCAGGCCGCAGCCGATCACGACGGTCCACAACAGCAGGGTCACGAGGTCCTCCGTTCCAGGGTCCGATCCCCGTACCACTCCCCGAGGGCGCGGCACGGGCGCAGCCAGCGCATTAGGTGGATCGGTCTGCGGAGACGACGATGGCAGCCCACACCCGCGCGATCGCGGTGGTCCCTGGTGACGGTATCGGAAACGAGGTGGTCCCGGCCGGCGTGCGCGTGCTGCGCGCGCTGAGCGATCGGTTCGACCTGGGGCTCACGTTCGAGGACTTCGACCTCGGCGCCGAGCGCTACCTGCGCGACGGCACCACCCTCCCGCCCGAGACGCTCGAGCGCTGGCGCACCGAGTTCGCCGCCGTGTTCCTCGGCGCGCTCGGCGACCCCCGCGTGCCCAGCAACGTGCACGCGAAGGACATCCTGCTGGGCAGCCGCTTCCAGCTCGATCTGTTCATCAACCTGCGCCCGGTGAAGCTCCTCGACGCGCGCTACTGCCCGCTCAAGGACAAAGGCCCCGACGACATCGACTTCGTGGTGTTCCGCGAGAACACCGAGGGCGTCTACGTC
>CAYQSE010000059.1:0-27405 GCA_964419905.1 uncultured Enterobacteriaceae bacterium
AGCCCGCCGGCGGGGCCCGACAGGTCGGCGAGCCAGGTCTCGAGCGCGCGGCGGATGCCCTCGGGCGAGGTGGCCGCCGCGAGCGCGTCCGGCGAGAGCAGCGCGGGCGCGTGCGCCGCGGCCACCGCGCGCACCGCGAGCGCGTCCGCGAGCGAGAGCCCGGACTCGACGCGCTCGATGCCGGGCAGCGCAGCAAGGTCCGCGGCGAGCGCCGCGGTGGCCGCGCTCAACGCATCGGCGGTGGCGTCTGCGCCGTCCACCTCGAAGAACAGGGCGTCGCCGGCGCCGAACGCTCGCGCGGCGCGCGCCGCTTCGGCCGTGCCCGAGTCGGCGGGGAGTAGCCGGAGCACGTCGTCGGTGACGCGCGCGCGCAGCGCCATCGGCAACAGCGCGACGAGCAGGGCCACGGCGACGACGACGCGGCGGCTCACGGTCGGTCGAACGCCCCGCCCGGCAGGGCGGCGCCGGGCACGACGTCTTCGAACGCCAGCACGACCGCGTCACCGCTCGGCTCGTGGATCCGCACCTCGGCGAGCGCCGTGCCGTCGGCGTCCAGCACCAGCTCCATCCGCGAGATCCAGCGGCTCAGCGACGCGTCGTGCGGGGTCAGCGACACGGTCAGCGGGGTGTTCGCGAGCACCTCGACCGCGTAGGTCGCGGTGATCTTCGCGGCGTCGGCGCGCAGCCACACGGTCAGCCCCTCGATCAGCCCCATCAGCTCGGGCCGTCCGTCGACCGACAGCGTCTCGCGCACGTCGAGCGTCGGGTACGCGATCGAGAGCTCGGCGCCGCGCATCACGAACACGGCGGGCGTGGGCGTGTGCACCTCCCACCGGAGCTGGTCGGGGCGCGCGAACGCGATCGTGCCGGTCGACGCCAGCGGGAGGCTGAGCACGGCGCGGTGCTGCGTCTGCGTGAACCGGGCCGTCAGCGTCTCGGGCCTGGCGAGCGCGTCGAACGCGGCCTGGACCTCGGGCGGCATCGGCGCGGCGGCGGCGAGGGTGGCGAGCAGGATCGTCGTGGTCAGCACGGGGCGCTCCGGGTCAGGGACTCCACCACGTCGCGCGTTGTTCCCTACGCGCGGCGGATCACCACGACGCGACCGATCAGCGCATCCGGGGGGTCGATCGGCGCGGGGCCGATCGTGATGCGGGGACCGACACCCTGCACGAGCTGGACGCCGTCCGCGGTGCGGACGAAGCCCTTGGCGCGGATCGCGCCTGCGGCCCACACCTCGCTGCGGATCTCGGCCTCGGTGCGACCGTCGGGGATGGCGATCTCCTCGGTCGTGAACGTGTCGTGGGTGTGGGGGATGGGCTGCGCGTCGGGGTCTCGCCGCGCCTTCCGCGCGCCGTCGGGATCGGGCGGGAACAGCAGCTCGGGATCGACCTCGGCGTGCTCGGCGAGCAGGATCGGCTGACCCTCGGTGAGCGCGCCGAGCAGCCCCTTCAGGCCCTCGATCGACGCCTCCTCGAGCAGGTCGCACTTGTTGATCACGACCAGATCGGCCGCCTGGAGCTGGCTCAGGAACGTCTCGTCGTCGGGGCGCTCGCGCAGGTAGGCCTCGCCGTCGACGAGCACGACGATCACCTCCTCGGAGACCAGCGCGTCGATCGGTGGGCGCCAGAACTGCACGAGCAGCTCTCCGGGGAGGGCCACGCCCGAGGTCTCGATGATCAGGCGGTCGGGCTTGACCTGGGTGAGCAGCATCTCGAGCGTCTCGCCGAGCGCGTCGGACAGGCGGCAGCACACGCAGCCGCCGTCGAGCTCGACGAGGCCCTCCTCGCCGGCGTCGAGGAGCGCGCGGTCGATGCCGGTATCACCGAGCTCGTTGCTGATGATCGCGAGCTTGATGCCGTCCACCTGCGCGCGTGCGAGCAGGTGGCGGACGAGCGTGGTCTTGCCGGATCCGAGGAAGCCGCTGACGATCAGGGCGGGGATGGGGGCAGGGTTCATGAGCGCTCCGGCTGCTCGCGGGGGAAGGCGGGCTCGGGCGGCGCGGCGGGGCGCTTCCCGAACACGTAGGACAGCCGAAGGCCGGCCATCCACCCGCTCGAGGTGTAGTCCCCATTCCCTACCACGGCCTCGCGATCCGAGAACACGTTGATCTGGGTGACTTCGGAGTCGCGGACCTCGAGGTTCTGGATGAACAGGTACGCGAACGACGTGTCGATCCGGAAGTGATCGGCGATCAGGAAGCCGCCGCCGAGCGAGGCCTGGAACTTCGACGGATCGTAGAGCGCGGGGCTGATCTCCTGCGTCGACAGCGACCCGCGCTCCCAGAACCCGCCGGCGCGCGCGACGATCGCGTCGGTGATCTCGACCTCGCCGCCGAGGCGCACGGAGTACACGTCGCGAAAGCCGGCGGGCAGCGCGATGGACTCCGGCACCTCGAGCTCGCCGATCGCGCTCCCCGAGACGCTGACGTCGATGCCCTCGACGAGGATCTCCTCGAGCGTCGACCAGCGCTCGTAGGTCGCCGCGATCTCGACCTCGAGCCGCGGGATCGGGCGCACGGCGACGCCGAGGCCGAGCACGATCGGCAGCGTGGTCGAGACGAAGACCTCGTCGTCTCGGTATTGCTCCTGGTCGAGCACCGAGCGTGCGCCCCACTCGCTGAAGTCGAGCTCGCCGTAGCCCTTGGCGCGGAACGCCACCGGGGGCTGTACGAGCAGCCCGATGGAGAGCTCGGGGATCGGCTCGACCAGCAGGCCGAGGTTCGCGCCGGGCGAGAAGAAGTCGACGGAGTCCATCTGCACCTGCACGTCGCCGCTCGGATCGGTGCTGCCCGACGTGGTCACCTTCACCGTGGTGCCGACGCGCAGCGCGTGCCACTGCAGGCTGGCACCGACGGCGAGCCAGTGCAGCGGCCGCCACGCGATCGACGGGCCGACCTGGAAGGTCCACACGGTGGCGTCGATGCTGCTGTAGCGCTGAGGACCGTCCGGATCGAAGCGGTAGTCGGGCGCGAACGGGCTGGTGAAGCCGAACGCGAACGCGAGGCCGTGCGGCAGCGGCATCGCGAACCCGAGCTCGGGGATCGTGAACGGCTTGCCGAGGTTTGGGGCGGGCTCCTGGAAGCCCTCCTCGTCGAGGCGGGTGAACGTGATGTCCTGCTGCACGCCGGTGAGGCCGATCGAGAGCTCGGGGCGCTCGACGCGCACGAGGCCCGCCGGGTTGTAGCGCTGCGCGTACTGGCTGTCGGCGCTCGCGAACCACGCCCCGCCGCGCGCGAACGGCACGATGCCCGAGTCGGTGTAGTAGTACCCGCCGGCCTGCGCGGTCGGGGGAGCGATCAGCGCGGCGAGCAGCAGGGTGGGGCGTACCATCGGGCGCTCCTGGGCGGGGCGGGAGGATAAGGCGTCACTCCCGCAGCAGCACGTCGCAGTACAGCCGCACGCGGCGCAGCGCGCGGCCGAGCGCGTTGCGGTGGATGTTTCGTCGCAGGCGCAGCAGCACGCGGCGCTCGAGGTGGTGGCGGTCCCAGCGCCTGGCCCGGCGGCGCGCGGCGGCGGCCTGCGCGGGCTCGAGGCGCGCGAGTGGCTCCCACAGCGCGTCTCGGCTCGTCCCCCACGTCGCGAGATCCTCGTCGGTGAGGGGGGCGAGCATCTCGTGCAGCAGCGCGGTGCGGGCGGCGTCGCCCGCGACGGCGCGCGCCCACGCGTCGATGGAGGCGGTGGTCGGGCGGTCGTGCTGCTGCACTCCGATCGGGTCGCCGAGGCCCTCGCCGGCGACCTCGGCCTTCTGGTAGGTGATCATGTCCCGGTCGTAGGCGAGCTCCGCGGCCGCGCAGATCTTGCGGAGCCAGACCTCGGGCTCGGCGACGAGCGCCTCGTAGGGGACGTGCACGACGCGGCCGCCCGCGTGCTGCCGCAAGAAGCTCGCGATGGCCGGGACGTAGCGCTCGAGGACCGGGTTGAACGCGTGCGCGGCGGCCCAGTCGTCGTCGAAGAAGCTCTTGGCGTACGACGCGAAGATCGCGAACGGATGCCGGGTGAGCACGACGTAGACCGCGTTCGGGTACAGGCGCCACAGGAACGGCAGCACCAGCGCGTAGGCAGGCGTCTTGTCGAGGAAGTAGCGCCGGCCCGTCGGGGAGAGCATCCGGCCGTAGAGCGTGTCGGTATACGCGCGCAGCGCGTCGAGGTAGTCGCGCTCGCCGCCGGGCAGGTCGGCGACGAACGCGCGCGCCGCTTCGCCCGACTGGAACGGGTCGTAGGGCGCCTTGTCGACGTGCGCGTAGTAGCCGAGGTGCGCGAGCGGCGTGAGCAGGTGCGGCTCGGGGCGGCTGTGGATCTCGGTGTGCACGTTGAGCATCCGCATCAGCAGCGTCGTGCCCGAGCGGGGGCTGCCGATGACGAAGAACAGGCGCTCGCCCAGGTCGGGGGGCTGATCCATGCGGGCCTCGCTGCGAGCGGGGCAGGTAACCCGACCTTCGCGCGCTCGGCGCGGGCTTGCGCGGGCTGACCGAGCGGTTAGTAGGGGCGGGCTTTCGCCCCCGCTTTCGGGGCTTTCCCTGCTGGAGTCTCTCGTGAACACCGTTCTGCCCCTCGCCCTCGTCGTCCTCCTCACGCCCGCGCTTCGCGGCTGCGATCCCGGCACGCCGAGTACGTCCGATCCGGTCGAGCCGGGCATCAGCTACCCCGAGGTGGACCTCGGCTGCGACGGCCGCGCGTCCGACCCGGTCGCCATCACCGCGTCCGAGGTCGACGGCGACACGATCACGCTGACGGTCGAGTACTCGGGCGGCTGCGGCGAGCACGACTTCGCGCTGTGCTGGGACGGCAGCTGGATCAAGACGCTGCCGATGAAGGTGGGGCTCACGCTGAGCCACGACGCGAACGGCGACATGTGCCGCGCGATGATCTCCGAGGACATCACGTTCGACCTCGCGCCGGTGGCCGACGAGACGCTCTACGCCTACCCGAGCACCGAAGGCGTGTACGTGCTCGTCGGCGACGACCAGCACTGGTACGGGTTCTGAGCGCACGCGAGCCGGTTCGGCTGTTCACGCGGGATCACCGTGAGGGGCACGCCGAGGCGGTCGTGAGGCGCCTGAGCTCGCTGTCCCGGGCGCTCCGCGCGGGCGCGTTCCTGCTCGGCGGGCTGCTCGGCGGCGCGCTGTCGCTGCCGATCCCGCTGGCGCACCTGGTGCTGCCGTGGCTGCTGCCGATCGTCGGTGCCGTCGGCGCGGTGCTCGCGTTCCAGGGGCGCGGGCGCGTGACCGAGGTGGTGGGCACGTGCGTGGACTGCGGCGCGCCGTTCACCGCCGACGGCGGGCCGCTCGAAGAGCCGCTGTGGATCCGCTGCCCGGCGTGCAACGTGCCGCTGCGGGTGCAGTTGGGAGCCCGTCGGGCGTAACAAGCGAAGCGCGCACGCCCGCAGGCTCCGCCCAGGTCGCGGAGCGAGCCTGCCGCTGCCGCTGCCCGTTCGCGGCCAGGCGGAGATCCCCGCCGGGAGACGGATCCCGTACATGCGCGGCCACGCCGCGCGGTGTACCCGTTCACGCTGGCCCCCTCCCGTGGTGACCAGCCCGGTGTGAACCTCCCTCGCAGGAGGAAGGGAGGTCGAGGATGCGAACGGCGCGGGTGCTGCGTGGATGGCGTGGTTCCGCGAACTGTTCCTCGAGGCGCAGATCGGGCAGTGCGGCTACGCCTGGGTGAACCTCCCGGCGCGCGCGCCTGGCGTGACGTACGGCAGCCGCGCCGACGAGGAGGCGGCGGGCCTGCTGCGGCCCTACCTGGTCCTGCTCACGCCCGAGCAGGTGATCGACTGGGAGGAGGACGAGCGCGGCCGGCTGATGTGGGTCATGGTCCGCGGCGTCGACGAGCGACGCGAGCGGGTCGAGGACAGCAGGTTGCGGGTGCACCGCTGGACCTGGATCGACGCGACGACGATCCGGCGATGGGAGTGGCGCTCGCCAAGCGAGGACCAGCCCGATCCGAAGCCCGAGGACACGGCGGCCGAGCTGGCGCCGGTGCAGCACGGGATCGGACGCCTGCCGGTGGTGCGGATGGCGTTGCCGTCGGGGCTGTGGGCGCTGAACAAGGTGGCCGACCCGGCCGCGGCGCTCACGCGCAGGTCGAACGATCTCGACTGGAGCCTGCACCGCGCGGCGCACGCGCTGATGGCCATCCACTCGAAGTGGGGCGACGAAGAGCCCGTGTTGGGGCCGGGCTACTACCTCAAGCTCGGCATCGACGACCGGGTCGAGTACGCCGAGCCGTCGGGCGTGAGCTTCGAGGCGCAGGCCGCTCACGAGGCCGCGCTTCGCGAGGAGCTGTACCGCGTGGTGCAGCAGATGGCGGTGAGCGCCGACGCCGACGCGACCCGGACCCGGGCGAGCGGCGAGAGCAAGGCGCGCGACTGGCAGGCGCTCGAGATCATCCTGTCGGCGTACGGCGAGCTCGTCCGCGCGACGATGCACGAGGTCCTCGAGGTCGTCGCCGCGGCGCGGCACGATGAGGTCCCCGACCTGGCCGTGAAGGGCCTCGACGGATGGAACCTCGAGGATCTGCCGACGTTCCTGCAAGGGGCGCTGGTCGGCCGGGGCCTCGTGAAGTCCGAGACGTTCGCGCGCACCATCGCCAAGCGGGTCGTGACCCGGCTGCTCCAGGACGAGGTGTCGCCCGAGACGATCGAGGAGATCGTCGAGGAGATCGACGCCGCCGACTACAGCGGCGGCGACGACCTGTTCTCGGGCCCGACGCCGCCACGCCGCGAGTAGGCCATGTCGAGGATCGACGAGCTGCTCGACGAGCAGGACGCGGAGCTCGACCAGCTCACCGAGCGCGAGCTCCAAAAGTTCCTCGTGGTGTACACGGCTGCGCGGCAGCGGCTACGCGACCGGATCGAGGCGCTGGGTGACAAGGACCTGGAGTTCACGCGGCAGCACCTGATGGTGATGCTCGCCCAGTCCGAGCGCGGCATCTCCAAGATGGAGCGGGAGCTCAAGGTCGCGCTCGATGAAGGGGTGATGGCATCGCGTGAGCGCGGGCTCGAGCACCTGCTCGAGATGATTCGAGCGAACGAGCCCGAGTTCCGCGACACGGGCTCGCGCATCGAGCGGCAGGTTCTCCGGCGATTCCAGGAGGATCGCGGACTGCTCGTGCACAAGTACAGTGCGCAGCGGTACTCCGCGTCGGTGCTCGAGGACATCCAGCGCGAGCTGTCGCTTGGTGCTGCGACGGGGGAGACCATCCCGCAGGTCCGCGATCGGCTCGCCGCCACCATGGACGTGCGCGCCTCACAAGCCTCCACCATCGTCCGGATGGAGATGAACAAGGCGTACAACGAGGGGCACCGCGAGTCCGGCGAGGCGGCCCACCAGGTCCTCGACGAGCCGGGCGAGACAGACCCGCTCATGCGCCGCGCGGTCGAGTTCCTCGACATGCGCAACAACGCGATCAGCCGCGCGCTGGACGGCCAGGTGGCACCCTACGACCAGCCCTGGCGGGTCTCGGTCGCCGCGGTGCAGGCCGAGCACGTCAAGCTCCAGGCGGAGCGCCGAGCGCGGAAGCTGCCGGTGCGCTCCAAGGTGAGCGGCATCGTGTGGCCCATCGTCGACGGGTACTACGTCGGCATGACGTACCCGGCCCACTTCAACGACCGCGGCCGTGAGGTCTCGACGCGCCGGCGGTGGCGCGAGGAGGGGGCGCAGGCGGGGTCGAGCGTGGGCGGCGACGTCCACCGTGCCGGCGGCAACGTCGACAAGTTCAAGCGCGGACGGGGCAAGCCGGAGGAGATCGCCGCGGAGATCGCCACGCTACCGGCGCGGTACCGCGAGCATCCCGCCTTCGCCGAGCTCGTTCGAGACGCGGACCACGGCGGCAAGGTGACCCATGGCTCCGTCCGGGAAGCCGTTGCGGCCATCGAGGCCGAGCGGCAGGGGTTGGTGCCGGCGGGGCTGTCTCGCGCTGGAAGGGGAGGCGACTTCAAGGATGGTGCGGGGCGAGAGTGGGACGTGAAGTCGCCGTGGTCGGACGCACGTTTCGACACCGAGGATGGTGTCAGGTCGATCATCCGGGACCTGAACAGGGGCCGCGGCGTGCTGTTCGACACGAGCTACCTCACGCAGTCCGACTACGAGTCGGTGTGGCGGGGGGTCCAGGCGCAAGCTACAAAAGACCAGATGGGTCGGATCGTCCGCCTCAACGTGCCTTGGTGATGCCACCATGACGCTAACTGCGCGCCAAGTCGAGCAGCTCACAGCGAGCATGGGGGTTGGCGACGTCGTGGTCACCGACGCGGACCTGACGAAGCTCGATCTCGAGGGACGTCATTTCAGTGGCTGCACCTTCGTCGACTGCGTGTTCGACGGGATGCTGCTCGCGTATTGGCGACTGTACAGCTGCAAGTTTGAGCGGTGCTCCTTCTTGGGCGCCGACATGGCCCCCGTCGACGAGGCTGTGAACTGCGAGTTCGTCGACTGCGACTTCACGAGCGCGCTGATGAACGGCAGTGAGTTCATCGACTGCCGCTTCGAGCGGTGCGCCTTCCGGGGCGTCGACGTGTCTACGGTTGAGTTGGTGGAGTGCGAAGTTGTCGACACGCCCTTCGATGACGCGGAGGGGACGTTCCGCTACGCGACCTTCGTGGACGGTTCAGGGCCGCGCACGGCCGCGTGATCACACGGCAGGGTGGCGCAGTCGGTAGCGCGCCGGGCTCATAACCCGGAGGCCCCTGGTTCGAATCCAGGCCCTGCAACCCTTCGGATGCTGCGAACGGCCCGCCCAGTTCAGCGGGCCAACGACACATGACACGACCCCACCTCCGGGACTGGCCGGAGGTGGGGTCACTTCGTTCAGGGGGTCCCCTTGCCGCTCGACGAGTCCGACAAGAAGTTCATCACCGATCTGCTCGGTGAGCACGCGAAGCAGTTCGTCACCGCCGAGGCCGCCGCCAAGATGGTCGAGCAGGGCGTGAAGTCCGGCCTCGAGGGGCTGAAGCTCGATGAGAAGCTCAAGGCCATCGGCGAGAAGAAGGGCGACCAGGAGGAGGAGAAGAAGGAGTCCAAGGCCGGCGACAAGAAGGGCGAGGACGGCCAGGTCAACGCGCGCATCGAGGACCTGAACCGCCGACTCAAGGAGGCCGAGGAGAAGCGCGAGCAGGCCGAGCAGGCTGCGCGCGAACAGAAGCTCACGAGCTCCGTCGCGGCCGCCCTCGACAAGGCGGGCGTGCCCGCCGCGAGGCACCAGCACGCGCTGGCGTACCTCCGGACGCTGACCACCGAGGACGGCAAGCCCGTCCTGCGGGTCACCGAGGACGGCAAGGCCGTGTGGGCCGCGCAGCGGAAGGGCTACGTCGACTCCCTCGACATCGAGGCGGGTGCCAAGGAATGGGCCGGCTCCGACGACGGCAAGGCGTTCCTGCCGGCGACCAACGCGCAGGGCACCGGCGAGGGCAAGTCCCAGCCCGTCACCCCGCGCAACGACAAGGGCGCCGTGGAGTGGGGCTCCCTGAAGGGCCGCCTCGCGGACGGCCTCGCGAACGCGGACATCATCGACCTCTGATCGGTCATCAACCAGCACAGTAGGAGCACGCCGTGGCGACTCTCTCCCGCGCGGACCTGTCCGCGGTCTTCAACCTCGTCTTCCAGGACACGATCGCCGACCAGTGGGATAGGCAACACCTAGCACCCCGAGCGCGTACGCCAGGCCCCAGTCGACCGCGACAACGCGCCCGCCGCCCGTCGCCCGAGCGCAGCGCCGCCCCCTTCTCGCCCCGCCCGCCCCCGCGAAAACCGCGGTCCGCTCCAGACCCTGGCGGGAGCCCCGGCCGCGACTCGGCGACGTGTCCGGCATCCTGTGCACCGGCGAGTCGGTCCGCCTTCCCGCGACAGGCTTCCTGCAAGCGAAGCGCGTGACGGATCGGCAGGTTGACGTGATCACCTGGGCCGAGCTGGTCGCGATCACGTTGCCCGAGCCGAAGGCGATCACCTGGGCCGAACTGGCGGTGATCAACATGGCCGGTCTACGACCAGGCGACGCAATCTGCTCGTGTTTCCTGTCCGCTCGAACAGCGGTCCGCGTCCTGATCGCGCGCCCACCCTCGCCACCACCCAGAGAGCAGGATGCCCTTCTCGGACGTCGCTTCGGCGAATCCGAATCCTTACCAGCGCGCGACCAGCAACCCGCCTGCGCCATCCGAGCTGACGTAGGGGATGGCTCGGACCACCAGTCGAGGGCGGGGGTGGAAGATCGCGCGCCGTGTCTCCGCAGGGAGACGCTTCATGGCTCGCGTGTTGATGACAAGCTGCGCGGCAGTGAACCCGAGGCCCACCACGGCCACCGAGAGGCCGATGGGGAACAGGCCGAACTCGTAGGGCGGCACCGCGAACGCGGGGATGTTCAGCACGCCTCCAACGGTAAGCAGTCCGAGCCCGACGTAGCCCGGCCACGAGCGCCCCAGTCCGAGCTTGCGCACACCCTCTCCCTCGACGGCGACTCCCACCATCCCCGTCATCATGCCGGCACCGAGGAGCACGCTACCCGCCGTAAGAACGTCCGTATCGCAGTCTACCGGACCCACTGCCCTGCACAGGGGGACGCCGACCGCGATCGACAGTACGCCGGCGCCCGCGATGCTGAAGCCAGACGCCCAGGTGAGGCGACCGGCGCGGACCAGACGCGCTCCGGGCCGATCCTGCAGCGCGTCGTGGATCTCGAGCGTAGCGGGTGCTGGGACTGTTGTCGGGGTTTGCGCGGCAGCGGTTGAAGCCGACAGGGCGATGGCGAAGACGAGGGCTGCCCAACTGCGTACGGCGGTTAGAAGCGGTGCGTGCGTCACGGGGAGGGGCTCCTGTTGAAGTGTGTCCTGGCAGGACCGCCCCACTTTGGCAGGGATAGGAAGCATCAAGCAGCTCGGGAGGCTGCGCCAGGCCTCACTCGACCGCGACTCAGCGCCCGCTCGCCCTCGCTCAGGCCCGCTCCGCCCCGTCCGCTCCCCGCCCGCCCCCCGAAAACCACGGTTCCCGCCTGCCGCGACCGCCCCGGACACACCTCTCCGGTCCCGTCGCGCGCCCGTGCCGTGCTTCAGGCCCTCGCCGCGCTCTCCCCCCGTGACGGCGGCCCGCGCGCCGACCGCTCGAGCGCCGCCCAGCCGCTGGACCCGTCGCGCCGTGCGCTGTCTCACCGCCGACCGCCCCGCCACCGACGCGGACCGCAGCAAGGGCAGCGCGTCGTCGGGGTCGTCGTCGTCGCGCTCTGCGTCGATGCCGAGCCCCCGGCGCGCGAGCCACGCCTCGCAGCGGGCGGCGATGCGGCCGATGAGCGCGTCGACGTCGGCCTGCCGCCACCGGGAGTGTGGGCCCTCCAGGGGAGCGTGGGAGCGAGGCGATAGGCCCTATCGGTACGGCCTGCCGAATGTGACGCTCCGGAACGTCGAGTTCGCGACATGCCGCGAAGTGCGAGATCCTTGTCGAACGCATGCCGTTCCGAGGCGCGCCAAACGCCCCAGGCTGACCGGAGGTGGTCCGTCTCAAGGGGGCAAGATCACGCTTGAGCTGGCTGGTCCTGCTGACCAAGGGAGGTATTCTGGGCGACGGGGCTACGGCACCTCACCCAGCCGCTTCATGAACGATGCGACCAGATCGTCTGCCAGCCAGAAGCCGTCGGTACGGAGCGCCGCGATCACCGGGGCGACCCGCTCCAATGCGCCCGCGCGACGGGCTCCCGCGAGCACACCCAAGGTTCCGATGACAGCCAGGCCACGTGACGTCGCCACGGCGCGGCCGCGGCGTTCGTCGATGATCACTGCTTCGGCGCGGAGTGACTCGGCGAGCAGGATGGCGGCCGTCTCGCCCGGATCCAGCCCGATGTCCTGGGGTTCAGGATCGTCGCATACGGTGATCCAAGTGGCATCGCGAAGCGCACCGACGACCTCGGGTCGAGTGCCCGGCTGGATAAGCTCGGACCAGACGGTCCGCGGCACCAGGACTGGACCTAGCGCCGCTTCGACGAGCGAGAGTCGACCGATGCGCGCGAGGTGCAGCAGTGGCGATGTGTCTGCGACGACGATCATCGCTGACGAGCGAGGCGGTCCAGGGTGGCGAGGTCCGCGTCCAGGTCAGAAGGCTCCACGCGGACGACAGGGACGCCGTGGTCCCGCGCCAGATCCAGGAATGCCGACGGGGCCAGGCCAAGTGCCGCTGCCCCCTCGCGCCATGAGATCCGCTCGCTGCGCACGGCATCCAGAACGAGCAGCAGCCGTGCCCGCTCCCCGGCGCCGGGTCCCGCGACGCCGGCGGGGACGAAGAACGCGATATGGACCGGTTCGGCTTGCATGCCTCGAACGTAGCCAGTCCTGCGGACGATGGCGACATCGACCCGGCGTGCCCCGTTGCCCTCGGCGGAGGCCGCGATGGACACGAGCCCTGGGACCGCGGCGTTGTCGGTAGCTGGAAGAGACGAGCGACGACAGCAGTGACCCCGTCCGCCGCCGCCTGTCGCGCTACGTTGTCGCCGATCGTCTCGAACCGCGCCCAATCGGTGCGGACGGCGCGGAAGGCCGGTCGGTGAATGCCGCGGCGTGTGTTCGTCGGTGACTTGCGCGACCTGGGACCAGCGGTGCGGAACGCGTCGTGTCAACGCCGATGCCTATGGCGCCCAGCGCTCACCGGTGCTCGCCGCTTCGTACGACCGCCGGTGATCACCGCGTTGTGTGATCGCCGGCGAGAATGGCTCAAGAGTTTGCTTTGGTCGAGGGATAGCGAACATTCAGCACCCCGAGCGCGTACGCCAGGCCCCAACCCACCGCGACAACGCGCACGCCGGCCCTCGCCCAGGACCTGCCAGCGCTCCGAACGGGCACGGGCAGGGGCAGGGTCATGGGCAGGGGAGGAGCGCCGCGCGCTGCGCGCGACGGGCTCCTGGACCCCGCGCCGTGATCAGGGGTGGGCGCCCTGGTCGATCCACAGCGTGACCCGATCGAGGTCCGGCTGCGCGAGCAGGCCGTCGAGCGGCATCGCGGTGCCGCTGCCACCCGCGATCGACTGCGTGCCGTTCAGCTTGTGCCACAGGTAGCTGTACAGCGCGTCACCCGGCTCGACGATCGCGAGCGCCGACTGGGTGCTCGGGACGCCGACGAGCGCGTCGTAGGGCGCCTCCCACAGGTCGAGGTCGCCGTCGGGCTGCGCGCCGCGGTGGCAGTCGCCGCACTCGGCCCAGAACAGCGGCGCGATCTCGGCCTCGAACGAGATCGGCGCGTCGTCTGGGGCGCACGCGACGAGCGCCGCGAGCGCGAGCCACCTCATCGCAGGCCGCCGAGCGGGCTGGTGCCGTCGAGGCCAAAGCTGGACTGCGGCGCGCCGAACGCATCGAGCATCAGCAGGTAGAGATCGGCGACCTTGCCGTTCGTATAGGCGAGGTGGCGACCGCCCTGCACGCCGCCGCCGAGCCCGCCGAGCAGGGTGGGGAGGTTGCGGTGGCTATGCGCGTCGCCATCCGCGATCTCGGAGCCGAACACCGCGAGCGTGTGGTCCAGCAGCGGCTCGCCGTCCTCGTCGGTGCGCAGGTCGAGCGCGCGGAGCAGGGCGCCGAACTGGTCGACCTCCCAGCGGTTGATCTCCTTGAGCGCGTCGTGGTTGGCCTGGCGACCCTGGTGGTGCGAGAGCTCGTGGTGTTGCCCGCTGACCCCGAGGAACGGGAAGGACGCGTTGGAGCCCCCGTTTCCGAGCATGAACGTGACGACGCGCGTGAGGTCGCACTCGAGCGCGGTCGCGATCAGCTCGTTCATCGCGACGACCGCGTCCTCGCGGAACATGCCGGACTGCGGGCGGGTCGGCGGGTCGCACGACTGGCCGTCGAGCGCGTCGATGCGCAGCTCGAGCTCGCGGACGCCGGTCATGTACTCGTCGACCTTGTGCTGGTCGCTCTGCGACAGGCGGTCCTTGAGGCGCGCGGAGTCCTCGAGCGCGTAGTCGAGCACGCTGCGGCGCAGCGCGCGGCGCCGCTCGGCCGCCTCAGCGGACAGCGTGGGGCTCACGCCAGCGAACAGGCGGTCGAACACGAGCTTCGGATCCGACATCTTCGGCAGCGGGGTGCGCGGACCCGACCACGCGATGCTGCGCGCGTAGGCGCAGGAGTAGCCGGAGTCGCAGTCGCCGGTGGTCTGACCGCCCTCGAGGCCCAGCTCCAGCGAGCGGAACGGGGTCTCCTCGCCGCGGGCTTGCGCGGCGACCTGATCGACGCTGATCCCGTTGACGATCGGGTCGGTGGGGAGGGGCAGCGGTGCGCAGGTGAGGAAGGTGCCGGTGCCGCGCGCGTGGTCGCCCGGCAGGTTGAAGATCGCCGCCTCGTTGTCGAGCCCCGAGAGCACGTTGACCTTGCTGCGGACCGACGCGAGCGGCTCGAGGAGGTAGGGCAGCGTGTAGGCGTCGCCGGTGGTCGTGGGGATCCAGTCGGGCATGTGGATGCCGTTCGGGACGAAGTAGAAGATCAGGCGCACCGGCTTGGGCGTGCTCGCATGGGCGGCGCGCAGCGAGGGCAGGAACGGCAGCGCCAGGCTGGCCGCGGCGCCGCGCAGGAAGTTGCGGCGGGAGGTGTGGCTGACATGGAGCCTCATGGCGTCACCTCCGCCGGCTCGCCGCGTCGGTAGCGGAACGGCTCGGACAGCACGATCGCGAGCACGAGATCGGTGAACCGCAGGTCGTTGCGCACGAAGCGCGCCTCGATCGTCGAGAGGGCGGGGATGTCTTCGATCACGGGCGGTCGCCCCAGTGCGTAGGTGAAGGTCTTCTGGGTGACGCACTTGCTGTACTTCGGGCTGAACGACAGCGGACGGAGCAGGTCGAGCGCGTCGGTGAAGCCCACGCCGTCGGGCAGGGTGCCGGTCGCGTCGATCGGCAGGCCGTCGGCGTCCTCGGTGCGGTACGCGCCGATGCCGTCGTAGTGCTCGTAGGCGAACCCGATCGGGTCCATCATGCGGTGGCACGAGGCGCACACCGGATCGGCTCGGTGCAGCTCCATCTGCTCGCGCTGGCTCAGGCCCTCGAGCTCGGACTCGGACAGCGGCGGGATCTCGGCGGGCGGGGGCGGCGGCGTCTCGCACAGGAGGTTCGAGAGCACCGTCTTGCCGCGGCGGATCGGCGAGGAGCGCGTCGGGTAGGCGTTCACCGTGAGCCAGCCCGCGGTGGTGGTGATGCCTGCACGCGGGTGGCCGGTGAGGTCGACGCGGAGGTGCCCGAAGTAGCCGAGCACGTCGTCGCGGCCGTAGTGGCGGGCGAGGCGTCCGTCCATCCACGAGTCCTTGGCGGTGAGCAGGTCGCGCATCGACCGGTCGCCGAGCAGGATGTCGCGGGCCATGAGGTGCATCTCCTCCTTCATCGCGGACTGCAGCGCCGCGTCGAAGTCGGGGTAGACCGCGTAGTCCGGGAACACGTCGTCGACCGCGCGGATCTGCAGCCACTGGCCGGCGAAGTTCTCGATCAGCGCTTCGGCCTTCGGGTCGGCGAGCATCCGACCGACCTGCAGGGTGAGCGTCGCGTCGTCGAGCAGCTCACCGGACGCTGCGAGCCGGAACAGGTCGGCGTCGGGCATCGTGCTCCACAAGAAGTACGACAGGCGCGTGGCGAGCTCGTAGCCGTCGAGCTCGCGTGGCGTCGGATCGTGCGGATCGGGGTCGATCTCGACGCGGAACAGGAAGTGCGGGGAGACGAGCATCGCGGCGAGCGCGGTGCGCAGGCCTTCCTCCCAGTCGCCGCCGAGCGCGGTGGTCGCGTCGTACAGGCCCATCAGTCGCTCGATCTCGTCGGGCTGGATCGGGCGACGCCAGGCGCGCGGGAGCTGGGCTGCGAGGATCGTGCGGGCGCAGGCGCGCGCCTCGGTGGTCGGCGGCTCGCACGTCAGGATGCGCGCGCGGGTCGCGGGCGGATCCCACACCGCGTCGACGGGGCCCTCGATCTCGAACGCGTCGACGATCAGGTTGCGGTCCTGCGCCGGCGGGCCCTCGACCCAGTAGTCGTTCGTGAACCCGACCGAGACGACGTGCGCGCCGGCGGGCAGCCACACCTCGCCGGTGTAGAGCCCAGGGGCGGCCTGGAGCGCCGCAACGCCCACCGAGATCACGGTCTCGGTGCCGATCTGTGCGACGAGGTGCGGGAGCGCGTCGCCCGCCTGGTGCCCGAACGCGCGGACGCGAATCTCGTAACGGCCCTCGGCCGGCGCGTTCCACACCGTGTCGAGCGAGCCGTTGCTCCACAGGTTCCACGCCGAGTCGCCGTATGCGCCGCCGATCGACGGCGTGACCTCGTCACCCTCGGCCTCCCACGACCACAGTTGGCTGGGGGTCGGGCCCTGGCCCAGCACGTCCTCGAGGATCGCGAACGCGGCCTGTTCGTAGAGCTCGAGGTGCAGCGGCGAGAGGCTGAGCGCATCCGCCATGTTGTCGAAGCCCGCCGCGAAGTCGTCGTCGGGGAAGTCGCGCGCGGGCTGTAGCGTGGTGCCGAGCAGGTCGTGCACGGTGCGATCGTACTCGGCGCGGTTCAGGCGGTGCAGCGTGACGCGCCCCGGATCCGTCGTTCGAGCGACCAGATCGCCGCCGCCCGTGTCGGGTGCGCACGAGAGCAGCAGCAGCGCGGGGAGCAGGCGAGGCGTCATGGACCATCCGTCGGGCGAGGGCGCGATTCTACCCGGTCGGCGAGCACATCGCCCGGGGATTCACGGCAGATCCGAGTCGAAGCGCCAGCGCAACCGCTTCAGGTCCACCCGGTCGCTCTCCGAGAACTGAATCCCCTCCGCCTCCAGCCGCTCCCGCTGCAGGATCGCGCGCCAGGTGTCCCCCTTGAAGCTGATCGCCCCGCGCGCGTTGATCACGCGATGCCAGGGCACGTCCGCCTCCGCCTCTCCCAGCGCCGCCAGCGCCCACCCCACATGCCGCGCCACCCGCGGCGACCCCAGCGCGGTCGCCACGTCCCCGTACGTCGTCACCCACCCCGCCGGCACCTCCCGCACCCGCGCCGCCACCCGCGCCCGAAACCCCGCCGCCACCACCCGAGCCGGGGTCTGGTCGTACGAACTCACGCCACGCTCCTTGGAAGCCACGTTGGGATGCTGCTAACCCGACCCCGCGTCGTGGCGGGATAGGGTGGCGGGGGAGGGGCGGATGGTGGAGCCGTTGTCCGCGCGCTTCGGGCTCGGGCGCTGGGAGGTGGATCTCGGGGTGGGGTCTGCGGTCGCTGCGGACGACACGGTCACGCTGACGCCGATGGAGTGTCGGCTGCTCGGTCGCCTCCGCGCGGCGCGCGGAGCGCCGGTGGCGCGCGAGGCTTTGCTGCGCGAGGTGTGGGAGTACGCGAGCACGGTGCGCTCGCGGACGGTCGACACGACGCTCCGGCGCCTCCGGATGAAGCTGGAGGTCGATCCCGACACGCCGACGCTGTTGCTGACCCACCGCGGCGAGGGGATCACGCTGCTGGGGGTGCGCGCGTCGCAGCCGATGGCTTCTCCGCGGCGCCTCGTGCGCCGACCGGTGGCGCCGACGCTGGTGGGGCGTGAGCGGGATGTGACGCGCGTGCTGACCGCCCTCGAACGGGGTCGGCTGACCACGCTGGTCGGCCCGCCCGGTGTGGGCAAGACCGCGCTGGCGGAGGTCGTCGTCGATCGTTGGGCGGATGGAGGACGGGCGGCGATCTTCGTGTCGGTCGCCGGGCTGGTCACCGCCGACGCGGTGGAGCGCGCGATCCGACGCGTCGTGGACGGTGCGCGTGGGGATGGGGACGTGGCCGCGCTGTTGGAGGGGTTGGACGATCCGCTAGTCGTTCTCGACGGCGCGGACGACCTCGCGTCGGTCGCCGCGGAGGAGATCGCCGGGATCGTCCGTAGCGCGGCGGTGCTGGTCACGCGTCAATCCGCGCTGGCCTGCCGCGGCGCCGGTCGGATCGCGGTCGCCCCGCTGGAGGAGGTGGATGCGGGCGCGCTGGTCGAGGATCTGGCGCGGGCGCGGGACGTCGACCTCGACCTCGAAACGGTGGCGCGGATCGCGCGAGCCGCGGGGGGACTGCCGCTCGCGATCCGGCTCGCGGTGCCGGTTGCGCTCGTCGCGGGCGTCGACGCGCTCGAGGAGCCGGCGTGGCACCGCGTGGCGCTGCAGGGCGAGCCAGATCCGCACCACGACACGCTGCACGGTGCGCTCGCGCGCTCGCTTCGGTCGCTCGATGATCGCGCCGGCGCGCTGCTCGTGCGGCTCACCGTGTTCACGGGCGCGTTCGACCACCATGCCGTAGGCGCGCTCGACGACGACGCGCTCGGCCCCTTGCTGCGCTTGCACGAGCGCGGGCTCGTGCACGGGCGCGGCGAGATGCGCCTGCTCGCCCCGATCCGGCTGCATCTGGGGCCACCGCCGACCGACGCCCTGGCTGCGCGTGACCGTTGGCTGGTCGCGCTCGGCGATCAGGATCTGCTGACGGTCGCCGCGGCGCGGCGACACCTCCTCGACCTCGTGGACGCCATCGGTCGCGCGGGATCGGACGCCGGCGCGCTGGCGTGGACGCTGCTCGGCGCGGGTCGGATCGTCGGGATCGGGCCCGATGTGCTGGACGCGCTTCGTCTCGCCGGGGCCACGCGACCGGACGAGCCCTGGGTCCGCGGTGCGCTCGCGGGCGCGCTGTATTTCCGCTGGGGGCCGACCGCAGAGGTCGAGGCCCTGGCGGACGGGCTCGGCGGCGCGCCCGGGGCATGGCTGCGCGTGCTGATCGCCAGGGATCCCGAAGCGCTGGACGAGGCCGTGGTCGCGGGTGGGTCGGCGATACGGGCGTCGAGGATGCCGGCGGCGCGACGCGCGGCCATGCTCACCGACGTCTACGGGCGCGATCCAGACCCGCAGCGGTCGGTGTGGGCGCTGCGTCAGCTTCGAGGTGAGGCGAGGGACGCGCCGGTGCTCCGGCTGCGGCTCGCCGGGGTGCTGGCGATGGCCGAGCTTCGCGTCGACCGGACGGCGGCCGCGCGCGCGCTGCTCGATGAGGTGGACGGGCGTGACGAGCCGATGTGGTCGGTGATCTCGGGGATGACCGCGCTGATGGAGGAACGCCCCGAGCAAGCGCTGGCCGCGTTCACGCGTGGCGCCGAGGGCTTCGCGACGCTCGGGGATCTGCACGGGATGGCGAGCGCGCTCGCCTACCGTGATCTGGCCGCGTTCTGGCTCGGCGCGCCGCTGCTCGGCCACCCGGGCCCGCCGCTGCGCCCGGGCCCGGAGAGCCTGCGTCGATTCCTCGCCGACCCGCTCGGTGTGGCGATCGACGCGCTGCCCGAGCCTTCGGCGCGCGACCTGATCGGGGCGTGGCGTGCCGGGGCGCCCCTCCCGCCGCCGGCGCGGAGCTGGCCCGTCCGGCTGCTCGGACGCGTGCTCTCGCAGCGCGCGGCGGATCGTGGCGTCGGGCGTTGATGGGCTCGGCGGAGGTGACGCCATGTGACAGGTGTCGTTGTCACGTGGGGTGCCGACCGGGGGCGGGGCACGAGGGCGGAGCGCGCACGTCGCGCTGCGCTCGGAGTGACCTCCATGCCCCTCGCACAGCTCGCCCACCGGTTCACACGCGCACTGATCGCCGTCCGCGAAGAACACGGTCTCACTGATTCGCACATCGGGCGCGCGCTGTGGCGCCTGCGGCGCGGTGACGCGATGTTGGCGCCCTTCGATGTCGAGGGGCCAGCCCGAGACGCGCTCGTCCGCTGGTTCTGGCTGCTGCTGATCCGCTGGCCCGTCCAGGTGCGGGGCGGGCTCACGGCGAGCCTCCTGTGCGTGGAGCTGATGGCCGCGGGCGAGTCGTCGATGGCAGAGGTCGCGGCGAGGGTCGAGGCGCAGCTCCTCGGTGCACCGCCCTTCGTTCGGGGCGAACGCTTGCCGCCGACGTGGACCCACAGCGCGAACGCGTGGCGCGACGTGGCGCGACGCGGCGGGGATGACCTGTTGCTGCTCGCGCTGCGTCCGATCGGTGACGCCGAGCGCGCATCCTGCGCGCGCGTCGCGGCGTTGGAGGCCAGGGCTTGTGCGCGACTCCGTTCCTACCTCGACGGCGGCGATCCGCGCGAAACCATCGCGCCCGACCTTCCCGAGGATCGGGCGTGGTGGGGGCTCCACCTCGCCTGGTGGGGGGATGTCCTGCCGGGTGTCCAGGCGATCGAGCACGCGATCGCCGCGGGGTTCGACCGCGCGATGGGCCTGCGGCTCTGCGCGGACGCGCTGCAAGAGGGCGCCGAGCACGCGCGGGCCGTCGACGTGCTGTGCGCGTTCATCGTGCTCCGCCCCGAGGTGGGGCTGTGGTGTCGGCTGGCGTCGAGCCTCTCGGCGCTGTCGCGGCATGACGAGGCGTTGGCCGCGCTCGCGGCGGGCATCTCGTGCGATCCGGGCGCGAGCGAGCCCTTCGCTCAGCGCGCCACGCTGCGCCGTCTGCGCGGTGACCTGTCCGGGGCGCGCGCGGACCTCGAGCGCGCGACCGCGCTCGCGCCTTCGCGCGTCGCGCACCAGGTCGCGCTCGCGGGGGTGGAAGCGGAAGACGGTCTCCACGAGCGCGCCATCGCGCGTGCGTCGCTCGCGCTCCGCCTGGACCCGGGGCGCGCCGACGCGCTGCATCTCCGTGGCGCCTCGCGGTTCGCGTGCGACGACGCGGAGGGGGCGCTCGAGGACTTCCGGCGGGCGCTCTCGCTCGACCCGCAGCCGGCGATCCGGCAGGACGAGGCGCGCGCGCTCGCTCGGCTGGGACGAGCCGCGTGCGCGTTCGATCCGGGCGACGGCGCGGCGTGGATCGGAAGGGCAGAGGCACGCGCGAGCACCCCCTGGCCCGCGCTGCTCGATGCGTTGGTCGGCTTCGACCTGCTCGAGCCGGACGATCCGGGACGGGCACAGGCGGCGCTGCTCGTGCAGGGGTTGGTCGCGTGTGTCGCGGCGGGCGAGGCGGTCGCGCCTTCCCGCCTGGAGCTCGAGCGGGCGGCGGCCGCCCTCGCCGACTACGGCAGCGACGCGGGGGTGACCGACCTGTTCGCGTTCCTCGAGCCGCTCTTGGAGGGGCGCGCGGACTTCTGGGCGCTGCGGGGACGGATGGGCGCGCGGGTTGGGATACGCGCCGCGCGCGACTGGCTCGCGCACGCGCTCGAGATCGATCCAGACTGTGGCTACGCGCTGTATGCGTCGGCGATCACGCTGCTCGAGGACGACGCCGAGGGTGCGGGCCCGCGGGCAGCGCGGCTGCTCGAGCGTGCGTTGGCGCGGGTCGGTGAGGCCGATTGGCAGATGGTGGCCCGCTACCACCTCGGGGATCAGCACGGGCGGTGCGGCAGGTGGCGCGCGGCGGTCGACGTGCTGGAGGAGGCGCTCGGAGGCGTCGACCACCCCTGCCACCTCGACCCGGACGCAGCGAAGGCGCTCGGTGCGCGCGTCGCGTTTCGGCTCGGCGATGCGTACGTCGCCCTGGGCGACGACGCGGGTGCGCTTGGTGCCTACGACCGGGGCCTCGCGCTCGATCGCGCGATGGCGACGCTCTGGCTGCGCCGCGCGCGCCTCCGTGCGCGGCGTGGTGCCATCGACGCCGCCCGGGATGACCTCGATCAGGCGCTGGAGCGTGACCCCGAAGCACGCACCCTCGCCAGCCTCGACCCCGTGCTCGCCAACCTCATGGATGGCTCGATGCTGCCAGGGAATCAGGTGGATGACCCCCCGTGGCAGGTCGGGGTGGCGCGACAGGGTCAGGCGTCTGCAGGGGCATGGTAGGGTCGGCTCGGAGGGCGGATGGACGCACGGGCGTGGGTGGCGCGGCTGGGGCTGGCGCCGCATCCCGAGGGTGGCTTCTACCGTGAGGTGGTGCGCAGCGCGGCGGTGGTTGCGCATCCGGGGCACGGTCAGGCGCGGGCCGCGCTGACGAGCATCTACTTCCTGCTGCCGCCCGGTGCGTTCTCGGCGCTCCATCGGGTGATCTCCGACGAGATCTGGGTGCACCTGGACGGCGATCCGGTCGCGCTGCACCAGATCGACGACGGCGGGGCGCACGCGGTGGCCCAGCTGGGGCGTGACCCCGACGGCGGCGCCGTGCTCCAGGCGGTGGTGCTGGCCGGCACTTGGCAGGCGGCGGTGTCGATCGGGGAGCAGGGATCGCTGTGCGCGTGCGTCGTCGGTCCGGGCTTCGACTTCGCGGACTTCGAGATGCCTCCACGCGCCGACCTGATCGCCCGCTTCCCGGCGCTGGCCGGCGTCGTGGCGAAGCTGACCCGATCGTGAGCCGAGGAGCGTCGGCGCGGTGCGTGACGCGATCGCGCCGCGCCGGCTTGTGCGCGCGCCCGCCGCGGGCCATCCTGGGCGCTCGCGAGGAGCCCCGTTGAGCGTGTTCTGGCCAGGCATCGCCGCCATGTTCGCCATGTACTTGGCGGTGTTCGTCGTCGGCGTGGTGGCGGGTCGGAAGCGGGAGGGCAAGGAGAGCACCGCGGAGCTGATGCTCGCGGGAAGGGACCTGCCGCTGTGGGTGGGCCTGCTCACGATGACCGCCACCTGGGTCGGCGGCGGCTACATCAACGGCACCGCCGAGCGGACGTTTGCCAGCGGGGTGCTCTGGGGCGGCCAGGCTGGGCTCGGCTACGCGCTCTCGCTGATCCTCGGCGGGCTGTTCTACGCGCGGACGATGCGCGCCCACGGCTACGCGACGCTGGTCGATCCACTCGAGGCGCGGTTCGGCAAGGCCGCGGCGGGCGTGCTGATGCTGCCGGCGGTGCTCGCGGAGCTGTTCTGGAGCGCAGCGATCCTCGTGGCGCTCGGCTCGACGTTCGGCGCGGTGATGGGGCTCGATCTGGGCCTCTCCATCGTGCTCTCTGCTTCGGTCGCCATCGCGTACACGATGTTCGGCGGGCTCCGCGCGGTCGCGTATACCGACGTCGTACAGCTGTTCTTGATCCTGATCGGGCTCGGCGTCGCGGTGCCGTTCGTGGTCGACGCGGCGGGCGGGGTTGGAGCGCTCACCGCGCGGGTGACCGGCGCGCTGGGCGGCGACACCGCGTTCGGAGGCTTCCACGGGCTGCACGAGGGCGTGTCCTGGGCGGACTGGTTCGTCATCCTGATGCTCGGCGGCATCCCGTGGAACGTGTACTTCCAGCGGGTGTTGGCGTCGCGGGACCCGGACACCGCGGTGCGCCAGTCCATCTGGGCGGGGCTGCTGTGCGGGCTGATGGCGATCCCGCCGCTGGTGCTCGGCCTGTCGGGGCGCGCGCTGGACTGGGAGCTGCTCGCGGCGGGCCCGCACGGGGCGTCGCTCGGCGGGCCGGCCCAGGTGGTCGCTGATCTGGCCGAGACGCCTGCGCTGGTGCTGCCCTACCTGCTGCGCCTCGCGGTGCCGACCTGGATCGGTGTCCTCGGCCTCGGGGCCATCGCGGCCGCGGTGATGTCCTCGGTCGACAGCTCCATCCTGTCGGCCGCGTCGCTGATCGCGTGGAACGGATGGCGTCGC
The DNA here is from genome assembly GCA_964419905.1 of uncultured Enterobacteriaceae bacterium. Taxonomy (GTDB): domain Bacteria; phylum Myxococcota_A; class UBA796; order UBA796; genus JAFDJI01. The sequence goes on from CAYQSE010000059.1 coordinate 23,417, forward strand.
CTTTATCGCCCGCACGCCTCGTCCCGCGAGATCACCGTGCTCGTGCGTGCGCTGGTGGTGGGGCTCGGCGCGGCGGCGACGCTGATCGCGCTGACCGTCGGGAGCGTGGCGGCGCTGTGGTACCTGTGCGGAGACGTCGTCTACTGCGTGCTGTTCCCGCAGCTGACGCTCGCGCTGTTCGACAAGCGCGCGAACACGACCGGCGCGATGTCGGGCTTTGGGGTCTCGGTGTTCCTGCGCCTGGGTGGGGGCGAGGCGTCCCTCGGCCTGCCGGCGTTCCTCGGCTACCCGGACTGGGGCGACTTCGAGTTCCCGTTCCGCACGCTCGCGATGATCGCGGGCCTGCTCACCGCGCTGGTCGTGTCGCGGCTGTCCGCGACCTGGGATCCGCCTCGCGCGCTGGACTCGCTGAAGGAGGCTTCGTGAGCACGTATTCGGTCGGTCGCCGCGCGGCGGCGTGGGGCGTGCACGCGTACACCGCGCTCGGGCTGCCGCTGGGCGTGCTCGGGTTCTGGGCGCTGTCGCAGCGCGACGTCGCGACGTTCTTCGTCGCGATGTGGGTGGCGACGTTCATCGACGCCACCGACGGCTTCCTCGCGCGCAAGGTGGGGGTCAAGCAGGTCATCCCCTGGTTCGACGGGCGCCGCCTCGACGACCTCGTCGACTACCTGATGTTCGTGTTCCTGCCCTCGCTGGGGCTCGTCGCGCTCGACGTGCTGCCGGGTGCGTGGGGGTGGGCCGTGCTGCTGCCGATCCTGTCGAGCGCGTACGGGTTCTCCCAGGAGCAGGCCAAGACCGACGACTCGTTCGTCGGCTTCCCGTCGTATTGGAACATCATCGTCATCTACATGGTGATGCTCGACGCCGAGCCCCTCACCGCGACGCTCCTGCTCGCGGTGCTCTCGGTGCTGGTGTTCGTGCCCATCCACTACCTCTACCCCAGCCGAACGCGCTTCCTGCGGCCGTGGACGGTCGGGCTCGGGGTGCCGTGGGCGCTGCTGTTCCTCGTGATCTGCACGCGTCCGGACGCGCCGTGGGCCGTCACCGCCACCTGGATCAGCCTCGGCTACCCGGTCTACTACCTCTTCGCATCGCTCGCGCACCACCGGCGGCGCCAGCGGACATAGGCGGTCACGCGACGCCCCTGCGACCCGGGCCCGTCACCCGCCCGCGCCGCTGTGCGGATTGTCCGACTCGAGGAAGTCCGACACGAAGACCTGTGGCTTGCCGCCGCGGCACTCGGGCATGCGGTCGACCTCGAGGATCATCAGCGGCGACTCGGGGAACTCGGCGCGCCACGCGTCGTCGACCGCGCGCGTGACGCCTTCGGGAAGCGGCGCGCGCGTCTCGAGGCGGAGCGTGTAGACCTCGTCGCGCGACTGGTGCAGCCGCACCTGCGTCAGGTCGCGGAGCAGGGACAGGGGCAACTCGGCGATCGTTTCGAGCACGAGGTTCAGCCGCTTGGCGGTGCCGGGCGGGGTGTGGCGGAGGTCGCGGTGCCGCCCGAGCAGGTCCTCGAAGCCCGGCTGCGTGCGCCCGCAGGCGCACGGGCCGTTCGGCATGGTCGCCTCGTCGGTCGTGTCGTAGCGAAGCAGTGGCATCGCCAGGTTCGTCAGCGCGGTGACCACGATGCGCCCGCGCTCGCCCGGGGCGCAAGGCCGGCCGTGATCGTCCACGATCTCGACCACGCAGTGCTCGGTGCAGACGTGGTAGCGCCCCGCCTCGCAGCGGTTCGCGACGACGCCGAGCTCGTTCAACCCGTAGTTCTGGTGGATCGGGAACCCGAACGCCGATTCGATGCGTGCGCGCGCCCCCTCGGTGAGCTGCACGCTGATCGCGCGCGCGCCCTGGAGGCTGTCGGTGGGGCGACCCTGGCACGCGTAGGCGAGCGTCTCGAGCGTCGCCGGGTAGGTGATCAGGTAGCCCGGGCGCTCCCGGCGCAACCACGCGATCTGCGCGTCGAGCGGGGTGGTGCGCGTCAAGAACAGCGCCGGCCCCGTGTGGAAGTGGGCGCCGACGTGCGGCCACGCGGCGTGGGCGAACGACACCCCGTCGGTCGCGGCTTTGCCGTCCGGACCCTTCGGCAGCGTGATCGCGACCCGCAACGAGGCCAGCGGGAGGTTCGGATCCCAGCGGGCCCACCTCAGCAACCGGTGGATCATCAGCGCGAACATCCACGACGTCCGCGCGGTGGTGATCACCTGGGTGGGGCGCCCCGTCGTGCCCGACGAGGTCGCGACGCCCCACAGCCGCTCGCCGGGCGGAAGCTGCGTGGTGCGCAGGGACTCGAAGTGCTCCTGCACGTCGAACTTGCTCAGCACCGGGAGCGCTGCGAGGTCGGCGACGCCCCGGATGGACTGCTGCGCGAGCCCCCACGCGGCGCGGCGGTCGCGGTAGTACGGGACCTGGGCCAGGGCGTAGTCCGCGACGCCGCGTACCATCCGGTCGAGCAACGCGGCGTGCTGCTCGGGCGGGAGGAACTCGTGGGCGACGAGCGCGGCGAACGGGGGCCCGTCGCGCTGCGGATCCCGTGGCTGCCATCGCCGCAGCGCCTTGCGCTCTTCGCGCGGACTCGTCACCCGCCCTCCCTGCCGAGGCGCGCAAGATAGCGCGTCGTAGGTGCAGGGCCGGCGCTGACGATCGTCCATGAGCTTGAAACCAGCCTTCCGGATCGCCACACTCGGCCTCGACGGGGGCTGCGATGGACGGGGTGGTGGTGCTCGGTGGCGGACCCTCTGGCGCGGTGACGGCGCTGCGCCTGCGCCAGCTTGGCGTGCCTTCGGTCGCCGTGCTCGACGCGAAGGACTTCCCGCGGCACAAGACCTGCGGCAGCGGGATCTCGCCGAGCTTCGTGCAGGTGCTGCGCGGGCTCGGCCTGTGGGATCGCGTCGGTCGGCTCGCCTATCCGATCGAGGGGATGCGGCTGACCACGCCGAACCGCTACGAGATCGACCTGCCCGCGCGCGGCCTCGACGTCGCGGTCCTGATCCGACACGACCTGGATCACGTGCTGCTTCAAGCGGCGATCGACGCGGGCGTGCGCTTCGTTCCAGGGTTTCGGGCGAAGGAACGGATCGAGGAGGATGGCCGGGTGGTCGGGTTCCGCGCGGCGGATGGGCGCGAGATCCGCGGACGGCAGTGCGTGGTCGCCACCGGCGCGCACGCCCCGCTCGCCGTCGACCCCGACGGCAAGCACACCATCCACACGATGATGGGCTGGTGGACGGGGCTACCGTTCCGCGCACACTGGATGGAGATGATCTACGATCGCGACCTGCTGCCGTACTACGGCTGGCTGTTCCCGGAGACACCCGAGCGCGTCAACATCGGCATCACCTACGTCAACGGCGGCGAGAAGCGCAACCCGCGCGCCGTGTTCGACGCGTTCCTCGATCGCTACTTCGCCGATCGGCTTGGCGGCGCCGAGGAGGTGTTCCCGCGCAAGGGGCACCCGATCGTGTGGCGGTACGGAACGCCGCGGCTCACCGCGCCGGGCCTGTGGGTGGTCGGCGAGGCGGGGCGGATGGTGCACCCGGCGACCGGGGAGGGGCTGTCCTATGCGGCGAAGTCGGGGATCTACGCCGCCGAGGCCATCGCGCAGGTGGCGCTCACGGGGCGCTCGGAGCGGGTCGCGCGCGCGGTCTATCGGGCGCGGTGCGCGCGGGCGTTCACGGGGCCGTTCCTGGCGGGCGGCGCGTTCATGCGGGCGGTGCAGAGCCCGCTGATCGACCGTCTGGTGGCCGCGGCGACCGACGATCGGCCGGCGCTGCAGCGCCTGACGCACAGCCTGTTCAGCAAGCTTTGAGTGCGAACGGCAGGTGAGATCGAACAACTTGACCCCATCGGCTCACCATCCCGCCCCTCTCGAATGGGGCTCGAGATCACGTGGGGCGGGCGTCTCGCCCGCCCGCCCCGATGGAGAGCCCGGAATGGGGATTTGTCCTGCATAATCTACAAAACAAACATCGCAGTTCCCACTGGCCGGGCGG
>CAYQSE010000060.1:0-27158 GCA_964419905.1 uncultured Enterobacteriaceae bacterium
GTGAACCCGCCTTCAACGGGTCTTCCTGGAGAAGTGATCAATCGACAGCCGGGACCGCCGACCCACAGCAACTTCACAACCAGCACATCACAGCAGGCACCAACGGCGCCTCGGCAACTTCACAACGGGCAACAGCGGCGCCACCCCAAGCAGGCGTGGGCCGGCCGTCCCGGCCTGCCGGGTCAGTGCGCGGCGGGCCACGACAGGACGAACCGCGCGCCCGCGTCGGCCGGCTCGATCTGCAGCGCGCCCTCCGCCTCCTCGACCACGCACCGCGCGATGAACAGCCCGAGCCCGAGCCCGTCCTCGCGGGTGGACTCGAACGGCTCGAACAGCCGCTCCGCGACGTCCGGATCGAGCCCTTCCCCGCTGTCCTCGACCCACAGGCGCACCACGCCATCCTCACACCGCCCGCCGATCGCGACGCGGCGCGTCGGCGCGCGGGTCACCGCGTCGAGCGCGTTCTGGAGCAGGTTGACCACGACCTGGCGCGCCGCCAGCGGACGCCCACGCACGAGCATCCCCTCTTCGGGCAGCTCGACCTGCAGCGACACCCCGAGCCGCTCGACGCGGGCGGCGAGCAGCGCCAGCGCGGCACGCGCCTCGGCGCCGAGATCGAAGTCGACCTGCACCCCGGGGTGCGCGCCGGTCGCGCCATAGAGCTCGAGCAGCGCCTCGAGGTGCTCGATCTGCGCGAGGATCTGCGCGAGGCGCTCCTGCGCGCCGACCTCTCCCTCCACCCGCCCCAGCTGCGCGAACGCCTTGATCGCGAACACCGGCTGACGCAGCTCGTGGAGCAGGCTGGCGCTCGCCAGCCCCATCGCCGCGAGGCGAGGCGGCCCGCTCAAGGCGCCCCCTCGACGTGCTGCCGCACCTCGACGACGCGCTCGCACGCGGCGCTGCTGTTCCCCCAAGCGTCCTCGGTCGCGCCGCGCAGCGTGTACGCACCGCCAGGGACGACGCGGCCCGTGGCGTCGGTGCCGTTCCAGGCCCACGACGTGTGCTCGCCGTCCTCGACGACGCGCGCCACCTGCACCACCCCGTGCGCGCCCTGCACCGTGATCACCCACCGCGCAGGCGCGCTCTCCGCCTGCAGGGTGAGCGCGACCGCGTCGGCGTCGGCGTCGGGCCCCGGATCCCCATCGGGCGTGAACACGCTGAGGTCCACCTCGCAGGCGAGCATCGCGGGCGCCTCGGACGGGAGGTCCCCGAACGCGCCGACGAACGGCGAGGCCTCCCCTGCCCCCTCGCCGTCGAGCGGGTTGCCCGACGTGTCCTGCAGCGCTTCGGCCGCGGTCACCCAGAACACGCCGTCGCTCGCGTCCACCGGCGGATCGAGGAGCAGCGTGACCACGCGATCCCCCTCGGAGGGGATCGCGGTGAGCCCGGGCGCGTCGGGCCCCTCCACCGCGAAGGCCGCCCCGTCGATCGTGCCCGCGAGCAACGGCTCCGAGAACTGGAGCACCACCGCGGACACGACCCCGAGGGTGTCGCCGGACGGGCTCATCTCCCACACCGTCGGCGCGCGCAGATCGCCGACGAGCGCGCCCTGGGCCTCGCCGATCGCGGCGCCGTCCTGGCTCCACGCGACGACCCGCACATCGCCCCCGGTGTGCGCTCCCGAGGCATCGAGCGTCGCGGTGCCTCCACCGGTGCTGCCCAGCGTGAGCGTCAGCCCGGCGCCCGACGGGACCAGCCCGCCGATCGACCCGCGATCCGCGCGCAGGGCCACCAAACCTCCCGCTGCCACGTCGCGTGCGCAGTCTCGCGCGCCACTCACGGTGATCGTGGTGCTGCCGCCTCCAACGGCGACCTCGGACTGCGCGAGCGCGACCGCGAGCGGCCCGGTCGGACGTCCATCCGGCGGCGCGGTCCACGCGCTCGCCCCCACCTCGTCCGCGCAGCCGTCGACGTCGGCGACCAGCGCGCGCGTCGGGTGGTGGCCGATGCCCCGCACCTGCACCGCCAGCACGTCCTCCGACGCCGAGGTCACCCAGGCGTCGCCGACGGCGAGCCCCCACAGCGCGAGCGGCGCGTCACCCGCCGCCGCGTCGCCCAGATCACCCTGAATCGCCGCCTCGCCCGCGTCGTCCACGCACGCCACCGCGTCCGCGTGCCCCTCGAAGGTCACGCTCACGACAGGCCCGCCGACGCAGTCGGTGACCACCGCGAACGGACCGGAGCGCCCTGCGTCCAGCTCCGTGGCGAGCGCCTCGACCTGCTCGACCAACAGCGCCGACGTCCACGTCAGCGTGGCCTCCCCCACCCCATCGACGAGCGTGACCTGAGCCGCCTCGGCGGCGCCGGTCGCCGTGACGGTAGCGCCGCCATCCCAGCTCGCCGTGTTGCCCCACGCGTCCACCGCCTCGACCTTCACCGAAGCGGCCTCGTCCACCCACACCCACCCGCCGGGCGCGTGCACGCGCAGCGCGACGGGCGCGCCGGGATGTACCGTGATCGACGGGGACCACCCGAGCGCCTCGGCGTCGCGTCGCGCGACGAGGCGCGTCGCGCCCGCCTGCGTGAGGGTGACCTGGACGACCGCAGCGCCCTCTGCGTCGAGCGTGGCCGGCACGGCCGAGAGGACACCCGCTTCATCGACGATCTCGACGTTCCCATCGCTCTGGACGATGTAGGGGTTCCCGAACGCGTCCATTCCCAGCAGCTCGATGGACAGCGGCGTCCCGGCGACCACATGGTCGGCAGCCGGGCTCAGGCTCACCGCGGCGAGCGGTCCGTTGCCCACCGCGAACGGCGCGGAGTCTCCCTGGAGCGCGTGCGAGGCCACGCTCGCACGCAGCGTCGCATCGGCGCGAGCCACGTGCAGCGTGCACGACCACGTCAGGCCGTCCGCGGGGAGCATCGGCACGCACGCACCGTCGTCGCCTGGCGAGGAGAGCACCACATCCGCCGCGGTGAGGCCGCCTTCCACGGGATTGCCCCACGCGTCACGGAGCCGCACCTTCGCGGTGCCTACCACGCCCGCCGTCCACGGCGCGCCGGCGACGTCGACCTCGACGACCGCCGCGGGCCCGGCGACCACCGTATGCCCGGCGGAGCGCCCGGTCAGGTCACCGTCCGCGCTGACCTCGAGCACGATGCCCTCGCCGACGACGGTGGAGGTCAACGTGCAGAACACCGGCACGTCCTCGCCGCAGGACACCTCGGACACGCCCCCCACCGAGTCGGTGATCGCGAGGCCCGAGGGGGTCCAGGCGGCGACATTGCCGAACGCATCGACGGCGGTGATCACCGCGTCCAGCTCGGGCTCACCGGCGACGACCACCGCCGGGCTGGTCACCACCGCGAGGGACGCGGCAGCGCCCGCCAGGACGACGATGTCATCGGACGTCCCCTGTGGGCCCGACACCGAGAGGATGCGGTCGGTGGGACACGCCGAGGTGCCGGTCGCCTTGCGCAGCACCACGTCTGCGGTCGAGGCCCCGTTCACCGTGAACGCGCCGACCCAGTCGTTGCACGCGTCGCGCAGGATCACCAGCTCCGTGGCGTTCGGGACCGCGTTCCCGTACTGATCGACCAGCGTGAGCTCGATCGGAAACGACGTGCCCGCGACCGTCTGGAACGGCGTGGCGGGCAGCGCGATGTCGAGGGAGAGATCCGAGCCGGGATCGAAGCGGAGCTTGAGCGTGCCCTCCGAGATCTGCTGCGCGTTGCCGGCGCCCGGCGCGACGACCACGTCCACGGTCCGTGGCGTGTCCACGCTGAAGCCGATGCGCGCCGCGCCGTCGACGCCGAGGCGCCCGGTGATCCCGAAGCCGGTGCCGAACGGCTGCTGCCCCTCGAGCCCCTCGGGCTCGAACGACGCCTGCACCGCGCCTTGATTGTCGGTCACCACCACCACGACCGCGAGGTCGCCAAGGACCGGGTTTCCCTGTGGATCGATCAGCGAGATGTCGACCCAGGCCGTCTCGAACACCTCGTACAGGACGCTCTCCGAGTCCAGGACGATCCGGTCGGCGCGGGTCGGCGACACGGTGAAGGCCTCGACGAGCCGCCCCTGCAGCCCGGTGGGGCCCTCGACGACGACGTCGTAGAGCCCCGGCGCCAGCCCGGGCGGCACGATCGCGTCGAGGTGCTGGTAGTCCTGAAGGCTGACACCCTGCAGCGCGACAGGGGCCTCGGAGGGGCGCTGCAGCGACACGACGAAGCCGCTGTTGATCTGCGCGGCGTCTCGACTCGCGGCGTCGACCTCGATGCGCGGAAAGAACCGATCGCCATAGACGACAACGCGGGTCTCCTCGCCGTTCCAGCCCCGCGCGGGCAGGATGCCGGTGGGCTCGGGCGCGACCAGATCGACCGCGCAGGCTGCGAGCAGCCAGGCCATGGCCAGGAGCCTCCACACGTTCGCCATTCCTCCCCTCAATAGATCAGCCTGTAGCCGAGCACCGCGGCCAGGCCGCCGACTGGCCCCTGGTAGGTGAGCGCGCCGCCCGGACTGGTCAGGGTGGTCGCCCGGATCTCCAGCATGACCTCGCCCCCGCCGAGCCGCTGCCCCAATCCGCCGATCACGGAGAGCCCGGGCGGAAGCACCGAGACGCCGCGCGCGGCCACGTCGGCGCCAATCCGCGCCTCGACGCGGTAGGGCGCCACCACCCCCGCGATGCCCAGCCACAACGCGCGCCCGCCCATGTCGCGCCGTCCGAGCAGTCCGAGCGTCATCGGCACCCACACCATGCTGAGCTGGGCGTCGTCTCCAAGGCCGGTCGCGACGGTGGTGCGATCGCCGTAGGTGCCGACGCCCGCACGGAGCATCAGGGCGCCGCCCAGCCACGGGAGACGCCAGTCCAGGTCGATCGCGAAGAACGGCGCGGTGATCACCCCGAAGTTCGTGGTCACGCCGAACGCGAGCCCCACCGCGCGCTGCACGGGTCGCGGCTCGAGGAGCAGCCGCGCGGTCGTCGCGGCGCCCTCGTGGCGCGCCGTGATCACGACGTCGCGCCGCTTGTCGCCCGGTGGCGGCGTGTAGTCCGCGATCTGCCCGCCTTCGGTCGCGGCACGCAGCGGGCCGATCGACCCCTCGGACGCCTCCAGCTTCAGGGCCGCGTCTGGCACCGGGTTGCCAGCGCGGTCGCGCACCGTGACCCGCAGCTTCGCGAACGCTGCACCACCCGTGTAGAGCACCGGCGGATCGATCTCGAGGAACAGGTCGGTGCCCCGCCCGGTGGAGATGCGGACGACGTGCTCGGCGACGAGATCCGGACTGCCAGGACCGCCGCGGGCTTCGTCGCCCGGCAGCCCGAGCGCACGGGCCACGCGATGTGCGCTGCGCGCCGTGATCACCACCACCCCGTCCTCGGCGGACAGCGGCAGCGTCGCGACCGCCCAGCCGTCGACGTCGGTGGGGACATCCACCACCTCGCCGCCGGTCGACAGCGCGAGCGGAACCCCCGCCAGCGGCCGATCCGCCACGTCGAGCGCGCGACCGTACACCTGCAGGGCGCCTTCGAGCGGGATCGGGCCGTGCGCGACGACGATCCGCGCTGGCGCGCCAGACCCCGCGGGCGCCACCCAGCGAGCCCGGATCACGTCCTCACCCGCCTCGATGGCGCGCGCGCCCTGGTAGTCGCCACGCAGCAGCAGGGGCGAGGCGGCGTCGACCCGGACCTCGCCCCGATGCGCGTCGAGCTGAAGCCCGCGCACCGGCAGGCGCTCCCCGCGCAGGTCTTCGACCGCCGCCTGGACCTCCGCGACCGGGAAGTCGGTGGAGAGCTCGTCGGGCCAGACCCGCAGCCGCAACCTGGACGCGACGCCGTCGGCCATCGGGACGCGGAACACGCTCTCGACCGCGCTGCCGAGGCTGCACTGCACACGGAGATCGGCCTGCTCGCCCCCCAGCGCGTCGAACAGCGACAGGCGCCACGCGCCGGGCCCGATCGGGACCACCCCGATCTCGCCGACCGTGGAGGTCCGGCACTGCGGCGGGCTGCCCTGCCACGGGTGCCCATCGCCGTGGAACCCGCGCAGCCAGACCACCGGCGGCGCGCGCCCGGGCGCCATCGGCCCCGACGCGATCGCCAACAGTGCCGGCTGCCCATGACTGGACAGCGGCAGCGACGTGGTCGTCTCGTTCCCGAGATCGTCGCGCAGCACGGCGGTCGCCACCAGCTCGCCCGGGTACTGCTCGATCTGGCCTGCGACACCGCCTTGGGCGTCCGCGGTGAACGGTCCGTACGCCCGCCCGCCGACGGTCAGCAGCAGTTGCGTCCCCGGCTCGGTCTGCAGCGTCACGCGCGGTCGCGTGCGCACGCGCAGCCCCGTCCACACGGGCGCGTCGTCGCGGCGCGCGTCGCGCAGCCCCACCGGGACGTACCGCGGGTAGGGGCTCTCCCCCGGGTCGATGGTCACCTCCAGCCCACCGCGGACCGCGCGCACACCGCTCACCTCGCCCGAGCCGGTGACGACCTGGAGCGCGTCAGGCGGCGGCAGGTCCGCGCCGGTCACCACGAAGCTGACCGCTGACGCGCCAGCCAGCGCATCCACGCGCCGCGGGACCTCCAGCGCCGCCTCGGGCTGCGGCGTCAGCGCGAGCTGCCGTGTGGTGACCCGCCCGAGCGCCGCGATCTCGAACTCCGCCTGCCGCGCGTCGGGTGACGGCAGCACCGCGTAGCGCCACACGCCGCGGCCCACCTGCGCCTCGAGCCGCACCGCACCGCCCGCCAGCTCGACGCGCGGGGGATCGGTGGGCACGCTCGCCCCCTCTCCGACCACCGCGACGAGCACGTGCGCGGGCACGCCGGGATGCAGCGGACCCGCCGCGGGCACGATCTCCACCGTCGCGGCCCACGCCGCCAGCACGCCGCAGAGCAGGCCGATCACGGCCCGTACTCCACGCCCCCGCGGAAGGTCGGGCCGCGCCGGTCACGCTCGAGCAGTCCGCGCTGCTCGATCGTCTGCCCCAGCAGGTCCACCGCCTCCACGCGCACCGCGTTGGGCCCCTCGAACAGGGGAAGCTCGACGCGAAACTCCCCCTGGGGGCCCGCGCGGACCTCTCTCACCCCGCCGCTGCCCTCGACGCGCACCAAGGCTCCGGGCTCGGTGCGGCCCGGCAGGATCACGACGTCACCCCGCGTGCGCCCCTCCTCGGGCCACTGCACCGAGAGCAGCAGCTCGGGTGGAATCCGACCGATCTCGACGTGATCACCGTTGCCGACCACGATCCGCTCGCCCTCCCCCAACACGGAGGCCCCGACGATGCCGCCGAGCATCACGTCGCCGCGCGTGACCTCGAACAGCATCAGCCCGTCGGGACCCACACCCATCGCGACCTCGCCCGCTGTCAGCAGCGCCTGTCGACCCCGACTGGACAGCCGCACCGCGCCGGCCTCAGGCCGCACCGTGGCCTGCAGCGCGCCCTCCTCGAGCTCGATCGCTACGCCGTGCGCGTCTACGCCCTTGACCTGGATGGTGGAGGCGGGCCCGAGGCGAATACGGGTCTCCCCGCCGACGACGAGCACGGCGCGTGCGCCCGTGGCCGTCGCCACCCGATCGAGCGGCGCCAGCGCGCGGCCCGCGCGCCCTCCCTCCGACGCCTGATCGGCGCCAGTGACCGTCACCTCGCCGACCACCTCGGCGAGCGTCAGCGTCGTCTCGCCCCGCTCCTCCACGAGGTACGCGCTCACCGCCACGACGACCGCGACGACGACGACGGCGAGCAACACGAGGACGACGACGCGCCTCACGGCGCACCCGGCAGCAAGATGCGCCAGCGCGTCTGCTCCGCCAGCGGCTGCTCGAGCCGCCCGCCCACCTGGTCCAGGAGGTGCCGCGCCACCCACAGCGCCATGCCCGACGCCATCCAGTCGTCGCGCGCGCTGCCCATCGCCACGCGCCGCTCCGGGTCCAGATCCAGCGCGACGTCGTCACCCAGGCGCACGGCGGTGACCCTGAGCCGCGACCCCTCCTCGAGGCCCGCGCGGAACGCGTTGAAGATCTGGGCCAGGATGCGGGTGCCGTAGACGGGGTGGATGCGCAGGTTCATCGGATCGCCCGGCTCGTTCCAGTCGACGACCACGCCCCGCTGGCGGAACGGCCCCTCCACGAGCCCGAGCACGTCCCGGAGGATGTCCCGCAGATCTACCACGGTGGCCTGAGTCGGGTCCACCTCGCCGGCCGAGAGCCGCAGCATCGAGGCGACCACGACGCGGCAGCGCTCGGCCTGCGCCTCGATCTTCGCCAGCGTCACCGCGTCCTCGGTGCCCGCGCGGCGCTCGCGGAGCATCTGGGTGAGCCCGAGGACCGCCGCGAGCGGATTGTTCAGCTCGTGCGCGAGCCCGGCGCCGACCTCGGCGACCGCGGCGAGCTGACCGGACCGCACCAGCTCCTGCTGCGCCTCGTGGAGCTCCGCGGTGCGCGCGTCGACCCGCGCCTGCAGCTCCCGGTTGAACGCCGCGATCTCGTCCCGCTGGGCGTGCAGATCCGCCTCGTTGGCCGCCAGTCGCGACGACATGTGGTTGAACGCGCGCGCCAGCTCGCCGATCTCGTCGGAGCGGCCCTCGTCCGCGGTGCGACCGTACCGCCCCTCCGCGACCTCCATCGCGACGTCACGGAGCCGACGCACCGGCCGCGACAGGTTCGCCGCGACGATCACCCCCGAGAGCAGCGCGAGGAGCGCCGCGAGCGCCAGCGCGAGCGTCGTGCGCTCGCGGATCAGCCGCGCCGCGCGCTCCGCCACCTCGACCGGCTCGACGACCACCACCGACCAGCCGGTGCTGGGGATGGGGGCGACCGCACCGCGGACCTCGCGCCCGTCGACGAGCGCATAGGCCACGGTGGCGCGCGAGGCGAGGACCGGGCGCAGCCGCTCCGGATCGACGAGCGGGTGGTCGCCGCCGAGGATGTCTGCGCCCGCCACCGTGATCAGCGCCACCGCGTGATCGGGCGTCGAGCGCTCGCGGATCACGCGCTCCAGGAGCTCGAGGCCGACCTCGGCACCGAGCACGAGCGCCTCGCCGAACGGCCCGGTGACCGCGAGCGGGACGGACGGGGCGCCGCCGCCGGGTGGCACGTACGGTGTCCCCAGCGCCGCGGTGGAGATCGTGCCGCGCGAGGCCAGCGCCTCGCTGAGCGGCACCCGCTCGATCAGCTCGGACGCGCGCTGCTCGGAGCCCTCCCGACGACCCTCCAGGGTGGTGCCCGGGGCGCCGGGCCCCGTCAGGAACAAGGGCCGCGCGATCGGGACACCGTCGCCGTCCAGCAGCACCACGGTGATCAGCGAGGGCACGGCGAGAAACACGGACTTCTGCAGCGACTCCTGCTGCGCCTCGCCCTGCGCCTCCAGCGGAAAGAGCTGCATCCAGCCCGCGAGCGCCTGCGCCTGGTCCTCGATCCAGGTGTCGACCAGCGTGGCGGTGGCATCGGCGTCGCGGAGGAGGATCGCCTCGCTGCTCCGCGCCGCCTCGCCGGTCGCGATGTGGATCGCGCGGGTGCCCAGGAGCACCAGCGGTGCGAGCGAGACGACGGCCATGACCGCCGCGATGCGCACCCAGAGACGCATCAGCCCCCTTCGTCGTCACCCGGGAAGCGGACGTGGAACGTCGTTCCGCTGCCCGAGGTGCTGTGCACGCTGATCGTACCCCGATACTTCGTCACGATGCGGTAGACGATGTTCAGGCCGAGCCCGGTGCCGCGACCAGGCGCCTTCGTCGTGTAGAACGGGTCGAAGATCATCGGCTGGCGGTCCTCCGGGATGCCCGGCCCGTTGTCGGCCACCGTGGCGAGCACCCCGTCGGGCAGGACCCGGGCCGTGATGTCGATCCGCCCGCCTCCGTCGGGCCACGCCTCGGTCACCGCCTCGGCCGCGTTCTTCACGAGGTTCACGAACACCTGCTGCACCTCGCTGGTGCGCGCATGCACCCACAGGCCCTCGGGCAGGTCCAGCGTGATCATCTCGCCCTCGAGCCTGAGCGTCCGCTGCACGAGGCGCACCGCGTCCTCGATCACGCGGCCGAGATCGACCGTCGTCAGGTACTCGCGGTGCGCCGCGCGCGTGTAGCCGGACAGGTCCTGCACGATGTCGCGGATCGACCGGGTGTAGTCGACGATGTCGTGCGCGTAGCTACGCACGAGCCCGAGATCGTCCTCCTCGCCGATCGCCTCGGCGAGCCCCATGATCCCGAACAGCGGCGAGCTGATCTCGTGCGCGATGCCCGCCGCGAGCGTGCCGATCCCCGCGAGCTTCTCCGACTGGATCAGCTCGGCTTGCAGCTCGTTCATCTTCTCGAGCGTGTGCTGGAGCTCGCGGTTCTTTCGGCGCAGATCGCCCAGCAGCTCTCGATTCTCGCGCAGGACCGCCTGCTTGTCGAACGCCTGCTGCACCTTGCGGCGCACGTCGAAGATGTCGCGAGGCGGCTTGATGATGTAGTCGAACACCTCGAGCTGCATCGCCTGAAGGGCCGTGTCGAGGCTCGGATAGCCGGTGAGCAGGAGCGCCTGGACCTCGGGGTTGATCTGGCGCGCGCGGGCGATCAGCTCGAGCCCACCGAGGTCGGGGAGGTTCTTGTCGGTGAGCAGCACGTCGACGCCACCAGCCTCGAGCGCCGCGAGCGCCTCGGCGCCCGTGGCGCAGCACACCACCTCGTGCGGCGTCGCCTCGAACACGCCGGCGAGCAGCTCGAGGACGATCGGCTCGTCATCGACGATGATCAGGCGTCCGGTCGCCTCGCCCTCCTCGACCAACGGCACCTCCCCGAGCCCGTGCGCCGCGGACGGTAGCACGGAGCCCCAAGGGTCACTAAGTTGGCGCGCACTCCCGGTCGAACGCTGGAGCCTTCCCGATGCACCGTGCCTTCCCCGTGTTGCTGCTCTGCGCGCTGGCCGCATGCGGAGGCGCGCGCCGCGCGTCGGGTGACCTGCCGCCCAGCGCGATGGGGCGCGCGATCGACGAGCGCGTCAACGAGCAGGGCCTGCTCGTGCAGTCCGTCGACCTCAACGGCGACGGGCGCTTCGAGATCTTCAACTACTACCGGGTCACCCGCGACGGGACGCGCTTCCTCGTGCGCAAGGACATCGACCTGAACATGGACGGGCAGACCGACGTGCGCAGCCACTTCGACGACACGGGGCTGCTCGCGCGCGAGGAGATGGACAGCGACTTCGACGGGCGCTTCGACTGGGTCGATCACTACAAGGAGGGGCGCCGCGTGATGTCCGAGGTCGACACGGACTACAGCGGCACCACCAACGTCTGGTCGTACTACGAGGACGGCCGCGTCGTGCGCAAGGAGCGCGACACCGACGGGGACGGACGCATCGACTACTGGGAGCGGTTCGACGCCGACGGGCAGGTGATCACGACCGGCGCCGACACCACCGGCGACGGCAAGCTCGACACCCGCGACCGTTAGGCGCCCGCGGTCTGCGCGCGACGGGCTCCTAACCGTCGGCGAACAGGCTCGGGCGAACGGACTGCAGCGCGCCATAAGCGACCACGGCGACCGCGTTCGCCAGGTTCAGGCTGCGCGTGGGCCCGCTCATCGGGATCCGCCACGCGCCGCGCGCCGTGACGAGCTCGGGCGGCAGGCCCACCGACTCGCGCCCGAAGACGAGCACGTCGCCCTTCGCGTAGGGGGCGGACGTGTACGGACGCGCCCCGTGCGACGAGAACAGGTGGACGCGACGCCCCTCCGCCCACGCCCAGAACGCCCCTGCGTCGGCGTGTTCGTGGAGATCGACGCTCCGCCAGTAGTCGAGGCCCGCGCGCCGCACGTACCGCTCCTCGAGCGAGAACGCGATCGGGTGCACCAGGTGCAGCGCCAGATCCAGCCCCACACACAGCCGGCCGATGTTTCCGGTATTCTGCGGGATCTCGGGGTGGTACAGCGCGATGTGGAGGTCGGGCTCCGTGTTCACTCGGCGCTCCCCGCCCTGCGATGGATGAAGGGCGCCGCATCTCGCGGTAGAACCTCTTAGCGATTCTCGGGGGGCCCGACCATTTCCGGTTCCGAGCCAGAGCACTCAGACTCCGTCATCCCGATCCCGGATGTGTTCCCCTATCGGGCGGAGCGCCTCGTGTGGTCGGGCTCGCGGCACGACGTGTGGCTCGGCAAGGGGCCCTACGAGGTGGACGTGGCGGTCAAGATCGCGCGCGACCCCTCCGACCATGCCCGCCTCACCGCCGAGGCACGCGCGCTGTCCAAGGTCGATCATCCTTCGGTGGTCCGGCTCATGGATCGCGCGCCCGACGACCGCTGGCTGGTCTTCGAGTGGGTCCGCGGCGAGCCGATCGACCAGTGGGCACGCAGCCACGCGCTCGACGAGCTGATGCACACGATGATGCAGGTGGTCGACGGGCTGCGCCACATGCACGACAGCGGCGTCATCCACGGCGACATCAAGCCGTCCAACCTGCTCGTCGACGCGCAGGGGCGGCCCACGCTGATCGATCTCGGCGTGGCGACGCTCACGGAGGATCCGGACCCCGACTTCCGAGGCACGCTCGGCTTCGCCGCGCCCGAGCTGCTCCGCGGCGAGCGCCCCACGCCGGCGTCTGACCTGTACAGCCTCGGCGCCACGCTCTACTTCTGCCTGACCGGCAAGACCCCGTTCACGCCCGACGATCCCGCCGCGCTGACCTACCTGCCCCTCGTGAGCCTCCCCTCCCCGCCCTCCACCTGGGCGCCCGAGGTGCCGATGCTGCTCGAACAGGCGGTCATGAAGCTGTTGGCGCGGCGGCCGGAGAGCCGCCCTTCGGATCTGACGAAGGTGCGTCGCGCGCTCCAGGCGGTCCCGACTTCGCGCGCATCGCGCCCGGTGCTCGGCATGCACGCCACGCGCGACCTGTTGCGGCGCGCGGTGGTGTCGGCCGCCGACGGCGAGACGCGCGTGGTCGTCGTGTACGGTCCGCCGGGCTGCGGCCGCGCCACGCTCATCGAGGAGGCGCTCGAGGCCGCGCGGCGCGAGGGCCTGCAGTGGCTGCGCGACGCGCGCCCCTACCTCGCGCTCGCCTCGGTCACCGGCGCGACCGATCCGAGCGTGATCCGGTTCGAGGCCAGCGACCCCGACGCGATCGACGTGGCGCTCGAGGTGCTCCGCAAGGGCCATCCGGCGCTGATCTTCGTGCGCAGCGATCGCCCCCTCCCCGCGCTGAACGCCGAGGGCGCGCTGCACGTCACCCCCCCGCTGCTCACGCGCGCCGACGCGGTCACCCTCATCGTCGCGCTCGGCGGCCAGGGTGAGCTCGCGCGGGCGTGGTGGCGCGAGTCCAGCGGGCTGCCAGCCGGGCTCATCGGACGGTTCCGCTCCTGGCGACGGCGCAAGCTGCGCGAGCCCCTCGATCTGTCCCCGCTGACCGCCGAGACACGCCGGATCCTCGACACGCTGCGCGACGGCGAGGCCTGGCCCCTCCCCGATCTCGCGCGCGCGCTCGGCTTCGGCGAACACCAGCTCCTCGATCACTGCGCGGTTCTGTTCGCCGAAGACCTGATCGAGGCGAGCGGCGACGGATCCGCGCTGCGGATCGCGGCGACGGCCATCCCCCCCGCACCCGAGGGGTAGTAGACTCCTCCCACCCTCTCGGAGCGGAGATGCCCGGCGAACCCACCACGGGTCTGTTCGAACCCCAGCCGCGCCAGCTGGTCGTGCGCGACCTGGTGGAGCGGAGCCGGCGCCGGCTCGACGCGCTCTCGGACGGCGAGCTGGCCCGGCTGCTCGAGGACGCGCTCTTCCAGGAGCGCAGGCGCCTCGAGAAGGCCGCCGCGGCCGAGGGAGAGCGCGAGCGCCTGGACGCGCTCGCGCGCGCGCTCGTGCGCGGGGAGCGCGACGAACGGGTCGAGGCGGCGCTCGCGCTCGTCCGCGCCTGGGCTGAGGAGGTGCACGGTCGCTTTGACCCGAAGGTGTACCGCTTCGCCACCCGGCTGCTGCCGACCGCCATCACCGGGCTGCTCTCGGCGCGACCGCACCCGGACGTGCGCGCGTTCCTCGCCGGGGTGCGCCGCGACCTCGACGTGGAGTCCCGCGTCATCGTGCGCGGCGACACCGCCTGGCTGCGGGAGCTCGCGTCGGAGGCGACGCTGGTGCTGTGCCCCACGCACGTCTCGAACCTCGACAGCCCGCTCATCGGCCTCGCGCTCTACCTCGCCGGGCTCCCCCCCTTCCTCTACGGTGCCGGCCTGAACCTGTTCAGCAACCCGGTGATGGGCTGGTTCATGCGTCGCCTGGGCGCGTACACGGTCGACCGTACGAAGAGCGCCGCGCTCTACAAGGAAGTGCTCAAGGACTACTCCACGCGCGCGCTGGTCACGCACCACCACTCGCTGTTCTTCCCCGGCGGCACGCGCTCCCGGAGCGGTCACCTCGAGTCCGCGCTGAAGAAGGGGCTGCTGGGCACCGCGATCACCGCCTGGCAGGAGCTGCTCGACCGCGACGCGACGAAGAGCGAGGTCTACGTCGTCCCGATGACGCTGTCGTTCCAGCTCTGCCTCGAGGCGAACACGCTGATCAACGACCACCTGGAGCGCGAGGGGCAGTCGCGGTTCATCATCACCGACGACGAGTTCGCCGAGCCGCGCACGGTGACCAGCTTCGCACGGCGCGTCCTCGATCTCGACGACTCGATCGTGCTGCACTTCGGCGCGCCGCTGGACTGCCTGGGCAACCCGGTGGCCCGCGACGCCGCGCAGCGACGCGTCGAGGCGACGCGCCGTCGGCGCTTCGTCTGCGACGCGGCGGGGCGGGTCGAGTGGGACGCCCAGCGCGACCACGTCTACACCGAGCGCCTCGCCAGCGCGCTCGTGGCGGCCTATCCGCGCGGCGCGGCCATCCTGTCGACGCACCTCGCCGCGTGGGTCGTGTGGCGACTCCTCGAGGAGCGCACGGGCTCCACCGACGCGTTCCGACTCGTGCGCGTGCCCGACCTGTCGCGGCGCTTCACCCGCGACGAGGTGCTGGCGCGCCTGCGGAGGGCGAAGGCGGTCGTCGCGGGCGGCGCGCTCGCAGGGCGCTGGGAAGACGCGACCCCCGAAGACGCCGAGGCCGTGCTCGCCCAGGCGCTCGACCGCTTCGGGCGCTACCACCGCAGCCACGCCTTGCTGGCCGAAGGAGGCGATCTGTTCATCGAAGACCCGAAGCTGTGCCTCTACTACCGCAACCGGCTCGACAGCCCCTACCTGCTGGCCGACGAGCCGACGCTGCACGGAGCCGCGTGATGCGCGTCGGCATCCTCGGCGGCGGGCGATGGGGCCAGGCGCTGGCGCGGCTCGCGCTCGCTGCCGGCAACGAGCCGTTGATCGCGTACCGCGACAAGAAGGACAAGCCCCCGCACCTGCTCCCCTCCACGCAGGACGCGCCCTCCGTGGCCCGGGCGTGCGATCTGCTGATCGCGGCGACGAGCGCGTCCGAGCTTCGGGCGGCGCTGCGCCTCGCGCAGCCCGGGCCGGGCAACCGGATCGTGATCGCGAACCGCGGGCTCGAGCCCGACACGAACCTGTGGCTCTCGGACGTCGTGCGCCAGGAGTGCGACGCGGTGCGCGTGGGCTCGCTGCAGGGGCCGGCGCCGGTCGACGAGATCCTCAACGGCGGTCTGTGCGCTGGCGTGGTCGCGAGCGCGTACGCCGACGTCAGGCACCTGCTGGTTGGCGCGCTGCACTCCAAGCGCTACCGCGTCTACGAGTCCGAGGACCTGATCGGCGTGCAGGTCGCCGGGGCAGCGGTGCCGGTGCTCGCGACCTTGATCGGCCTCGCGACGAGCCTGGGCGGCGCGGGCGTCGGGATGCACGCGATGGTGGTGGCGCGCGGCCTCGAGGAGCACGCGCGGCTCGCCGCCGCGCTGGGCGGGCACGCGCGCACCCTGTCGGGCCTCGCGGGCGTCGGCGACCTCGTCGCGTCCCAGGGGCTGAAGGGGCACCCGAACCACGACCTCGGCGTCGCGATCGCGCGTCGCTCCGCGCCCAAGGACACCACTCGCACCGAGCTGCTCGCCCGCGCCCTCGTCACGTTCGCGCGGCGGGCCAAGGTCGAGCTGCCGCTCACCGAGGCGCTCGTCTCGCTGTTCGACGGGACGGATCCACTCGAAGCGGTGAGCGCCCTGATGGGTCGGCAGGCCGAGAAGGAGCACCGGTGAAGCGCACCCTGCTGCTGCTGCGCGTGGGCGCGATGACGCCCCAGCAAGACGAGTCCCCGTTCGGTCCGCTCTCGTCCAAGGGTCGCCGCCGTGTAGGTGTGCTCCTCAACGGGCTGTGGCGATCCGGCACGCGCGTGGACCGCATGGTCCACGCCGAGACCAGCGCGGCCACCGAGTCCGCAGCGATCCTCGCCCCGCTCGTCCACGGCTCGCCCAGCCCCAGCCCGCTGCTGATGCGCACGCCCGACGAGCACCTCCTCCCCCTCCTCGATGCCGACGTGGTCGCGATGGTCGGCCACCAGCCGTGGCTCGGAGAGATCGCGGCGTGGCTGGTGATCGGGCAGCGCACCCGCGGCGACCTGCTCAAGATCGGACGGAGCGCGGTCGTCGTGCTCCGCGGGAGGCCCGAGCCCGGCGGCATGCAGCTCCGCGAGATCTGGTCGAACAAGGTCCTCCGAGCGCTGGCGGGCAGAGGCAAGTAGCTTGACCAATCGGTCACGTGGGGAATCCGCGCCCCAGCCGCTCACGGATGTCCCACCGAGGTGCGATCATCTTGTCGCATGGACTGGACGTCCGGCTCGCCGCACGCGGGCACGCAGCACACGCGGCCTGGCACCCCACTTTCGGCACGTTTCCTGCATAGCCGCGGGCGCCGCACCGGAGGACCTCCATGGTACATCGCCTCGCTCTCGCCGCCCTGCTCCTCACCGCAGGGTGTACCGAGTACGATCTCACCGGGCATGACGGCGTGGTCGCGCCAGGGCTCGACCGGGTCGGCGGGGTCAGCGGTCGCATCTGCGGGCCAGACGGCGTGCACTGGGTCGTCGGCGCCGACGTGATCGTCGACGAGGGCGGTGCCGCGGTCGCCGGCATGACCGACGACGAGGGCTACTTCACCATCCAGAACGTCCCGGTCGGCGACTGGACGGTCACGGTGCGCAAGGGCTCGTTCGAGATCACCTTCCCGGTCAACATCGTCGAGGACGAGGTGACGGCGCTGCCCGAAGACCAGTGCCTCGAGCAGGGCGACGTCCGCATCGCGGTCGTCACCGGCGACTACGACCAGATCGAAGAGATCATCACGCACATGAACCTCGACGCCGACCTGATCGACGGGTGGAGCGGCGCCACCTCCTTCCTGCGCGATCCGGTGCGCATGCAGGAGTACAACATCATCTTCTTCAACTGCGGCATGAGCGACGACTGGGCGTTCAGCTACCGCGCCGAGGTCGCCCAGAACCTGCGCGACTTCGTGGACAACGGCGGCAGCGTCTACGCGTCCGACTGGGCCTACTACATCGTCGAGGCCGCCTGGCCGCAGATGAACACGTTCTACGGCGACGACGCCACGCCCGGCGACGCCTACATCGGCGAGAGCGGCGGGATCACCGCGAGCGTGCTCGATCCGGTCATGGCTGCGCGCCTCGGCTCCACCACGGCGCAGCTCAACTACGACCTGCCGTGGTGGGCGCTGATGGAGTCCACGCACCAGGGTGACATCCTGATCGAGGGCAGCGTCGCGTTCTTCGACTACTACACCTACGAGTACCACACGCTCCGGGCGCCGCTGGCGTCACGCATGGTCCAGGGCAGCGGCTCGGTGCTGTACACGACCTTCCACAACGAGCAGCAGACCACGGTCGACATGGAGCTGTTGCTCCAGGAGATCATCCTGTCGCTGTGAACGACGCGCGGTAGCGGTTCGCGCGGGTCGTGGTGTCTGAAGGGGTGCACGTGAGGGCACGCCTCGGAGCACCGATGATCGCCACGACCCTGGACCGGGACCTCGAAGCGGTGGTATGCCGCGCGTCCGAGCCGGCCGCCACGCAGGTGGGCGGTACACGAGAGAGGACGCGCGCGTTGGACGTCGAGGGGCTCTACCGACGCTACGGCGACATGGTGCTGGGTCGCTGCCGGTCGCTGCTCGGCAACGACGCGGACGCCCAGGAGACGTGCCAGGAGATCTTCCTGCGCCTGTTTCGCTACCGCGACGCGTTTCGCGGCGAGGCCAGCCCCTCGACCTACTTGTTCAAGGTGACGACCACGACGTGCCTGAACCGCCTGCGCACGCGGCGCCGCCGCCCCGAGGACGCCGTCGACGACTTCAGCGCCGTCAACGACGATGGCGCGCTGCTGGCGCCCTACGAGGTCCGTGACCTGGTCGCGCGGCTGCTCGACGAGGCCGACGACAAGACGCAGACGTGCGTGCTGTTCCACTTCGTGGACGGCATGACCTACGACGAGATCGGCCCGCTGGTCGATCTCTCCGGCGCGGCGGTGCGCAAGCGGGTCGCAGGCTTCCGCGCCAAGCTCCGGGACGACCCACCCGCCTGGCTGGAAGAGGAGCCTCCATGAGCGCCCACCTCTCGACCCTCGTCCTCAACCAGCTCCGCTACGGCGAGCTGGAGCCCGACGCGGCACGCGCAGCACGCGCGCACCTCGACGCGTGCGCGCGCTGTTCGGCGCGGCTGCGTGCCCAAGAGCAACACCGCGCCGCGTTCGAGCTCGCGCCGGTGCCCCACGCGATCCGCAAGGCCGCCGCCCCGCGACCCTTCCACATCCGCGGACGCTGGCTGTTCGCCGCGCTCGCGCTGGCGACCGCGGGCCTGCTCGCGACGACCGTCGTCCCGACGCTGCGTGAGGTCGCCGTCGACCACGACGAGGTGCGCACGAAGGGTGAGGTCCCCGATCTGGAGGTCTGGCGCGAGACGCGCGCGGGCCCGGTCGAGGTGCTGCCGGGGCAGACCGTGCGCAGCGGCGATCGCATCCAGATCCGCTACCGCAAGCCGAGCGCCGCCTGGGTCTCGCTCGTCGGCGGCTCGACCTCGGGTGAGCTCGAGGTCTACGGCTCGTGGGAGGCCGATCGAGGCAGCGCCGGCTGGCAGGCGGCGCCGTTCGCGCTCCAGCTCGACGACGCACCGCACGACGAGCGCATCGCGCTGGTGTTCACGCCAGCCAGGCTGTCCGAGCACGCGCTGACGGCGATGGTGCGTCGCGGCGCGGCGCCGGCGGGCAGCGAGATCCGAGCGGTGACCCTCGTGAAGGAGGCGCGCTGACACGCACTTCGACCCGGCGGTAGCGGTGTCGGGGCGCGGCGGTGTCCGAAGGGATGACCGGAGCACCACCCCCCGGCAGATACGAGGAGAACCCGCCATGCGCCTGCTGTCTCTCGCGCTACTGCTCAACGTCATCCCTGGATGCGTCTACTACCACAACGACGGCGAGCCGCCCTGGGAGTGGGACGACACCGACGACGACCCGGACGACACGGGAGACGGCGTCGACTCGGGCGACTCGGGCGACTCGGGCGACTCGGGCGACTCGGGCGACCCATCGTTGGCCTACGAGCTGATCCTGTCGCCTGCTCAGGTGACGGCGGGCGGTACCGTGCTCGCGTCGCTGACCGACGCGCTCGGAAACGATCTCTCGGTGGTGCAAGACGTCAGCTTCTTCGGGGACGTCACCGTGCACGCGATGCAGGCCCGACCCGACGAGGTCCTGCTGAGCCTGCACGCGTCGTCGAGCGCCATTCCGGGCCCGGTCGACCTGCTCGTGGACCTCGGCGGCGGCATCGCGATCTTCGCGCCCGACGCGCTGGAGGTCCTCGCCTCGACGCTGCCCGACGATGGCGAGGACGCGTGCGACTGCGCGTGCCCGTGAGCGCAGCGGAGCCGTGATCGGATCCGTGTTAGCCGGGCGGTCATGCCCACCGTGACCGTCCGATACTTCGCCGTGCTGCGTGAGCAGCGCGGCCGCGACGAAGAGCGCGTCGTACTCGAGCCCGCAGACACGCCCGCTACGCTGTATCGGCGGCTGTTCCCTCCGGGTCCGCGCGGCGCGCTCACCGTCGCCTTCGCGCGAAACCTCGAGTACGTCTCGGGCGACGTCGAGCTCGCCGACGGCGACGAGGTCGCGTTCCTGCCACCGCTCGGAGGAGGCTGATGATCGCGCTGGTGGAGGGGCCGATCGACGTGGCGACGGTGCGCGCCGCGGTCGACGATCCGGCGTTCGGCGCGGTGCTGGTGTTCGAGGGCGTCGCGCGCGAGGACTTCGACGCCCGCAGGGTGGTCCGCCTCGCGTACGAGGCGTGGCCCGAGATGGCGATCCCGGTGATGGAGGCGATCGCCGCCGAGGTCTGCACGCGATGGCCGGCGAAGGTCGCGATGGTCCACCGCACGGGCGAGGTCCCGATCACCGAGGCGTCGGTGGTGATCGCTGTCGCGACACCACACCGGGCGGAGTGCTACGAGGCCAGCCGCTTCGCGATCGACGCGCTCAAGGCGCGCGTCCCGGTGTGGAAGAAGGAGATCTACGAGGATGGCAGCGCCTGGAAGGCCAACGCCCCAGTCGACCCCTGAGGGTCCGGGGCCGAAATACCGCGACAAGCTCCCCGAGGAGTTCGCCGCGCCCGACGCGAACCCCTATGTCCGCAGCCACCGGGAGTTCGGCCCGCCGCTGCTGACCGCCGACGCGGCGTGGACGTGGAAAGGGCGCTGGCACGCCCACTTCGGCCGCGAGGCCCCGCTTCACCTCGAGATCGGGTGCGGCAACGGCTTCTTCCTCCGCGACATGGCGCTCGCCCACCCCGAGTGGGACTTCGTGGGCATCGAGATCCGCTTCAAGCGCGTCGTCCAGACCGCGGAGAAGCTGGTGAAGGCCGGCGTTCGCAACGCCGCCATCGCGCGCTACCACGCAGCGTTCCTCGACGACCTGTTCGAGCCGGGGACGCTGTCTGGCGTGTATGTGAACCACCCCGATCCGTGGGCCAAGACCCGCCACGAGAAGAACCGGTTGATCAGCCGGTGGTTCCTCGAGGACGTGGCGCGCCTGCTCGCCCCGGGCGGCTGGCTCCGGGTGAAGAGCGACTTCGCCCCCAACGTCGACCGGGTCGTCGAGGTCCTCGACCACGACGGCGAGGGTGCCGCCGCACCGCCGCTCCCCTTCCGCGTCGTCGGTCGCGCCGTCGACATCACCCGCGGCCCCGCTCCGTGGCCGGACGACGTCGAGACGAACTACCAGCGCAAGATGCGCCTCGCCGGCAAGCCCGTCGCCGCCATCGAGATCGTCCGCCTCGCGTCATGAGCCGCGCAGGTCTCGGCGGGGCGACGAGCGCCCCGCCGGGGCCGCGGCTCAGGCCGTGGCGGCGTCGGGGTCGTTCTTCTTCCGGCCGACGGTGATCGCCAGGAAGATCAGCCCGAACAGCGCGAGCACGCCGAGCGTGAGCAGCAGGAGCCCGAGGAGCGGCCGGTAGAAGATCCACGCGATCGCGATCGTGATGAACGACAGGCCGAACGCGAGCAGCCCGGCGAACAGCCCGATACCGACGCGGAAGAAGCTGCCGATGAACGGGATGAAGTCGGCGACCACGGCGAACGGGCGACCGATCGCGAACAGGCCGAAGAACATCATGCCGAAGCCGATCAGGCGCAGCACCCAGGTCATCGTGCTGTTGCGCGACTGCGCCGCGGCGAACATCTCCTTGTCGGACATCCGCCCGAGCTCGAGCAGCTCGACGTCGTAGCCCGCCTGCAGCGTCTGGTAGGGGCCGACCAGGCTGCCGGTCTGCTTGCCGACGATGCTGACCTCGGTGGGATGCACGACCTTGAACTTCACCTTCACGTCGCCGATCGTGGGCTCGAGCGGGTTCGCACCGAGGTAGTAGCCCCCGTCGGTGACCTGCAGGCGGCCGCGCAGCTCGGGCGCGACCAGCTCGAGGTTGCTGCCGTCGACCGACAGGTCCTCCCACTTCGAGATCTTGCCGATCAGGCCCGGCGAGAGCTTGAACGAGCCGACGGTGACCAACGAGGCGACCTGACCCAGGCTCTCGAACGGCATGGTGCCCGGGTTGTCGTGCCCCGCCTCCTTGAAGCCGGACGAGCTGATCGCGGAGCCGGACCACCCCTTCTCGTAGGTGTAGGTGGTGACCTTCTCCTCGCCGCCGCCGACCTTCTTGCGGGTCTCGGTCTTCTTGTTCTCCTTCCACTGGAACATCTCGACGTCGCGCTGCAGCTTGATCGCAGCGAGCGTGACGCCGAACATCGGATCGGAGAGCGTCTCGGTGGTGGTGGCCTGCCCCGAGGTGTGGATGAGCTTGCCCTCGAACGCGCCGTCCACGCGGTCGGAGGCGACGCTGACGACCGCGGCGGCGCCCTCGGACAGGCTGCGCGCCGTCTTGACCGCGCGGCCCTCGTTCCAGAACAGGACTGGGAACGCGATGAAGAACAGCAGCAGTCCGAAGACGATGCCCTTGATCGACGAGACGATGCGGCTGATCCAGTTCTCTCGAGTGACTTCGGTGACGGCCATGGGCTCCTCGCCTCTACAGGTTCGCGTGGCGGCTAGACTACCGGATCCGAGCGGAGGGGGCCCCTCCATACCCGAGCTGCGGCGCGCTCATGCTGCGCCCGACGCGCGCTGCTGGCCCTGACAGGTCCGCCCTCGGAAGCCGCAGGTGTGGCAGGGCCGGGGGATCGCACCCGACACCGCGCGGCGCTCGACCTCGTGGAACGGCGCCGCCGCAGCCTCGCCGACCGCGCGCAGCAGCCCCTCGAGCGCGGCGAAGTCGTCGTCACCCCACGGCGGATAGGCGTGGAACGCGCCCAGCGCGGTGAAGTAGAGCATCCCGCGGCGCACGGGCGGGTGACCGTGGGCGACGAGGATCCGGGAGGCGGCCCACGCGTACGCGAGGAGCTGCCGCGCGTGATGTTCAGCGGCCACCTCGGGCCCCTCGCGCACCGACTCGGACTTGTAGTCGAGCACGACCCACTCGCCCGCGTCGCGGTCGAAGAACAGCCGATCGATCTGCCCGCGCAGGGCCACCCCGCCCTCGGGCACGCGGAAGCTCACCTCGTCGAGCCCCTCGCACGCCATCACCCGACGCAGCGCGGGGTCTCGGCTGGCGCGCTCGAGGTGCCCGAGCAGCTCGGGCAGCAACGCCTCGACCTCGTCGGGCGGGCACCCCTCGGCGTACGCCAGCGCCCGCCACCGGTCGGCGGCGGCGTCCGGGTCGTCGGCGACGTCGTCCTCGAGCATCCCGTGGATCACGTCGCCGCGTACACCCGCGAGCTGGGTGGACCACGCCGCGGGCGCGGCGCCGCGCAGGGTGCCCTCGGGCACGCGCAGCACCGCGCGCAGCACCCAGCGGGCCGGGCACGCGACGAAGAGATCGAGGCTCGACGGCGACACCTCGAGCTCGGTGCGCGCCGGGACCGGGGCGATCCACGCCGCGGCGTCGGGGGGGGGGTGGCGCAGGCGGCGGCGCGGCCTGGCGCGACGGCGGCGCGAGCGCCCCCAGCGCGTCGAGGCCGATCACCCGTGCGCCATCGCCTGCCTCGAGCGGCCACTCGTGGTGCTTGGCGAGGTGCCCGAGCCAGCTGCCACGCCGTGGGCTGTTGCTCCCACAATGACCCACGAGCACGAGGTGATCCTTCGCGCGGGTGGCGGCGACGTAGAGCAGGCGGAGATCCTCGGCCGACTCCTCGGCGTCACGGATCGCGCGGAGCAGCGTGAGCCGTCCCGGATGGACCGTGCACCGCACACCCCGCGCGCCGGTGCCAGGCGCGGGCAGCGCGTCGGCCACCGGGAACGCAAGATCCCACCCGCTCGGCGCGCGGCGGATGGTGAGCGGGGGTGCCGGCGGCGCGCTGCTGACCCCGCACTGCGGGACGACCACGATCGGAAACTCGAGCCCCTTCGCCGCGTGCACCGTCATCAGCACGACGCGCGCTGCGGTCGGCAGCACGACCGCCTCGTCCTCCCGCTCGGCCGCGTCGACGCGCGCGAGGCACCAGTCGGCCACCGCCTCGAGGCCGTCGGCGCCGCGGCTGTCGAACCGAGCAGCCAGGTCGATCAGCCGCAGCGCGTTCGCCTGGGCCACCTCGGCGCCGTCCTCGAGCCCCCATGCGTGCCAGGCGACGCCCTCTGAGACGACGAGCCGCAGCAGCGCGGAGACCGGGACCCGATCGCGCGCGCCGCGGAGCACCGCGTAGCGGGACCAGGCGCGCGCGAGGTGCGGCGGCGCCTCGGCCGGTGCCGCGCCGCGCCCGAAGCGCCGCAGGCGATCGGACCTCCCCCCGACGAACGCGAACAGCTCGTCGTCGGGCACGCAGAGCAGCGGCGAGCGGAGCAGGCCGACCATCGAGATCGGATCGTCGGTCGCGAGCGCGTGCACCGCGTTGACGAGGTCGAGCACCTCGGGGCGGGACCAGAACCCCACCCCGCGCGCGACGACGAACGGGACGCCCTGCGCGCGCAGCGCGCGCTCGAACATCGGCTGGTGCGTCCGTCGGCGGAGCAGCAGGGCGACGGGCGGCGTCGGATGAACGTCGCGATCGTGCCAGGGCCCGGCGACCGGCCCATCGTCGGCGAGCACGGCGGCCGCGATCCAGCGTGCGATCGCGTCCGCCTCGTCGGCCGCGACCTCGGCCGCCCGGCCATCGTGCTCGTGCGCCACCAGGGTGACGGACCCACCTGGCGCGCCGCGCCCGGCCCGCAGCGGCTCGTAGGGCGCCTCCCACGCCGGCCGCTCCGGATCGGGGGGGCCGAGGATCGAGGTGAACGCCGCGTTGAACCAGGTGATCAGGTCGTCGCGGCTGCGGAAGTTGTCGCCCAGCACGACGGGCTCGACCTCGAGCTCCTGGGTCGCCGCGTCGAACACGGTGACGTCGCCGCCCCGGAAGCCGTAGATGGCCTGCTTCACGTCGCCGACGACGAAGATGCGGTCGCGCGGGCGCCCCGGCGGCCGCCCGAGCGCGCGGACCAGCGCCCACTGGGACTCGTCGGTGTCCTGGAACTCGTCGACCATCAGGTAGCGATGGCGAGCCGAGAGCTGCTCGCGCAGCCCCGCGTCGTCACACACGGCACGGACGGCCCGCTCCTGCATCGCGGTGAAGTCGACGCCACGCTCGGCGTCGAGCGCGTCACGCTGCCGCGCGAGCGCGTCCAGCCCCAGGCGCGACAGCGAGCCCAGCTGAACGAGCAGCACGCGATCGGCCGGGACGAGCAGCGTGCCGGCGGCATCGAGCCGCTCGACGAAGTCGTCGAGGGCCTCCTGGAGCGCGACCACGCTCGCCTTCGCCTGGGTGTAGGCGGGCGCGGAGGGCCACGAGGCCTTCGTGCCGAGCACGCTCGCGTGCCCGAGCGTGCGGGCCTTGCACGCTGCACCCGAGCCCGTCACGAACGCGTCGAGCACGGCGCGATACAGCCGATTGCGCGCGAGCGGATCGTCGGGCAGATCGGCGAGGCTGTCTCGCAGTGGCCCGAGCACGTCTGAGGCCCACGCCGAGCCGCCGGGCGCGAGGAGGTCCGAGAGCGACGTCACCAGCGGCGCGGCGACGTCGGTGAGCCACGCGCGGACCGCGTGGGGCGGGACAGGCTGCTGCGCGAGCCACTCGTCGAGCGTCACCTCACCTGCGGCGTAGCGCCGCAGGCGTGGGACCAGACGCGCCCCCTCCCCGAGGATGGACCGCAGCGCCGTCACGAGCGCGTCGCGCCGCCCGAACGCGTCGTAGAGGGGCGCAAGCTCGGTGGGACGCTCCGCGTAGAGCGCCTGCAGCGCGCCCTCGATCGCCTCGTCGCGCACCCGGACGGCGTCAGGCTCCTCGAGCACCTGGAAGCCCGGCGGCGTGCCCGTCTCGGCCGGCTGCTCGCGGAGCAGCCGCGAGCAGAAGCCGTGGAAGGTCGAGATCGCCGCCCGATCGAAGGTGTCGAGCAGGTGATCGACCGACGCGGCCAGCGAGCGCCCGAAGCCCTCGCCATACGCGGCCTCGAGCGCGTCGGCCTGATCGCGCACCGCGCGCCCGAGCGCGAGCAACCTCCGATAGCACCGATCGGCCATCTCCTCGGCCGCCTTCTCGGTGAAGGTGAGCACGAGGACCTGCTCGACGTCGGGCCTCGGACGAGACGGCGCCGCGACCACCGCGTCGACGGCGATCGACAGGAGCAACACCGCGTAGCGCAGGGACAGCGTCTGGGTCTTGCCGGCACCCGCGCCAGCGGTGACGGCGATCTCCCGATCGAACACGAGCGCGCGCCGCTGGTCGGCGGTGGGCGGCGGCGAGAGCGCGTCGAGATCGATCCGGGGCTGGGGGCCGGTGCAGTCGAGCCTCACGAGACCTCCAGCGGACGGGTGAGATCGGCGTCCGAGCCGAGCAGCTCGGCCGCGCGATCCTCGCGGTATCGGCAGATGCGGCCAAACGCGCAGTAGCTGCACCCGACCTCGTCGGGCTCCGCGAGCGTGGTGTGGAACACCCCGCCCACCATCCGGCGCGCGCCGTCGGTCGCGTGCGCGAGCAGCTTCGCGCGGGCCTCGGGCTCGAGCACGAGCGCGGCGCGCCCCCCGAGACCCCGCAGCGCCGGGTCGACCACCCACCCGGTGCGGCCCGCCTCGTCGGGTCTCCGCAGTCCGTAGTAGGACGCGGCGATGGGCTCGCCCGGGTAGCTCTCGGCGATCAGCGCCGCATACACGATCGGCTGCATCGCGAGGCCGCGGCGGACCTCCTTGCCCTTCGGCGGCGACCCGGTCTTGTAGTCGGTGATCACCAACCCGCCGCCGTCGAGCCGGTCGAGCCGATCGAGCGTGCCGTGCACCGAGACGGGCCCGAGCGCGAGCGGACCGGCGCGGTGCTCGGTGGCGATCGGGGTGAGCGCGAGCGCCTCGTCGACCTCTTGATCGAGCCACGCGCGCAGCACGCCAGCCGGCGCGTCGTCGCACAGCCCGGCGAGCCACTGGCGGCGCTGTTCGTGGAGCAGCGCCGCCTCGACCCCACCCTGCTCGGCCACCTCGTCGAGCACCTCGGACGCGACGGCGTGGAGCAGGCTCGCCGCGCCCTCGCGGTCGGGCTCGCCCCGCAGCGGCGCGAGCCCGCGGCGCTGGAGGAAGACCTCGAGGATCTTGTGGATGGCGACCCCGCCCCGCAGCCGATCCAGCTCGGGCTCCCAGTCCTCGACCGCGTCGAGCCCGAGGTGCTGCCCGTACGCGTAGCGCGCGGGGCACTTGAGATAGGCCTCGAGGCGGGTGACCGGGACGGGGCGCGCGGCCGGAAACGCCTGGTCGACCACCCCCTCCCACGGCCCGGGCGCGGGC